>JAJYVJ010000042.1 GCA_021792045.1 Thermoplasmata archaeon | reverse complement strand
GTAATTCCATTTCTGAATTATAGAAGCGCATATATTCTTCAGAGATAAACAGATAGCCTTCATGCTTGTGCAAAGGTTTTCCGATTCGCTGCGATGTATGTGCAGAAATGAATCTTTCCCATGCGCTCACGCTGTTAAACTCGTCTGAAAAAAGCCACAGAGCCTCCAATGGTAAGCCCATGATTTAATGACATTCTCTATATATCTACTCCTCGGGATATCTCCCTTGTCCATATCTATTAATTTCACTATTTTTTTCGTCAAGGGATGCACTTATCTTCTGTACCATTACTCTCTGCCTCTACTTTTACTACTAGTATGAATATTCATACTTCCAAGTACATTCACGTTTCGAACGTAACGTTTCCTTTTATGAATAGCAACTAACGCTATGTGAGTAATGATAGCTTTGCAATCATCTTGCATTTCATTTGAAACGGCCCGAAGGTGGAAAAAAGGATATCGATATATTCATAAAGTTGCCCCCCGATATTCTATATGTTGAAAGAGAGACATAAACCCGAATGAATAAATCGCAAACCACAGTTATAGCAAAATTAATTTCATTCCAAACCATGAACATTCATGTATCAGGATAAGTATCAACTTACAATAGACAAACTTCTGACATCTTCTGTTAGGAACAACCCGAATCAGCAAATAGTGTACAGTGGAGTTAAGACTGAGACGTATGCGGGATTCAAGGAAACTGTTTTCAGGCTTGCAAAAGGCTTAGTTTCCATGGGCGTTAAGAAGGGGGATAGAGTTGCCGTCTTCGATTACGACACGATGAATTACCTTTACCTGTATTATGCTGTCCCACTTTCTGGCGGCGTCTTACATACCGTAAACATAAGGTATCCTCCGGAATTGATTTTCTACACAATGCAGCACGCGGACGATAAATTTGTGATAATAAGGGATGAATTTGTCCCGATAATAGAGAAGAGCATACCTCTCTTTGAATTTGTCAAGGGATGGATAGTGTCTTCAGATGCGGGTGAGCCGGTAAAGATGATTGAGGGAGCAACGAAGCTTTCAGACCTCATGAAAGGTTCAGCGAACACTTCGCTCCCTGAAATCGATGAGAACGATCTTGCAACAACATTCTATACATCTGGGACCACAGGAATGCCCAAGGGAGTAGAATTCACCCACAGACAGCTCGTTCTTCATACGCTGAGCGCGGCATCTGCGCTCGCAGACCCACCGATAAACATGAAGAGCACTGATGTCATTATGCCCCTCGTACCGATGTTCCACGTCCATAGCTGGGGTACACCATATTTTGTCATCATGAAGGGTATGAAATATGTGTTGCCAGGTAAGTACAACTTTGAAACAATGCCGCTCGTGATGAAGAAGGAAAAGGTCACTGTGAGTCTCATGGTCCCATCAGTCCTTTATATGCTCATCAATTCAAAGAATTCCGAGATTATCAAGGATCTCGGTATAAGGACAGTTATAGGCGGAGGGGCGTTATCCAAGGGCCTCTACAAGCTGGCTGAGCAACACGGTATTACGGCTAATGCGGGTTATGGCATGTCCGAGACTGCTCCGATTCTCACACTTGGCCTGTTCTCGAGCGACATGTTAGGGCTTGACGAAGAGCATAAGCTTGACCTTTCTCTCCGAGCAGGTATCCCGATCCCACTTGTAGATATCAGGGTTGTGAACAAGGAGGGGAACGAGGTCAAAAACGACGGAAAGGAGATCGGGGAGATTATTGTCCGATCACCATGGCTTACCAGAGTATATGTTAAGGATCCTGAAGGTACACAGAAACTCTGGAAGGATGATTGGATGCACACAGGCGATCTGGCTGTCGTGGACAAATACGGAGTGGTTTCAATAGTCGACAGGGAAAAAGATGCTGTGAAGTCCGGCGGTGAGTTCATACCCACCGTGGTCATAGAGGATGCAATAAGCACGTATCCTGGTATCGGAGAAGTAGCAGTTGTGGGAAAACCGGATCCGAAATGGCAGGAACGTCCTGTTGCATTTATATCCGGTCTGAAGGAACTGGACGAAAAGAAGATGAGAGACCACCTGATGAAATTCGTTGATTCAGGAAGAATCGCCAAATTCTGGATCCCTGATGAATTCCGCCTCGTTGATTCGTTCCAGAAGACCAGCACCGGTAAGATAGACAAAAAGGTTCTGAGAGAGATGCTTTAGATCCCTGGAAAAATAAAATTCTGCATCTCGTGGCGGACTTATCAATCAGCATCGCAAACCCTTTTCGACATTATTATTTCATCGCTTTCTTTGGAGACTTTTTCGAATCCGTGTTTTGCATAGAAATTGATTCCGATATCGTTCTTTTCCTGCACTCCAACTATTAACGTTGTGATCCTCTCTTTCAGCATGTATTTCTCGAATTCATTTAACAGCTGTGTGCCTATCCCGCGTCTTGATTTCGATGGATTCACATAAAGCCTGAGAATCTCGCCGTGGTCTTTCCTAAGAATGCCCTGGAGAAATCCACAAAGTTCCTTACCTTCGAAGGCGCCCAGGAATGTCATACCGTTTTCCTCGTTGGACCGGTTTATTGAATCCACTAACGAAACCACGGAATAATTATTATCGATCCACGAGTCGATATAGTTTTTCGCGTATATTTGTCTGTAGGCCCAGTTCCAGGATTCGATGGCAACCTCCCTGACTGATGTAGCGTCGCTTTCTACAAGCGTTCTGATCCGAATTTCCAATATTTTGAGATTCCTGTGCATTTTATAACATTTTTCACGATCCTGATTGAAACAACAATTTCAAAAATAAATAAGATAAATATTAGTCCTACTACGGGATGACTCTCTTCATATGGGATTAAGTAAAAGAGATCTAACGAGAAAGAAAAAAAGCCTGGAAATGAGGATAAACGAACTTGATACCAAGATCAAGAAATTCCCGCTTGACAAGACCCTGCAGCAGGAACGGGAAGACCTTCGAAGAAAGCTTGAGAAAATTCATTGAAATAACATAAACAATATCTGCACATCCGGAAGTCAAAAAATAGAGATGCAGTTTTTCATTCGGGTTTTCCTTCAGGAACCTTAATTTTTGACTTCGCAAGGAAAACGTTGAGAGCAATTCCAAGGAAAGCAAGACCAAGCATGATCATGAAGACTCCGGTCCATCCTACAGTGGAGATGATTGAGGAGGTCACGAGGGGGCCGATTGCATCTGCTGAATTTGAAATCAATCCCATCCCGAATGCACCTTCCGTAACAATCACAAGAGGAAATATGTTCCCGGGAAGAGCCCAGTAGTTCGGAGGAAACATCATTAGAAATCCATTTATTATGACTGCCATAAGCAGAGCATAGAAAGATACATGCCCGAGAGCTACCATGAGGATTATGCCAACTGCCATTAAGACATCCGCCAGGGTCATAACCTTCAACCTGGCTTTTAATATCCCCCTGTTCGTATTTGTCTTCCTGGTCAAATGATCACCGAGAACTGCACCAATGAATGCAGCTGCAAAGCCGGCAAGCCCCCATGCGATTACGAGTGTTCCGGATTCAGAGATCGAATATCCGAGAAATCGGGAGTATGTAGAGAGATATCCGCCAATACTGAAAAGTGTCCAGCTCAATGGTATCTGAATTATACCCATAACCCATGTCATTGGATTCTTCCAAGCGCTTTCATGCTTGACCTTTTCTTCCTGTATGAATTCTTTCTTCTGCTCTGGTGAATCCTTGGCAAGAGCAAAGTAGATGATTGCCCCAACCAGCATGAGTACGCCAGTTACATAGTAGGATTCTTGCCAGCTGAAAGATCTGAACGCTACACCTAAAAGACCTCCAGCGGCGCTTCCAAGGCTGATGGCACCAAGGGTGAAAGCAAGAGACTTTGCCCTTTCATCAGGAGCAAACCATCCCTCGAGCTGGATTGAAAAGAGAGCAAGCATCATGATCATCAGTCCCTGGAGGAAGCGGAGTATGATCAGGACGATAATATTATTGAAAACTGGTATCAAAAACTGCGGGACTATTAGGAACAACTGAGCAAGCAGTACTCCGGTCTTGAGACGCGTGTTGAAAACACCGCCGTTTCCAAGAAAGAACGCTGCAAAAAGACCTATTGAAAATGAATCTATGCCAAGGATGGTCAGTTCGTTTACACTCACGTGGTAATATATGGCCATCTTCGAAGACAATATGCCGAACGCTGTAAGCGAGATGAAACTTGTAGTCATAAGCAGACCTGCTATTGCTGCCATGACCCATCTGTATGGGGATTTCTGTTCGGCATTCACTAGAACATAATCTCTGTATCGTATTTAACAGCAAATGGACTTGAAATGCTATCACAGTTCATATTTTGTTTAACTAAACCCAAAGACAAAGAGTACAGAGTGAAATTGCACCGATCTAATCTTATTGCGGAACCGCGATCGGAATCACATATGACCAACATAGCGAAATCCTCTGTACAGTATTCTAGACTTGGACTTGCAAAAGATTTGCATATAATCTGCATAGAAATTTGAAAAAAAGCGATAAATGAAGATGAAATAAGAAATTATGAATGAAAAATACCTAAAGATGGTGTTAGCAGTATTCGTAGTCCTCACCGTGGTTATGGCGGGGCTATTTGTTTTTGAATACTCTAATGCAGGAAACGAAAAGAGCAACTACAACAATCTTCAGACAAACTATGCTACACAACAGAGCAAAATCGTGCTAGATAGCGCATACTCACATTGGGACTACATAGCCATTGAAAATGTATCCCTGCTCAAAGCACAGTACAGCAGCAATGCAACTTTGCACTGGATCGGCGGTCCTCTTGCTGGAACTTATTCAGGAATCACAAATATAACTGCAACATGGAACAAGTTTTTTGGACTCTGGTCAGCAGTCTGGTATTACACAGTAACTCCTCCAACCGTCAGTGTTAGTGGAAGAGACGCCATGGTTGTATCAAGCAACCAGTTTGTTCTGACACCAGTTAGCAGCAGCCAACAGGTACAATACTTGAATGTCAGTTACACTTTGAATTACTTTCAGTCAGGAAACAGCTGGATGATATATCATGAAACATGGCACATTGTTGGTGCCGGCTTTGTTTCTCCAGCGCAGCAATTTGTAGAAAAGAACTACGTGAATAGTTTGGCATTCACCCACTGGAACAACATAGCGATCGAGAATAACACAACGGTAATGGAACAGTACGAGACAAATGCAACCCTGCACTGGATTGGTGGTCCTTTGAACGGAACATATTCCGGACTTGCGAAGATAAACACAACCTGGAATAAGTTCTTTGGATTGTGGTCTGCAGTGTGGTTCTATTCCGAGTCACCCCCCATAGCAGCACTTTCAGGCAAAACAGCAAACGTCAACGCGACAGTACAGTTCATAGTCCAGAACGCAGCTAATACTTCACAGTTCAAATATATCAACGTATCTTACGACATAATGTATTACAACACTGGTTTCACAACTTCAAACGGTATGCCACAGTTCATGATATACAATGAGATATTCCACATAACAGGGAGTAACACAATAAGTAAAATCTGAGTGAAATGTGCAATAACATTTATTTCACCCTTTTTAATTTATAAAGGAATTTGACAACCAATGATTTTCAGAGCTCGATCGAGAGACTCTTTTGGTGGATATTCGTATCAACAAGAGGAGGGGAAATGAGAATAAAGATAATTAAATCGTTATTAGAAAGCCCGAAAAATGCCAATAAACTTAGTTCAAATCTTAACGTAAACTACAGGACAATAGAGCACCATATGAAGGTCTTGATATCAAACCATCTTGTTCTTGTCCAAGGAGATGGGTATGGCAAAGTTTATTTTCCTGATCAAGTCGTCGTGAGAAATATTAAAATGCTACAGGAAATATTCACTTCAGCAGGCATAAAGGAGGGGATTTGAGTCTGGGACCATTCTGGATAGCTAACCTGGTTATAATATCAATATCGGTGATAGTGTTTGCAGTAATTACTGTGTCCTATATCAAAAGTTACCTAAGGTTAAAGGCTGGCTCATTCACCAGCATAATAGCGTTTAGTTCTATACTTATGGTTCAGAGCATCCTGGCGTTCGTCATATATTACTCACTCTCTATGCATTTTGGCTCTGGTCTCGCTGTACTCTTGCTCGTGATAAACGTAATTTCTCTTGGCGGATATGTTATGCTCTATAAAGCACTACAAATCTGAACCTAATGATCCGTTTACCAAAGATTATTGATAAAGAAATGGAACTGCTTCAAAATAAAAATAAGAATTGGAAAGAGCGAAATCTACATGATCGCGTAGATTTGCTGATAAACCATTTCATCTAGTTGGATTTCCTCATCAGAACTTCGTAATATCCGTCTCGATCATATACTCCTACAAGTTCATTTTTAGATTTTTCGATCCATTCCGGAGCATCATTCTTTATGTCTGGATCCGAAGAATAAACTGCTATTATGTCTCCGATTTTTGCATCTTTATAGGCTATCAACATCTCCCAAAGAGACCCAGGGCATATAGTTCCACGAACGTCCACAATCTTTGCTGGTTTCAATTTCTTTGCCATTTCAGTCACATCCAATAAATTTTACCGTGCTACACACATTTCAATAACCCATATAAAAAAAGCCAAATCTTCAATGAATGTAAATTCCGGTTTAATTTTAATCTACGATTTCTCCATATGCTACGTTTTAACCTTCGGCACATCACCCTATTTACTTCACAGTTCATGAGGATAAATCATGATATGGTAATAAATGATTTATCACACACAAGAAAGTCCGCGAAGTTTCTTTTTTTACCATCATCATTTTCAAGAGACGTCAGATCTGCTAAAATGTTTAAGAGTCCGAAACCCAAAGGATTTACGTATGCAATTCAAAAGTTTTCATTTGATTTTCAAGTAATTACAACGAAATCCATTCCTGGTTAACCAGCCTTACGATCTGAAAGCCATCAACAAATAGCCAAAATATTTGTTCAGTTTTCACAGCGTTATCACTAGTTTCTCAGGACGCTATTATGACACATAAAATCGCTTAACAACACATATGATCGATCGATTTTGCACAGATCTCTATAAATAATACAATGAAACTTAGTTCTAGAATATTACTAGATACCAGTTTAAAAAAAATAAAAGTGTAGATCATGTGGTCACAACAAATCCAACGTTAGGAGTGAACATCTTGGAGTTCATATTGAGATTCTGGTTCAGGTTGAAATCTATTACGATTCCAGTTGTCGAGTGTGCAGTGACATTGAATGGGTGGTTAATAAATGCAAAGTGAGACGCTAAGGCGAAGCTCACATTTACACCAAGAAAATCAACTGTCACATTTTTGATGAACAGCCTTATCATTGTATATTTACCGGAATGAAGAGTTATGTTTGTTAGTAAAGATGCATTTGTTGTCGTTAGGCCAAGTATATTTATTGTCGTAGATGGGACTGTATAGTTTACCCATCCTGACGTGTTGCTGTGCAATTCCACCGAACTAAATGAGATGTATACAGCACCGACGCCAGATAACGCTGGAGCATCTGCAACCGATATCGCCATATGGCCGTTTGAGGCTGTACTGTTGTAGTACAGGAACCCACCTATACCTGCGGCGATTACTACCACTATAACAATTGCTATGATTATTTTATTTTTCACATTTTTTTAATTGAGAATGCATTATTAAGGTTTCTGGTACAACCTTAAATCTTATGCTTGAGCCATACCAGGCACCATTGTGCCACGAGAGTAAGCATAAAACTTATTCGAAGTGAGACCCGACGTGCGTTATTAAAATATTATACCAAAAGTTCGTGTTCTTTCTTAATTCCAATTATGAGTGCAAGAGATCTCGGAGGTTTGCCGGTAATCTTCTGAAACGGAAGAAGGAATAGCTCTTCCGTTTTGTCATAGGCCCGGATGTCGATGCCACAAACAACAGGGCAGAGAGGGTGCAGAGGTACTTTGTGATATACAGGGAAATCTCAGGTGGATCGAGATCGGAGAGGGGTGCTGAGATATATACAAAGCGATACATTCCTATATGTTACGCATCAAAGTTGAAAACGAAAAATTTCGTAGCAGAAACTCCATCAATTATCAAAAGAAGTGTCAAACCGGGATGAAATTGTTAAGCACAACAGACTGACCAGTTACAAAATTTCAAATAGTAATAATACGGGCTTTCCCTTGCGACAAACTTCTTAAACAGATGTTTGGTCAAGAAATGGTGCGAGAAACGTGACGTTTAATCACGAGGCGTTATTATAGCCAATTCATATCAGACTCTAAGAAATGTTATTTAAGCACAAACAATTTCTACACAATGTCACATGACTTGATCATCTCTGGGAATTTTTATTTCGATGGCCTCTTTAGGAGCATTGAAGTTGCTGTTACTAATGGAAAAATTACGGCAATAGGAAAGGATCTTCGCGGTAAGCGGAGAATGGAGCTTGCTGGTGCAATTCTCCCGGCGGGAACGGACGTGCATGTTCACTTCAGAGATCCAGGGGAAACGGAAAAGGAAGATTTCAGTACCGGAACTGCTTCAGCTCTATCCGGAGGAACAACTACAATATTTGACATGCCAAACAACAGGATTCCTGTCGCTGATAGGGGGCTTTTTGAGGAAAAATTACAGTCAGTGAGAAAGAAAGCATTCTGCGATTTTGGATTATACTCGCTTTTCACTGGAAACAATGCTGCTGATATCGATCAGCGTAGCAGTGGTGTAAAGGTCTTTCTAGGCGGAAGTACAAACTCTGTGGTGACGCAAAAGATGTCGGGCGGTCAGATCGACCTTTTGAACTCTCTCGGCGTACCTGTGGTATTTCATGCAGAGGATGAAATATGTCTGAAAACACATAAACTGGGACAGCCTGAAACACTTCGAGATCATAACAAATTCAGACCAGAAAAATGTGAGAACATTGCTGTTAATACCATGAACGCTCTGAACTTAGATAAGAGCATGATCGCACACATCAGTTCTCCTAAAACCCTTGTTTTGGCAGAAAAGAGACTCATAAAAGAAGTTACACCACACCACATACTTCTAAATGATGAGATGAATCTCGGCCCTTGGGGGAAGGTTAATCCACCCCTAAGATCAAGGAATATAATGGACGAGTTAATGCGCTTGTACCTTAGCGGGCAGTTCAATCTCATATCATCCGATCATGCACCGCATACTGAATACGAGAAAGGGGAATTCCAATCAGCCCCTTCTGGAATAATAGGGGTGGAGACAAGAATCCCTCTGCTGCTCGCCCTATTCAGCAAGAAATTTCTAAACATAGATACTCTTGTCAAGACTGCAATTTCTTTTCCAGCGGAAATCATGGGTATAAAAAAAGGTAAAGTATCAATAGGGTACTTTGCTGACTTCATTAATTTTGATCCAAGTGATATAACCAAGATAGATGAGACTAGGCTTCATTCAAAGCTTAAAGTAACACCGTTCAACGGATTTGATGCTATTTTTCCAAAGAATGTGATAATGCGAGGGGAATCAGTTGTTGAAGATGGAGAACTGATTGATGACCATGTAGGTGAGCACGTAAAGGAACTAGAAGCTGTCGATCATTGAAATTATTAGTGATGCCGCATACTGAAAACTCAATTTCACTAATAGTAATGTTTATCTTATACTAATTGATGGATATAGATTAGATCAATATGTTTCATAACACCCTACATAGATTTTCCAGCATATTCTTATCTCATATTATTCATACCACCCTATCTCGAAGCTTAACTCTGTGGCTTCTTTAGGAAAGACGCCTATCAATAAACTACTATATCCTGGCCTCAATTCCCCAGAGTGCATTATTAATGCATGCAAGTCTTTTGCGACAAACTTCTTAGAAAGAAGTTTGAGCAAGGAATGGTGCAAGAAACGTAGAAAATGATTTATGGAATAAATATATAAATAACGGAGAAGCGAAGATACAGCACGAGAACACGAAGAGAGAATTTTCAAACTTGGTAGAATAACCATGAATGCCAATCTTTACTAAACTGCATTGCTATCCAGTGCGTTTAAATCGACTCCGTAGGTCATAGTTTTGGTTCCAAATATCCCTCGGATCAATCAATTCATTGTGCCGTAAAAGTGCTCTAGCTTAGATTTAAATTCGTTAAGTCTATGTCAAGAGGATGGATTCGGAAGATCGTTCTCAATTTGATAGAACTCAACTGGAAAATTCCGTGCCAATAACAGTTGCAAATGGCGATGGAATTGGTCCGGAAATTATGAAAGCAACTCTCAGAATAATCAAAGCTGCAGGAGCTCGCCTAAAGATAGAGGAAATACAGGTAGGTGAAGAGGTCTACAAAAGGGGAATATCCTCTGGTATAGAGCCCTCAGCATGGGAATCACTTCGACGAACACGTGTATTCCTGAAAGCACCCATAACAACCCCAGAAGGAGGTGGATACAAAAGCCTGAACGTTACGGTCAGAAAGACACTTGGGCTTTACGCCAATGTTCGACCGTGTCAGTCATATGATCCATTCATCAAAACAAAACATCCAGGAATGGATGTAGTGATTGTTCGAGAAAACGAAGAAGATCTTTACGGTGGTATTGAGCACAGGCAGACTGAGGATGTATTTCAGTGCCTGAAACTTATTACAAGGCCCGGAACAGAAAGATTGATCAGATACGGTTTTGAATATGCTCGGAGGTACAGAAGGCATAAGGTTACCTGTTTCACTAAAGACAACATAATGAAAATGACAGATGGTTTATTTCACAAAGTATTCGACGAAGTGGCAAAAGAATATCCGGACATACAGAGTGAGCATTGGATAGTGGACATTGGTGCTGCCAAACTCGCTGACAGACCGGAAGATTTTGATGTCATTGTGCTTCCCAACCTCTATGGTGACATTCTTTCAGACGTTGCCGCTCAGATAGCCGGATCCGTTGGTATTGCAGGGAGTTCAAACATCGGGGATAGCGTTGCAATGTTTGAAGCTATTCATGGATCGGCTCCAAGGAGAGCCGGACAGAATATGGCCAATCCATCAGGGTTATTACTTGCAGCAGTCCAGATGCTTGTGCACATAGGGCAGGGAGATGTGGCTTCCAGAGTTCATAACGCCTGGTTGAAAACAATTGAGGATGGGATACACACGTACGACATTTACAATAAAGACATTTCAATGGAAAAAGTAGGTACCAGCGAATTTGCAGATGCAGTAATTGAAAGAATAGGAATGAAACCTACAGTGCTGAAAGCCGTGGGTTATCCTTCAAAATTAGAACCAATAAAGATTACTCTCAAAATTAAAAATAAGGCAAAAAAGGAGCTCGTGGGAATAGATGTCTTTATTGACTGGGAGGGAGATCCTAATGAACTCGGCAGAAGATTGGAAAAAATATCGGGTGATGATCTGAAACTCGTAATGATAACGAATAGAGGGACAAAGGTTTATCCTGACGGAATACCAGAAACATTCTGTGTTGATCACTGGAGATGCCGTTTTCAGTCAAGAGTCAATGGTAATAGGGTTCAGTATGAAGACCTCATTAGTCTTCAATCAAGACTTGTGGATTCTGGATTACCTGCTGTGAAAACTGAAGGACTTTACACGTTTGACGGAAAGCCGGGTTACTCTCTTGGACAGGGTCAGTGAATGCTAAAGGGAGGCTGTATATCACGGGATTCCATAATGAATAACCCGATGGAGCCAGGGAGAAGAATTTGCGATAGATACTATGGACGTTTCCTAATTTTCCTATGATTTTTCGCTGATTTGATCTCGGCCGCATGAATGAAGGATTTGATCACAAACAAGTTGAATGCTTGCGGCTTGATATGTGGAGACATGAAGTTGCTATCTGAATTTGAGGACTTTAACGAATATTATTAGTAAGACTTATCAAAAATGCTCTTGTTGTTTTATTATTTTTTGATCGTGCTTGAAAATTGAGGCTAGTGATAGATTACTACACTGCCTCAAAATACATAGCATTATAACAGGGGCAAAAATTCCTTCTGTCTGCAATACTGTGGCCACAAAATCCAAACATGATGCATAAGATATAATTAAGAACGGTACATCACCTTTCGATGCATTCAGTGGATATGGATTTTCTTTACAACCTTAAGCGAGAAGGGGTAAAATTAGATCTTGAAGTCATAAGAAATTTCGCAAAGTATCTTGATAATCCACAAGATTCCTTCCGATCTTTTCATATTTCTGGTTCCAATGGAAAGGGCTCCACATCAGCTTTCATATACAATGCATTGCAAGAAACAACGGAAACTGCACTTTATACATCACCGCATCTCATTGACTTCAATGAAAGAATTGTCTCTGGAAGGAAGCTGATTCCGGATGTATATATAGAAAAATTCATTGCGTCTAACAGAGATTTAATAGAAAAGCTGAGGGTCAACTTACGAAATCCAACATTTTTTGAGACCACAACACTCCTTGCTCTTTCATATTTCAGGAGCATGAAGAATAGTGTTGCTTCCATTGAGGCTGGTCTCGGAGGAAGACTTGATTCGACAAACATAATAACGCCTGAGGTGAGCGTTATTACCACTATCGGATACGAGCATACAGACAAACTTGGCTGCTCACTTGAAGCGATTTCATGGGAAGAGGGGGGGATAATCAAGAGAGGAAAACCTGTTGTCCTTGGAGACACGAAAGGAGCGGTCATAAAAGAGATAAGGAGAATATCTGATGTTAGGAACAGCAAGCTTTTGTTGAGAATTAAGGAGTGCTCTGTCAAAAATCTCGAGGAATCTGAAGATGGTACCTCGTTTGATCTTACTACAAGCAAAGACACTTATTACATCCACACTGATCTGTTAGGCGAATTCCAGATCGAGAACATCAGCAATGCGGTTCTAGCCTTAGAGCAATCTGATGATCTTAACCCCGGGAGGGCCAAGATAGAAAAGGGAGTATCTAACACAAGATGGCCAGGAAGAATGGAGATCATT
>JAJYVJ010000041.1 GCA_021792045.1 Thermoplasmata archaeon | reverse complement strand
CATCACGCCAATCTATTGAAAGAATTCCTTGACGCTAATCCCCACATAATACTGGAATTCCTTCCGCCATATTCACCTGAGCTTAACACCATAGAGAGAGTGTGGAAAATCATAAGATCAAAGGGCACTCATAACAGGTATTTTCCATCCATTGCGGATCTCATAATGGCTGTTAAAGAGCAGTTTGACCAGTACAGCAGAACAAATAATGTTCTAAAGAAACTATGCGCAATTACTTAATTCGTTATGTATAAAAATACAATGGAAGAATTGTAATCAAGCTGAAATTTTCAAAAAATTAACTTATTACCTATGCATTGTATCTGGAGGAGGCTTTAGGGGTTGACCTAAAATTTCATTCATGCATCTGCCTGCAACACCGAATACCAGAAGCAATATCTTAAATATTGGAAACTTAATAGCAATAGAATGAACTTAGATAAAATTAGGAGCGATATCATAGCTTTCATAAAGGAATTCAGAGAAGATTATGATAAACATAAGGGACAATTGGAGACAAATACCGAAACAAAACTAATAGAGCCCTTATTTGCAATCTTAGGTTGGACCCCGAAGGATTTTACAAAGAGCGAACAAGTTCGAAGAGGAAATAAGACAGGTTTTGTGGATTACTCTTTCAGCATTGACGGCAAGGAAGTGTTTTTTCTAGAAGCAAAACGTCTCGGTCTTCCGCTGGAAAGAGAAGCTGATACGCAAGTGATTTCTTACGCACTCTCTAGAACCAATGTTCCTTTTGCCATTTCTACCAATTTCGAAAGAATGAAAATTTTTTGTGTGGAACAAGAAAATCCATTAACAAATATATTCAGGGTATTCAATTCTCCGGAAGATTACATCAATAACCTGCATGATTTGCTCTACCTCCATAGGGAGAGCTTTGAGCAAAATTTACTCTTGAGGAAAGCTGAGGAAGAGGGAAGGCTGAAGAAACGGATTTCTATCGATAAACCTCTTCTAGAAGGTTTGATGTCAATTCGTAGGTTAATAGCAATTGATATCGAAAGGAGATATCTGAAAAAATATAACTTAAATGAAAGGGAAGAGATCATCCAGCGGATAATAGACCGATTGATTTTTATACGCAAGTGTGAGGACGTTGGTATTAATTTAGAGGGAATATTTTTGATGGAAAAAATCGTTCATAACTCGTATGGAAGCGCTTATCACAGACTTAAAGAAATTTTTAAGAAATACAATGAAGTATACAATGGTGGATTATTTGCAATCGGAACCGACAATGATTGTGATGTAATCGATATTGATGGCAAAATAGTTCAGGAGATGGTCAGCCTCTTATATATGTCTAAAGATAAACAGTATGTTTACAATTTCGATTGGATTAATGCCGATATATTGGGGCAGGTTTATGAGCAGTACCTTGGAAAGATTCTAGCCCAGACAAAAACCGGCAAGACAAGTCTAATGAATGGGATAACGTATCGGAAAGAACAAGGGATCTACTATACCCCTACGTATATAGTCGAATACATAGTTGATAGTACTCTGGATGGGATACTCAATGCAAAGGGCTTTAACGCTAGAAATATAAAAATCATAGACCCAGCTTGCGGCTCAGGCTCATTCCTAATCAAAGCATTTGACCGTTTGATTTCAAGACTTTACAAAGATGTTGAAGTTAAACAGGACCGAATCGATGAACAGGGAAAATATACTTTTAAAACAGAAATTCTGAAGAACAACTTATATGGAGTAGACTTGGATGAAAAGGCTGTTGAAATTACAAAGTTAAACCTTCTCCTTAAGGCCGCTGAAAGATATAGAAAACTCCCAGGTGAAGTTGATTTAAGGATAAAACATGGAAACAGCCTTATTCAAAGTGAAAACGTTGCCGGACTGAATGCTTTCAAGTGGGAGGAAAGATTCCCAGAAGTAACAGATGCTGGAGGTTTTGATGTAGTAATAGGGAATCCACCCTATATAGATTCAGAAGAGATGAGTCGGTCGCAACCGGAAACTCGGGAAGAGTGCAGAACAACATATGAATGTGCTAAAGGCAATTGGGATTTATTCTGTATCTTCCTCGAAAAGGGGATTAAATTGCTTAAAGACGGTGGATATCTGGGGATGATAGTTCCAAATAAACTACTTTCAGCTGATTATGCTGAACAGACAAGAAAATTTCTTGCAAAGTACTCTGTAAAAATAATAAGAGATTATTCGAGGGTACCCGTATTCAATGCAAGCGTTTATCCAATAGTAATTGTAGTACAGAAATCTAAGGCATTAAGAAATACCACTAAGGTTGAAGTAATTGAGCTCAAGAAAGAAGTGCCTGTGATCGTAAGTTCTAAAGTTGTAAACTATAGAGAGTTAACCAAAGGTGAAAATAGGTCGTGGTCACATATACTTTCAGACTCTTCCACGAACGGCGCGATATTTAAGGGGAAAGTGCATAAACTTGGAGATATTGCACAGGTGATTGGTGCTGCAACAGTTTCAGAAGCCTACGAAATTAAAAAAATAATAAAAGAACAAACTGAGGATGACATTAATTATTACAAGTTTGTGAATACAGGCACTTTAGATAGATATTCCTGCTTGTGGGGAGTTTTTAAAACAAGATATATAAAGGAATCTTATAATAGGCCCATCGTCGGTATAGATAAGTTAGAACATTTCTCGAAGAAGAGACTTGAGCAGACAAATTACACCAAGATCATTGTTGGAGGTATGACTAAACGGCTTGAGTGTTACTTAGATTATGGTCAATGCCTAGCTGGGAAATCTACAACAGTCATAATTTCTAAAGACGACTTAAGACCAATTATAGCTATACTCAACAGCAAATTCATGTCTTCATATTACAGAACGATGTTCAGCGGGCTATCTCTTTCTGGTGGGTTTATAAGAGTCGGCCCGCCTCAAATTAAGGAGCTACAAATCAAAATATCTAATAAATTTAAAAGGGAGGTAATTCCACTAGTTAATAAAATAACTACATTAAACAATGAAATAAATGAAATGGGAATTAAGCACACAGAGAAAAGAGCTAGATTGGAAGAAGAAATCCAAAGGATAGACAAAAAAATTGACATTTTAGTTTATGAACTCTATGGAATTACGGATGAGCAAAGAGATCTTATAGAAAAAGAGATTATGTAAGTTACTTCTCGTAGAAAAACAATGTCTAATCTCTCTTTACGTTGTTTTATTCCCATAAAAGCTGTCGTAGGGATCTGGGGGAGTACAACTTCATGATAAAATTTTTACAGATTCCCAGAAAAAACTGATTCGTTCTTTATTCCACGGCACTTTGAAAACGCGTTAAGAACATCTAATTCAGAGTAAATGATCGCGTTTGTACCTGAAATTCCATCTTATACGTACACGGTCTGTCCTGAATGTTTGTAAAACATATGGCAATGCACGTTTCGCAGAACAGAAACATTGAAATATTATATTCCTGTTTAGATGTTCATTGAAGGCATACCTGAGCAAGAAAACGATTAACGGTAGGGAACAATTCCAAGACTTGGCTCCATACTTGGGACACCTGATTGCTATTACGCACTTCTTGTCCAGTTTCGCATGAACTTCACTTATTTTCATTTAGTTCCTCCCTGACTATTCATTTTAGTATAAGGGTTTCGCTGGGGATCTCCAATCCAGATGGGTTGTTTTACGAGGAAGTTACCAGCTGTTGCCACAGCATTTACTTACACCAACAATACATACGTTGTCAGGATCAGGGAAAAAGGAATGCCCAGATGCTTCAAGGAAGAGCCCAGTTTCAAATTCCTTGTATTCTATTCTTATGTTTCTCAATGCTAGTAAATACCCGCGTTGAATTTGGAACAATGGTCTCGTTTCACATATTTCTATAACAGGCGAGGGAACACCTTCTCCTTCGATGACTGGTACGTTCTTTGGGCCACCTTTCCATATTTTCAATTGACCTTGTTTTAATGGTTTTGCCTCATTTCTAACAGCATGTGGGTCACTTTTTCATCGATTAGAAAGTCAATAAATTTCTTGACCGAATTTCCTAAAGTCAAGGTTGTGATTATATCTCCAACGTAGAACATATATTGTTGAAATAAATTGAAATCAATAAGCCCATTCTTAACGTCGGAATTCGCAAAAATAGCATCGTAGTTCCCAAAACAACTTTCAGAAAACTCTCGCTTAAACCCGAGGGGATCTCCATATGGGATCAATGTTGATCAGCCCACATCAAGTCTAAGGTTCGCAAGTAGAATAGCTTTATGTGCCATTCCTGTTACCAGTTTGCAAATGCTTTTAAGAATACAGAAATGTGATGCCAACACAAAGTTATTGAGTAAGGGAATCCCCCTTGTTGCATTTTTTTGGTTGCCCTCTCGCAAAGTCGCTTTTTGCTCACTTAATTGCTTATAATTTAGTCTAATGCAATGAAGATTGATCCTAATATTCTGGAAAGTGTATTCAACCACAAGGATCGACATACAAAGATTACAGTTACGATTTAGATAAACCCTTTCATGATCTATATGGATCACCGTTCGAACAATTTAAATTAATACAACATAGTAAAACCTCCGTATTTAGAACCATTTGCTCATTTTTGAAATGTAGTGAAAGATTTATGAATGTAGAACATTCTTGTCAAATTCCATGAACAGATTCGACGTTGAATTCTACAATGGACTGATGAAAGGAATCGTGAAGTGCGCGGGGATAGTCAGAAAATCTGTCAGTCTTGAAGATGCGAATAGCAAAATCGAAAAGCTTCTTGGAAAGATACAGGAGAAGATAGATGTCATGGTCGAGGAGAGCCTGAAATGATGGATTCTTCTTAAAAAATTTTTAGGGGGCTTTGTATATATGATATTAGAGCCAGAAAGGGAATAAAAAAATGATGAATGTTGAATATAACCATGAGAAATACCGGGAAGCTGCCCTGAAAGCATGGAGCACGATACAAAAGAATAATATGGAGAAACTCAAAGAGATATGGAGATAAGATTTCACAAGATCCTTGAAAAATACAAATTAAACGGAAGATGGCGGAGGGAAATATCATAAGATCAGGAAAAAATGGATGGGTTCTAAGGGATGTTCGTAATTAAATTTTATTATATGACTTGCATTAAGGTAAATGAGAGGATTATCGTTTGCTAAATCGTGGTCAGATTACTATTCTGTTTCTTGGAGACCTTCTTCCACTCTTCCTTATTGGCCTACTTTTTTCAATTCAACCATTAAATATATTTCAATTGCTGTTTTTTGCTGTTTTTCTAATCGTATCTCTTATAGGAATTTATTATTGGAGAATAGCGCTCAAGGAGTCGGTGAAGTCAAACAGAGATTCTAGAAAAGATAAAACTGTAATTAAAAAGGTGGAAGATCGAGGAAGTATCTACACTATATATGTAGTGACGTATATTTCGGTTTTACCTTTATTATCCAGAAATATAGAAGGTTTTGTATCTTTTCTGATTATTCTGTTAATTGTTTATTCGCTCTATATTAACAGTGATATGCTATTTTATAACCCCATATTAGCGCTTTTCGGCTACAAGTTCTACAAAGTGGAAATAGAGAATATATCTGATCCCACATTGGAAAACAATGAAATATACGCTATTTCAAAGCTAAAAATTAGAAGCAATCTAAAGAATTCTGGACAGATGTATAAGTTTTTCAGTATTACAGATTATACTTATTACCTGGTATAATGTTAGAATTTATTTTCCATTAAGTCTAAATTTATTATTGGCAGAAAAGTGATTTTTAGACCACCTGCCAGTGAAGAAATCTTCACAGATGGCCTTGACAACATGCCATGCATTTGAGCTGGCAAAATCTATTTTATCATCATCTTGATTAATTTTTATGTCAAGATTAAATTCGGTCGCATAATCTACTATGTCCGAGACTTTTAATGACGTTATATAATCACTATTGTAAGCATTGAACAGTTTCCTTGCCTTTCTGGAATCACTTCTAATTGAGTTATAAAATAGGGCTGTGTCTGAGAACAATTTTTGACTATACTCCATTTTATTCTCAAGCGTTGACATAATCTTTTCATGATAGTTGAAAATAGATTCAAAAACACCCTCACTAAAGATCACAATCTTATCATCAAAGTGGAACGCTGAAATGGAATCTGGAACTTCTAAGAGAACTGCATCGTCTATTTCATTGAAAACTCCTGAGTCATTTAATGACATGAAACTTCGTTTTTCTTTCAAATAACTAACTTTTCTTAGAACACCAAAACCAGTAATTTTTCCCATTGTAATGGCAAATTTAGGTGAAGTGGCTTCCTTTAGGCTACTAAGGGAGAGCATTTCTTCCGTTTCTGCAATGGCAGTCATAATCTCTTTAAATCTTGGGACTTCAACCGATTCGATCAATTCCGGGTCATGATTGTTTTCGCTATCATTATCTTCATAGTCGTAAATAGAATTGGGTTGTAATGATTTAATTGAATTTCTAATGGCAACACTAAGTCTCTTGCCTATACTCTCGTTAATGCTTGTCTTAAATGCATTTATTTTCCTTTTACCAGAGTTCCTATAATAGAAGATGTAATAATTAACAGAGTCGTCTAAAACACTATTTGCCACTTCCTTAAGTGTATGTATAAAAGTTTCTCGCTCATCAGTCTCATTTTCCCTCCGAACTTTATTATCCACTTTTTTCACCCCACCGCATGCTCCCTTTTCCACTTCTCAATGGCTTTCCTCACAGCTTCATTAACGTATTCTTCAACAGATGAATGTGACTTGTCCCTCTTGATTATCTTCTCTATCTCCGAGATCAAGCCTTCAGGTATCCTTATGCTATTTTCTTCCAGATGAATGAGATTTTCGGCAACAATTCGACCTTTAGGGGTGAGTGATATCTCCTGGATATTTTTCCCAAATGCCTTTACGTCGATTTTAATTAACCCATCGTTGCTCAGAGAGGTTAGTAATTTGTCAAGCGAGTATAGGTTTTTGACTATATCCTGTAAAGTTGTCTTAAGACAACTCCCCTCGCTATAGAGTTTCGCGAGAATCGACTTAGAGAACCTCAAATCAAGTGAAGTTAACGTAACCTTACAATCTGTAGGTGAACATTACATTTACCATACATAATTAATACCACTTATACTTTACATATTGTATATGTCAAACAAAACAACCATTGGAATAAGCAAAGAATGCCTTTCAGAGCTTTACGACGCTAAGTTTGACTTTCGAGTAAACACTCTTGAAGAAGCCATTAGAAAGCTCCTCGCAGAGCACCGCGAAAAGCAGGAGGTTCCAGCGTGACCTTAGGCAGTTATCCAGTTGCCGTTCCCGATGCTGAAGTTCGTTTGCGATCCTCAAGAGTTTGTATCTTCTCGCGTATCGCCTCAATGATGAACTCGGAACGGTCGCGGTATGCATATTGGGGATTTTCACGAATTATATCTTCGATCTTTTCGAGGAGCTGGTCTGGAATCTTTACAGTCGTGTATGATGTTGCCATACATGGCAATGATATTACATCAAAATTAACAGTTGGGAGTAATGAGGGCGTAATACATAGCAACACTCTAATAGGAGTAATTTACTAGTAATGGATAACACCAATGGAGAAAGGAAGATGTATGATACCGTAAAACTCCCCCAGATCTCGTTCTAAAGGTGGAGAAAGCGATTTCGACGAGTGACATGTGATATAGAAACCGTAGCGAATTTATAATTGAAGGTGTCAGGGAGAAGGTGCAGCAAATGATAAAGAAGGAGGCACCGGCGTAAATAACAATGGAAGCCGCCCTAGCTTTAGTGGAGAAATTCCTGTTAGAGTTCTATCGGGCGATCGTCCAGGTCTTCTATGGAGCGATCCATTGGCCGATCTCCTCAACGAGGAACTTGATTCTAACCGGTATACTTTGGATCATTCTGGTGGTTATAATCCAGCGAGTTCGTCGAGGGTTGTTAAAACAGAAAACTGAACCTGATGAATAAAAAACGCACTCCTCTGACTGCGGGAGTGCTTCCCAGTGCTTTTATAGCGATGATTTTTTTCTTGGTGACCACTTTCCTTGATATAAGTGCTAGCTCTGTGATTGTGTCTGTTCTGACATTTACGGTGTGGTTTCTGATGATCCTTTTCATTGTGACATTTAAGGACTGCAAGCAGAATGGAGTTGATTGAATTGCTTCATGACATCTTTTCAATTCCGATATGAGCAGCGAGTCCTAAGACCACCATAAGCCCATGCACGACGAAAGCACCGATAGAGGATGTACTGGGTGATATAATAGCATTGGCCAAGTCAGACAGAAGATTTGTAAATCCAATCAATTGGTTTAGCAAACCTGCCAGCCCAATAACCCATACAATGAAAGCTGGAATGTGCAATACTCTTGATGCGCCCATGATGGCTTTCCGTTACAGATAACATGGAAAGCATATAAAGTTTCCTACGCCCACTCGGGAGGGACAAGATGAAACAGCGTCTCTTTCTGGCTCTTTTCTTGGTATAGGGTTTTACATGGGGGAAGTGCAATGACACGTGTCGTAAAATCAAGAGTGTACAGGGACGAGGTGGGGTATATTAGGGATGAATTTGGTGTGTCATTTGGCGGAACCGAAGAAAGAACGTGTCTTGTTTACACTGAGATTTATCACCTGAACGAGCCGTTCTTTAATGGACTTGCAAAACGTGCTTCGGAGAAAATGAAAAGTTCCGGTTGGACAGTGGAAACCCAGTACTCCACCGGGAAAGGCATAATTACAGGATAGAATGAAGGGACTAGGGGAGAATGCATTGGGAAGATATTCCTTGAAATAGCGTTACAGGCAAAGTGCTTCCACAATCACGAGGATCTCATTGACGCTTTCAACAATACGGAAGTAAAGCAGACATGGAAGGAAGACGAGTTATGAGTGGTTCACTTTCCCTTTCTCTTGTCCTTCCTATCATTCTTGATCCCAGTAATGATGTCCTTGGTCCCCTCAATGGCCTCAATCCCCCTCTTGCCGATGATACTTTTCTCCAGGTCTCTCTCCCCTCTTTTGATGTCTTTTCATCCGGGTTTTTTGAAATTTGCCATTTGATAGGAATGCACCCATTACATATAAGATGGGGGGAGTGTGACAGTATGAAGTTTGTCTTGACAACCCACGAAACATTCCTGGTTGAAATGCCTGATTCTTTCTCCTTTAGCATGCGCCCATCAAACGTGGACGCTCTTGCGTTCAGGGGAGTGTGGACAGAAGAAGTGCTTGACCAAGAAATGGCGTTGGTGACAATCGAACGAGTCAGGGAAAAGATCAAGAGAGGTATCGCTAAAGGAATAATAGACGAAAATACCAGATATAGCACAGCCAGGATCTTAAAAGGGGTAAGGATCACAGTTACTGGACATCGGAAATCCGTCCTAATGGGACTAATACAGGAACTTGTCGTTCAGGCCAAGACTTTCGGTTTGGAAGATTGGTTATATCAGTTGGTGGAAACAGTGGAGGTTAAGAAGGTTGAGTAGTGCTACGCACCATTATATCGGAATATACGACATTCAAGTGGAATCCATAGAAAGGGTTGCAGAATCAGATGATTCGCATTCCTGCGCTTATTACGGTTCTTCAGACAATCTTTCGTCATACTGCAATTTTCTGGAAGTATGCGACGCATGTAAGGAGAAGATCAAAAGGGGGAACCGGGTTGGATAGAACGTGTGGCCTATTTTTTAGGAGGCTTTCCTCTTTTGCGCTTTTGCTTCATTTTGCTTGCCTTAAACGCTTTGTCAAAGTCTTTTGCGGCTTGATAAGCGTTTCTAGCTGTGCCAAGAGGGCGCTTCTCAGCAGCATCTGCAACCGACTCTCCGGACTTTATCAGTCCCTTTTCCACATCCTTCTTCTCTTTTCTGTTTCTAAAAACAGCCATGGCTATCACATGAGTGTTTTGAATATAACGATTTTGAGAGGTGCTCTATGACAGTCGCTACCATCTCCATCGGAAATTGAAAACCTGAACGAATGAGAATACCCGATGGATTTACCTTTTCCATAAAAAAGGATGGGAACGATTTTGCTGCGGAATACGTAGAATCTATAATCGAGAGCAGGGATGAATACACTGAAACTGCTGGATGGTTCGTAAACTTTTGCCTCGGCAGGGGCTATGGCGAGGACCGGATAAGACGTTCATGGGCAGATGGCGTCACAAAAATGACGACAATTGACCATGGAAGCAGGAAAGATCTCCTGTCAGATATTTTCACTGAAAATGTGGCACAATTGAAGTGTTACCTTTCGGACATGCAAGTGGAGAATCTGACCAGGATAATTACGGTCTTCGATTGCGATGATGAGGATGGTGTGCTCGTTGTTTAGACGAGGCGTCATTTACAATAACAACCCCTATGGCCCCGTTCCGCTGGAAACTATAGAATGGAATTGCGAGAAGTGCAGTGCTGCTTTCCCGAACATGATCAAGGCGAAAGAGCATGAAAACCAGTGCGCTGTGACTTTAGAATATAGGAAATCGACACTTTTTGTTTTTACCAAGAGAGGCATGAAATTATTAGGGTTACTTAAGGGGAGAAGAGATAAGAAATGATGAAACGTGTGAAAGAGGCTCTGAAAAATGAGAAATTGACGCAGAAACAGTTGCAGTCCCCGATCCTGCAGATGGCAGAGAAGGTTGAGTATCTTGAGGGAAAGGTTAGGGAGTTTGAGGAAATGGACAAAAGTTCAGAGGGCAAGAGCGAGGAAAGTGCGCCGAGAATAACACTGATATGAGGGGAAAAGAATGGAAAACGAAATAAATATGGGAAAAGAAGAGACGCCAGCAATTGTGAGCAGAATAGGAGGGGGCAACCATGACTGAGCAGGTCGCCACTAAGAGGCAGACTGCCTACGTTGAGGCGCACCTTTTCGTTTATACCGACGACCCATACAAGATCCTCTTCACTGGCGATGGTGGAGAAACGGCCTGGATAAGGTTTGTTAAGCAGAAAGAGCCACCAGCTTCATTCACGCCTAGGGAGAAAGCTCTCTGCATAAAGCTTGTAGATCTTTACAAGAGGGAGGAAAACCATGTTATCAGCAAGATTGATGCTTTCAGGGAGATGGTGAAGCTACTGCCTGAACTCGCAAAGTTCAGTGTGAAGATGCCAGGGAAGAAGCAAAAGATTCCGGAAAGACCGAGGATGAGGCTGGAGATGACAAGCCGGCCGAGACAGATCAGGAACTCATTACACATCGGGAAAAAGTGAACGATCTCCTGATGCAGCACAGGTTATCCGTCAAGGATCTGGCAGGAGCCCCCCTTAATTCGCTTGATAAGGCGCATCTCCAGGAGCTTGTGGACAATGCTCCGAACCCTCCTGCTCAGGTTGGCGCGAACGCAAGGCAAAACCGCCCCTCAAATGGCGGGATCGTAAAGACCAACTGGTCCGATGAGCAGGTTAGGCTCATTCAAAGGATGATAGCAAAGGATGCAACGGACGATGAGTTTTCAGTTTTCCTTTACGTGGCATACAAGAGTGGCCTTGACTCTCTGAAAAGGTAGATATGGTTTTGGAAGCAGGACGAGGAGGTCGTTATCTTGGCATCCATCCTTGGAAAGCTTTCCAAGGCAATGGAAACCCACCAGTTTGATGGATATGAAACAAGGGCGTTGACCGATGCAAAGGGAGAGCCTGTGGCATACGAGGCGAAAGGATGGAGGAAGGACATGACGCATCCGATTCATGCCACTGCCTACCTATCAGAATACGAGAAGAAGAGGAAGGACGGATCACCGACAAAGATGTGGGCTGGAAAGAAACATCTGATGCTTGAGAAGTGTGCCTTGTCCCTCCTGCTCAGCAGGATGTTCCCGGAAGAGCTTGGAGGCATATATTCGGAAGAGGAGATTATCGTCGATGGAGACGCACAGGGAGGCTCGAAATAATGCTTTCACCTGCCAGATTTAATGATGATTTGGAAGCCAGATGGGTGTCGCTCCTGTTTTCAAAGAACGGCCGGACAAAACTTGAGGAGTTGAGGTCTTCGGGAGCAGACACCCATGCCAGTTTCTACGGAGGGATAGCATGAGCCCAACCAGACGTGAGAGGAAGAATCCAGAGATCGAGGCAAAGATGCTCGAGTACAGGCAGTGGGCAAGAACATACGGCGGTTATGATGCTACTTCAACAATACCAAAGCAGATCCGCACGATCCGAAGGTCCGGTGAGATATGTGACATGCTTGACCCCAAAAAGAGCGTCAATTTAGTGGTTGATGAACTTGTCAGGGAATCTAAAAGAGGGATCAAGTTGCAGACGCTGAACCATGTAATATACGATATCGAAGCTTGGGCAAGATTCCTTGGGCAGCCAGTGAACATACCAAGGTTCAAGGCAAGCAGGCCTCAGGAGCCCTGGATACCGACCGATGATGATGTCATGAAGATCAGGAAGGCTGCTGCATCGTTCGGCGATAGGGCGAATGCTTCCAGGAACTCATGCATTGTGGATCTTCTTTTCGCAGGTGGAATGAGGATAGGGGAGCTCATCAGGATAAACCTGGAGCATGTCGATGGGAACCTTCTGACAATAATGAGCGAGAAAGGTGAGGCTCCGAGGATCATCGGGCTCCCGCAGAGCCTTGCAGAGAGGCTGCATGAATACATTGAAAATATAGATCAAAGACCGACGTGGTTGCCCTCTTCACAACGGAAAAAGGCAGATTGAACTATAACTGGGCCAGAAATATAATCAAGCTGATAGCAAAAAGAGCGGGAGTTCCTAAATTCCATGCCCACGCTGCAGGCACTGGTGTGCAACCGCCCTTTTGATGGATGGCAAAGACGGAAGGCGCCTTGACATAAGGGAGGTTCAAATCCACCTAGGGCATGCGAGTTTGGCAAGCACCCAGGTCTACACACACATCAAATCCAGAGATGTGGCAGAACGCGCATCGGAGCACATGGGGGAGTTTTTCGCATGAATAAAATAAGCTTAGTTGAGTCAAATCTCCATGGGACCGTCCTAGAACTTGATGGGACCGCTGAGATTTGAACTCAGGTTACCAACACCCCAAGCTGGTAGGATACCAGGCTACCCCACGGTCCCAGGTTTACGAAAAAGGGAGTATCTCGTCTATAAGATCAACGTGTGA
>JAJYVJ010000003.1 GCA_021792045.1 Thermoplasmata archaeon | reverse complement strand
AATATTTTTTTATTCCATAGCACCTACACTGAATGACTATTTTGCTGGAAAGCAGATACAGACTATACTTGAACTAAAGAGGCTCGCGACAAACTTAGAGTTATTAATGTTAATCAAAATGTGACAGATATTCGTAGTTAGAATACGATAATATTTCTTATATACTTCCAGTGGATCGTGATGGCATGGCTATCTATGATTTCGAGAACAGGATAGAGAAACAGAAGGAAATGTTAGCTCTGGAATCGCCTCAAAATAAGGATCTGGTTGAAAGGTTCGTAAGAGACCAGAAGGTCAAAAGTGAAATATCACCTTCCAGAGTGTATATCCTGTATTCACAGATGCGTTTTATTTCAAGGATAATGAAGGATAAGCTCCAGAATCCTAATGAAGAAGACATAAAGGATCTGGTTGAGAATATCAACAACCACAAGGTTGCGAAAGGAAAACAGAAGCCTAAGGATGCCACAGACGTAACTAAAAGGAACATTAAGGCAACAGCGAGGCAGTTCTTCAGATGGCTGAACGATGATACGCCACCAAAATACCTTAAGCTCATTAGAACCAATAACAAGCTATCACGCCAGATGGAGAAGGAGATCATATCTCCTGAACTGCACCAGAGAATGATTGATGCCTGTGAGAATGCCAGAGATAAGGCAATCTTGAGCCTCTTATATGATTCTGGAGTGAGAGCTGGCGAACTTCTGAACAGGAAAATCAAGGATCTGGAATTTGAAGATTATGGTCTTGTTCTTAGAGTGAGATCAGGAAAAACAGGATATAGGCAGGTTGTCGTGGTTGGTGAATCTCCTATATATCTAAGGCAGTGGCTGGATGTTCATCCTGAGAAGAACAACACCGGTGCACCATTGTTCATGAAGGCGAACAGGAACGGTGAATCCGGAGAACTTGATTACAACGCCTTAAGGCAGATATTCCAGAGAATCAAGGAAAGAGCTGGAATAACCGAAAGGATTCATCCGCACCTATACCGGCATACCAGAGCTTCAATTCTGGCTGGAAGTGTGGCAGAAGCACCACTTGAATCTCAAATGGGCTGGATTCATGGATCGAAGATGAGCGCAACCTATGTTCACCTATCCGCAGAAGCTCAGAAATCGGCAATTCTGAAGGCATATGGATTGGAGAAGGAAGATACAGTAATTCAGGCCAGAAAACCAATAAAATGCGCCAGATGCGGAACGGAGAATCTTTCGGATGCAGTATACTGCCGTCAGTGCTGGCTCCCTCTCACGACTAAGGCATCCCTTGACCTCAAGGAGAAGGAGGATCACATCCAGAAGGAGCTTGAGAACAGGGGCATGATAAACCCCCAGGTCAAGGCGATTATTGAGAACATGCCGGAATCGGAAAGAACGGGTATCCTTGCATCCATAATTGAGCTGGCACTGAAGGAGAAGGACAAGACCGGCATGGGTAAGTGATGTCCGCACAATACTGAATCGTTTCCCCAAGGAGATCCGCGAGGAAAACTTTCCGAAATGCTAATTGTACAATTACAGCTCCGGAAGTGAAGCGATTCCCCGTGGATGAGTTGCCGCCAGGTGATGCCAAAGTTTGTCATTTTATCTTCAACTGTGCATACAACTGGAAACTTTCCAATTTTATTGGTAATGATGAATTATTAAGTCGAATGCGACTTAATTATTTATCGGGGGCGATAGTTGTGAGGGGGTTTTATACACCCCATCCTGGTATTTTTCCATTATCGGTAAGGGAATTCCCTGTTTTACCATTATACCTTTTACATCTCCTGAAGGCTTTCGGAACGGAACTCAGGAGCAGTGTACAGAATCAGTTTAAACCCTTGTTTCCAGGCTCATGTTGTAAACTGTATCTCTCCTTTTTTAGAAACCATGTCAAGTTCTATCTTGCCTTTTAGTTTTTCGACAGCGTCCAGTCCAAACAAACAGACCATTTGGGCCCCAACGTAACCTTTTTCTTTGAAAACCCCGTGTGTTTTTTCAATTTTCCTTTTTATCTCAGTACGGTGTACTCCAATGTTATCCAGTCTGATTTCTGCAGGGTTTTGATTTCTGTCCAGCACAACAATAATCACGTCATGTGTTATTGGAACCCTTGTCATCCCGCCTATTCCTCCAACATCCTCAACCCGGAGTCGTTCCGGGTTAATACCAAGACCGCTTGCTTCCTTATCGGTTATGGATGTTAGGTTAGAGCCTGTATCCAGATACATGCTTCTGTATATATATGGCGGATTTGCCGGTCCTCCAAATGTCGGTTCAGGTTTCCTCAACAAAGTGACCGGGAGTGAAAAAAGGTGTCTCGTTTTATCAAAAGTTAAGTCAACAGCCCTCATTAAGACACACGACTCAAAAGATTTTAAAGTATCCAAAAAATATTTTCTTTTGAGACGAGGTCTATGTATATACCAACTATTTTACCGTATTTTTCAACTGCTTCCTCGTATGTATCAGCATACCCCAAAATCTTTCCATCATCGATGGCTACATATTTCCCAATATGATCTTGAAGCTGATCATACATTTCGTTAGCTGCCTCAAAATTAGATTTAAATTTTTTGAAGCCGGCAATTAGTTCTGATGGTAAGGTTACATTTTCCATATTGATACATAATTAAAGAGATATATATTAATTACGATGCTGATTTTGAGTTTCGTTTCATTGATATGAGTGGTCTAGAATAATCTCGCACCTATTATTATACAAACCGGTGAACCGAGATCAATCCTGAGAATCTCGAATGTCTTCCAGACGTATTCAGCAGACACACTTTTTTACGGGTCCTGTCTGCTTTAAGATCAGAGACTGCTTTTATTATGCTCCCGTAGGATGCATCTGGATTGGCAGTTTTTAGGGAATGCAGTGTTGCTGCAATCTCCAGGAACAGGTCATCGCGTTTCCTGAGTTCATCCAGCACCGAAGATACGCTGGCAGTAATCTCAATTTGCCCGCTTCCCCATTCCTCTTCCCCCATCCTGAAATAGTCATCGGCCAGTGCTGAAGAATACGGTCCGTAAAGGTACAGGTTGAAATCATAATCGAGCGGCAGTCCGAGGGTTTTCCCGAAATAAACAAGCTTCTGAGCCATGATGCAGTTGGCTATGCCCCCCCTGATTATCTTTCTCCGATCAAGGCTGACGTATTTCAGGAAGCTCGCTAAAAACGCTGCTCTGCTGTCCAACATCTATCTCCGGCTATCTAATATGCTAATGAATATAATGGTGTAGCTCAATCAGATCAGGCACAGATCAAAGAGGGAAATAATGAATGTCGTTGTTTGACGGAACATGGGACGCCCTATTAAATATAGAAAAGAACGAGAGAATTGAGGTTATTGCATTGTAGGGTCTAACGGCCATCATGAGGAAGCCGTAAGGAGGGCCTCTTAGTTCCCTGTAATTGCAATTAGTCTGTAAAGGACCCCGTTCGACATTTTCAAGTCTTTTTCTATTTTTCCCGTCACCTTCAGACCGACACTTGTGTAAAGATTTACGATCTCTCTTTCAGTAAAGAAATTTGCAGAAGAATAAAATCCCGACAGATCTTTCATTATCTCTTGGACATATGCGCACTCTCTATCGAGTATGACTGAAATTACCTTCTTTGAAATACGATATGCCTCCTTGATTGCTTCCTCAGGCTGTTTAAGAAAACATAAAGTCATATAGAAGAGAGAATAATCAAATGTCTTGTCCGAAAGCTTGGTATCATATGCATCTCCAAGGAATGTTTTCACACCTCTTCTGCGCGCTAATTTCAGCATTTCTGGAGAGCTGTCAAGTCCATATCGAATGTTTAGCGCAGCAGCTATTCTTCCAGTTCCAACGCCTATTTCTATACCATCACTGCTCGGTATAATAGTCCTCAGGAATTCAATCTGATCGTTGTACTCCTTCCTATGTGTGTCGTACCACCGATCGTACCTCAGGTAATTCGCATTGAAGTAATCGGTAGTCTTGTCTTCCATTTATAAAGATTGCTTTTATATTAAAATAGTTGAACCCTCCTGTTTTCGCATGGGAATTTTATTTCGGTGTTTTTGAGGAAAGATCAACCGGCGTTTACATATGCTGAGACTTGTGCTTGTCACGTCATCCCATACAGCTATAGAGAAATCAATAAAACTCAGGATGAAGTATCCCAGCATAGTGAGAAGGGCAGAGCAGAACAGGGCCATTGTTGCAATCGCTATAATTCTAGCGGAACTTGTCTACCCTATGCTCAAGAACAATATGGAGTTAGCGGACAAGATAGATTCCCTCACAGAGAGGAAGATGAAATCCATGTACCAGAAGGCCACGAATGCGAAGGCATCAGATTGCCTAGCACAATTAACAACGCTAATGAGGGGGCACTTGCTTACAAGATCGCCAGAAAGTATTTTTTCATAGGAGAAATCCTCTAACCGTCAGGCCAATTGACTGGAGTTTTATTCATTATATGGAGCTTTCAGTTTGTATTGCGGTTTCAAGTGAACTTCAGAATACCGAATTCTTATCTGTTATGATGTATATCTTGTCCAACATTTACAAACATAATCAACAACATGTCAAAAATAATTGACAGTATGAACCCAATGGACATGAAATATGAATTGATGTTATTCTGCCCTCCAAAAAGGAATAACAGACCATTTATACCACCAAGAAGAACGGATAAAAAGAGGGCTAATGATATTACAGTTGTTGGCGAATGCCCATTGAAAAATGACATGACCAGCATTCCTAGTGAGACAAAAGCGATTAGCATACCTAGCATCATGTGAAACATCACGAACCCGAATCCATCATATGATACATTTAAGGACATCATCCCAGAAAATGAGATTGCTGCTGGAATGCTAACAAAAAGATTTAGGTACATTCCAATAAGGAATTGAAAAACAAGAAGAGACAACTCAAACAAACCAAGAGGAAAAAGGGGAGCTCCCATAAAACCGTGATCCATCGTTGCATGCTTCATTCTCTTCACCAGCGTCTATTACCATAACCCTATAAGCTTATTAAGCCCGTTCTTCCAGCTCACAGAAAACTGAGCCATGTCTTTTATGGATTCTCTTCCACGATCCGTAATAGTATACATCTGTCTTGCCCGCTCTCCCTGCATTATTTCATGCCTTTCTATATATCCCTCCTTTTCCAGTGAACCAAGGGCGGGATATATGGCGCCAGCGGTGGGCTTCCAGTAACCTTGTGTGCGTAAGGAAATTTCATTCATTATTTCATATCCATGCATGGGTTTATTTTCAAGAATTTTAAGTATCAAAGGCTTGAGGATTCCTGGTGGGATAAGACTTACTCTGAATGGGCCACATCGACAAGAGCAATTCTTATCCACTTACTTTCCAACCTCCTTTCTAAGTAGTTCTTTCTGAATTTCTATTTCTTTCAATTCTTCCCTCTTTGCCGCAATTGTTGCATACAGCTTCTCTATTTTTTCTATCTCAAGAACTTTTGCATGGTGCAGTGCACAGAGTTCACAACCGTATACTCTTACCACTCCGTCTATTTCGAACGGAAACTCATTACCGGGCATTACATCATCGCCACAATCAGCGCATTTCAACAATCCCAATCAACTCTCAATTTTTGTGGAGATAAATTTACTCCACGTTCTCGTTTTTGTGCGACTTGATCCTAGCCAGTTTCCTCTCCAGCATTGATATCTCATTTTCCAGCTGTTCCTTGTAGTCCTCAAGGTCTTCAGCCACATCCTTTTCAGAACGGTTCCGAAACATCTGTCCACATCCAGACATTCTGGATCCCATGTATTCGTTGTCGCATCCACACCTGTTTTTATTCATTCCATACATTTGTTTTCACCTCATCAGAGTATTATTGTTTCCTATATAATGCTGCCGATATATCAATGACGATTTCGAGAAACCTCATGGAATGATTCTAAAATAACACATAAATTTAAACAAATCCGCTGTTCAATGTACTCCATAGCATTCGTGGACACTGTCGCATATAAATTGATTTTCCACAACTCCCCTACTTAGCCTTAGTGAGAATATTGCGTTTAAACGGACTTAGAATTTTCTCTCAGTTATATTCATTCAATCTAGTGCTTTACAGGCTCATTGAAAAATACAATGCTGTGAAAAGAAGAGCCCATTTCACAGCAAGGAAAAAATGCGTAGATGAGTTTTGTGCCTTGTGGATTGAAGTTACCCCATAATGTTAAAGCTAACCAAAATATTTATTATCCGCTGGATAATAATATACTGTGCCCCTTATAAGACAGGTCCTGTTTGAGGAACGCTCGTGTGCTTCATACATTGTCGGATGCCCTAGCTCCGGCAAAGCATTTGTCATCGATCCTAAAAACGAAGTAGATACATACATTAAGATGGCCGGTTCGCTGACACTGAAGATAGAGGGTATAATAGAAACCCACATTCACGCTGACCATATCTCCGGTGCTAAGAAATTACAGAGATTTACCGGCGCTCCCATTTATATGTTTGAAGATGCAAAGGTGGAATTTGGTTTCCTCCCATTGAAAGAAGGAGATACCCTGAAAATAGGAAATGCAAGGATTGAGGTATTACACACACCAGGGCACACACCGGAGAGCATATCCTTGGTGTATTACGATGATAAGAGAAATCCTGAAACCCCCTCAACGGTCTTTACCGGTGACGCGCTATTTGTTGGCGATGTGGGAAGATCAGATATTTCTGGAATGGATACGTCGTCTGAATTATACGAAAGCCTAACGGAGAAAATATTGCGTCTGCCGGACTTTGTCGAATTAATGCCCGCACACTATTCAGGCTCCGCCTGCGGTGCTGAAATGAGCCCAAAGGTCTCTTCAACACTGGGATATGAACGGCTCTGTAATCCGCTACTTCAGACGGACTCATACAGTGATTTCAGAAAAAAACTTGGAGAAATACAGCTTCAACCAATACCTGAAAAGGAAAAGATAAGGGAGATAAACATTGGGGCAAATTAAGATGTCAGACATGGAAGATAATGCAGACGCGCATTCCAAAATATTAGATGGGCTTGAATATCTTGGGCTTACACACTATGAGGCTGAGCTATTTCTCACTCTATCCCGCAGAGGGATGACGGCAAGGGAGCTTTCCCAAACAACTGAGATTCCTTACACAAAAGTATACGCAGTTTTAGAGAAATTGATCCAACTTAATCTGGTACAGAGGGTCTCAAGCAATCCTTCCACGTTTTCAATCCCTGAACCGGAAATTGTTATTAGTATTCTGTGTGATGAGGGCAGATCCAGGATCGATGAGATTGAGGATCATATAATCAATTACTTGTCAGTGGTCAGGAGGAATGAACACAGATCGAGTGATCTCAAAGTGTCATGGAGCATAGTGGGTTCCAGTAAAGTACAGTATTACCTCCAAACCATGGTAAAAAAAGCACAACATTCAATTTATGTGATGGATCCGGGGATCAGAACAGTTGACAGTAAATTGCGGGAGCTTCTCAAAACAAAAAAGGATACTCAGTTGAAAATGATATTTTCTTCGAGCGACGTAAAAGAAATTCCAGGGGATCTCCTACCATTCTCAAGAATATACGGTAAGCTGAACTCAAGATATTATGTCTTTGACAACGAGACCTCGTTCATGATATCGCTGGAGAAAGACCATGAGATCTACGGAATAGTGGAGCCCTGCAGTAATTGCGTTTTACAGTCCGGAGAACATTTCGAAATGATATGGGACAGATCCAGGCCTGCATGCCCAAAAGGGTGATTCATGGTGCCCCGTGCGAAAAATGGTGCCGCGTCACAAACATTAACACATGACGGCAGACAGTACGTCATCCTTCTGTTACTGACCCTGTTCATTGGATGGTTCCTGGGGATAGAGCGTGTTCTCGTCCCTGCAATGGCTAAGGACATATATCATATTTCATCGTATTTATATATACTCTCATTTCTGGCGGCTTTTGGTTTCACAAAGAGTGTACTCAATCTCGTATCCGGAAAAATATCAGATGACATTGGACGAAAGAAACTGCTGCTTATAGGGTGGCTGGTGGCGATTCCAGTCCCTTTCATATTCTACTTCTCAACAAGCTGGAATATGATTGTGCTGGCCAATATAGGCGTAGGAGTTAACCAGGCATTCGCCTGGACAATGACAGTAACCGCAGGACTGGATCTGAGCAGAAGCACATCTCGAGGCCTTACTGTTGGACTGAACGAGGCAGCTGGCTACATAGGTCAGGCTACCGCGGGAATTATTACAGGCTATATGGCTGCGTCATACGGATTAAGGGGAGCATCATTCCTGTTCGGAATCGTGGTTGTAATTGTGGCCATAGGAACAACGGCACTCACAATAAGGGAAACTGTAGGCTTTGCCAGATTAGAAGATGTTGGGATGAACCAAACTGGTAGTTCAGTTTCATTCATGAAGATGTTTACAGATACATCATGGTCAAACAGGCTCCTCTTTTCTTATTCACAGGCCGGTCTCATTGAGAAATTTGTGGATGTTGTATTTTGGGGGTTCATGCCATTATACCTTCTTTCGCTTCACTTCAGCCTGTTTACCATAGCTGTTTTGGTTGGAATTTATCAGATGACATGGGGGGTGCTCCAGATCATCACAGGAAGGCTATCAGACCATATTGGCCGTAACGTGCTTATAATCACCGGCTTCTGGATTGATTCAACCGCCATGGTGGGTTTCCTTTTCTTTCATGGAATTGTAACTATTGCCTTGCTGAGTTTTCTTGCAGGTCTCGGAATGGCGTTTCTGTATCCAGTTCTCATTGCTGCCGTGAACGACAATGTCAAACCCTCTGAAAGGGGCACAAGACTTGGTATCTACAGGCTCTGGCGAGATTCCGGCTATGGATTCGGCGCTATCTTTGTTGGAATATTGGCAAGCGCGTTGAATGTCAGATCTGTGTTTATAGGTGTCGCACTACTGATGGCTATTTCAGGTGGAATTGTGATGTTTGCTTACTGGACTAAGGGTTCATGGCCTCGTACATCGTGACACAGATCAAAGAGAGAAAAAAAATGGATATCGTTGTTTGACGAATGTTTGGACACTGCTCTATAAGTATTTCCATTTAATGGTACAATTAACTTCTTCAGAAGAAGATCATTAGCTTGGAGAGGATGTCTCCAACAAGCTGAACGAACTATATGTGTCTATAATAATTCTCATTGGGTAGGAACGCCCTTACTCAAGGATCATTTGTTACGTGGGTAACAATGTTGTTACCCACGTATTCATTTTTATCCTGAGTAAGAACGATCTTACCCGAGCCGTCATCTTACGTCTTGGGGTATCGGTGGCCAAGAGGGGGATAGTCTGAAACTAATTCCTTGCCCGTTATGGTTGCAGTCCCCCGAAACCCCTGGTCTCCCAGTCGTCCCCATGCGGATGGCGTGGTCGCCCCATACCCCCACGGGCTGTATCATGCGGTTGCGTTTAGTCCCAGACTAACCGTACCATAGCCCTTTTTGCCCATAGTCTCCATGCACATTTTTCCCCGTAGCCAAGCGAAAGGAAAATCTATATGGGAAGGGGCGACTACGGCTAATTTTTGGAGACTACACCTATTGCCATGAACATGTTTTTGCTTTCACTCCTCCCCATCTTCAGGTATAGGTTCACCTAAGTACACAACTTTTTCAGCTCTTTAAAGCCGACTTGAAGAATATTTTCTATCAATTCACTTAGTCAACTTTTCCCGCTCTTGAATTAACTTATGTAGATGCTCTTGATTTTCCACAATTCTTCCAGTTGTGGCAAAGTGTACCTTCGCGGTTTCTAGCAATATATTTTCCCCCTGACTTGAAACCAGTTTCTTTCCAAAGGGCTCAACATTCGTTGCCCCTAGTGGAAAGTCCTCCTTGTACTCTTTCCTCATGCTCTCAACATAATTGAGGAATTCTGCTCTTGCTATGATCGAAGCCGCAGCTACGACTAAATCACGCTCCCCCCGTGGCGTTTGAATGAGCTTGATCCGTTTACCTTTTGCCATCAGCGCATCTTCAATGTATCTTTTGTCTCCAAATTGATCTGAAATAGCCAAGTTACATTCCAATTCATACTTCAAAACATCCTCGATCGCTCTAGCATGGGCCCATGCAAGAACTTTATTGAGATTTCCCATCCTTAACATAAGGGTGTTGTACTTGGCTGGAGAGATTAATACAACTTTCCATTGACCATTATTTAGTATTTTATGTCGAATAAGCTTAGCTTTATCATTTATGGAATTTGTGCTCAATTTCTTTGAGTCTTTCACTCCAATTTCTTCAAATCTCAGTGCCTGTTCCTCTGTCGCCATCACCGCACACGCTACGAGTGGACCAAAGTAGTCTCCTTTTCCAGCCTCATCAGAACCGATCCTGGTTCCGTGGAATCCCAAAGGCTCTTCCTTGAGGTTTTCTTTTGAAATTACAACCTTTTGGGCTTGATACAAAAATTCCTCTATCTCTTTCTGTTCATCGGGAGATGATCCACCCAAGACAATTTTACCATTATCATACAGATTTATAACCGCTCCGTTTCCCCTGGCTAAAAATGCCTGATGTGGGCGCGCTTCAAATGTGTATCCCCTGGATGCAAGGTATTCCTTTAACGCGGGAAAACTCTCTTTTGCAATCACCAATGTCATTTTTATCAGCCTTTACAGATTAGCCAGATCTATTGTTATCCCCTGAGCGTTCATCTCTTTAGCTAAGTCTGCCCTTATTTCCTCCAATGACTTGGAAAATGGAAAATATATTAGCCCACTTATGTCAGATGGTTTTTCCATCTCATCTACTTCCTTTAGAAGAATTGCAACCTTTTTTCTGCCAAGTTTCGATAGAAGCATTCCAAGTTCCAGAACTATGTTCTGCCTAACCCTTGGTCTTGGTTTCTCATCACTATTGGCTTTTTTACCCTCATCATCCGGTGTTGCCAGAACAATTCCAAATTTTACATCGACGCTAGCATACTTTTCTAGCTTTTCAATTATAGTTGAACCTCCCGATGGTAATTGATTAAGTATTAAAGGGTTAAGTCCCCACCTCCTCAGCATGGCTTCTAACTCGTCTTTTAATGCCTTGTCATGGCCATATACGACGAAAACATTCTGTTCTTGCTTTTTTAAAATCGTTTTCGCCCCTTCTTTATTGTTACCCAGGCCAAGTGCCTTTTCCATTTCTTCTTTAGATTTCCCTTGTACAACAACTGTCCCATTATCATATACGTTAACTATTGCGCCATTACCGCATTCAACTCGCCACCCTTTATCATTCCCCATTCTTTTCTTCGCTGTAACAATTATCCCGTATTCATGCAGCCTTTTTAGAGCCTCATCAATGGCTTTACTATTATCCATCAATGTGTAAATAATGTGTATTAATTTAAATATTATTCAACATCAGAACAAGAGATTGCCCTTCTTTGATTTTCATTGCCGCCTAACACTGTGCATTAGTTTGATTTACACATTAATAATGGGTCCCTGGACTACTTTATTCTTAAACATAATGTCTTTCGGTTATAAATGAGGTTTCTCTTTTGCAGTAGAACAATTTGGAGTAGCCGATGAACTTGGATAGCTATTTTTACAGACCTTCTTGGCCTTCGCGCAAGAAAACTCGCGCTTCTATAACAATGGAGCGATTACATAACTCAATTTTTTCTTTTGGAAACACTCCCCCGCCGATACGTATCAAATGAAGGTTTCTTTTGTCGCTTTGCCAAACTGTCAAGCACCAATTTGCTAAGCGCTGCGTTTCGAGAATCTACAATTCCCGCAATTCCACTTCCATAGTGAAAAAACAAGTTATCGAAATGACCCCGCAGCAACAAGTAATCATCCTTGGGAACATCTTTGGGCCCTACAACCTTTCCGTCCTTTATATCAACGTAGAAACCGGTTTCCTTTATGCTTTCCATCCGTTCCATCAAATTCTTCAGAGTTTCAGTCTTCCTTTGTAGCTCGGGGTCTGATTGAAAAAATTTCTCGTAAATCTTTCCTGCCCTTTCCTTATATTCGTCTGAAAAGAAGTCGATACCATCTTCAAGCAAGCCAACAGATTCAATCATAGCGTCAATCTCTGCTTTTTTTTCGTTTAAGACATTCATGAACGGTTCAATAATTCCGCTCGCCGCAGAGAACACGTGTTTTAGTTCGTGCTCATAGATGACTTTAGTGCTGTATACCCATGTGTTTCCCAATTGGAACACGTCGGTTGTCGTTAAGCCGCTAGCCATTGATCGAAAGTGATGTCCTTTCGCAAGCTCCTCACAAGCGAGAACCAGCAATGAAGCTGCCGTACCAGTCATGTGAGACTTATAGAGCAGATCCGCGCTTTCTGAAAGATTTAGCGAGTTTTCAATGCATTTGAGTGCAGCCTTATCATAGATGTTGATCGCCGTAGACCAGCCTCCTCAAAATATGAAATATTGAAATCCTAAAAATGTTCCCATATTGCAGGAATCTAGAAATGGATCCATCAATTAAGTTAATTGCAAAACGGTAGCGATGAGCTTAATGGTACAACACTGTAAGGAATGTGGTTTCCGCTTCTTTTTGAATGTGTTATTGAATTCAGATCTGGCTCCACCTTAGTATATTGACTGAATGCATATTCATTACAGCTGGTAACGTTCACGATCTTGCAACGAGGTTGTTCTTGCTCTCTGCGCATCCGTGACAATTTCTATCCCACTCCATTTCAGTCTGAAAGAATAATAGTGATTCTGGCCCTTTACTGATTTAAGTGACTCAAGTTGTTTCGACGGATTGCCTAAAGTTATAACTTCACTCAGTTTAACTGCCCATGCAATCTGTATGCCAAAAAAATGATTTAGAATGGTATCTCTCACGTGGGTCGCCACCAAAAGAAAATCCCACATATATCTGTCAAAGAGTCCATTTAAAACGTTTACTTCGACCTGGATGATCCGGCATTCAGGGAAAGATTCGAAAGGAAAGAAGTTGAGGTGACACTAGATGAATAATGAAGAAAAGTGTTCCAAATTCTGGTGGTGCAGCATCCTATAATAAGTTTCCTTACCTGAAATTTAATGTATGCGGGTTTATAGCTGCCGCTAATCTATACCTGTTTCATGTATTCCTTTTCTCCAGTTTATTCCTGTTTCCTGAATTTTTCAGGTATCTCAAACTGTTTATTGTTATGCCATACTGACCATATGATGTGGCACTGTTTCCTTGATGCTGCAACGAGTGCCTTCTTCTTCGGCATTCCACCATCCACCTTACGATGGTAGAATTCTGATATGACTGGATTACCCCTAACTGCTGCAAGTGTGCTTTGATATATTGCAGATCTCAGTGCTGAATCTCCTCTCTTTGATATGGATCTCTGAGATCTCTGTTTTCCGCTCTCCTTTATGACAGGATCAATACCTGCAAATGCAACAAGCTTCTCTGCATTCTCAAAACGATTGATGTCACATATCTTTCCAAGAATTACAGATCCTGTTATTGGTCCTATGCCGGGAATACTCATTATCACATGATGTTCAAGTACAGGATCGGATTTCATTGCCTTCTCAAAACTCTCTTTTTCAATCATCAATAGTTTCAGTATTCTGATCAGGGAAAATATCTCCATCCTCAGTGATCTTTCCAGATGGAGATTTGCTGGTGAATCTGAAGCAATCTTCATGATTTTATCATATCTTTTTCGGGACACATATTTCTCAATATGATCACGATCAGCTGAAATGAAATCTTCAGGTGTTACATACGTGCTTAACATGTCAACGGTACCCTCATTGATGTCAATTGCATTTGAGAGACCTGGAAATATCATGTCCATTGCCCTTATGAGGTTGTTCTTTAATGTTCTTATCTTATCTGTAACAATACTGTAAGCTGTTACCATCTCCCTGAGATTCATGAAATTCTCAGGTACAACAAATGTTTCCTTCTCTTCCCTTATCATGAGATATCTGGCTATTGATTCCGCATCTATTGTATCGTTTGTTGTCTTCCTTACCCTTGATTTCTTCATGCCTCTCACCTCAAGGCCGTTGAGAATACGTACAGGGAATCCGTATGTTCTCAGATGGTTGTACAGTGGAATATGATATATTCCTGTGGATTCCATTCCGATCTTCATTATCGTACTGGTAGATTTCAGTGTTCTGATCAGATCTGACAGTTCTTTGAATCTTTCATTCTTATTCTCCTTATTGCTTCCCCTGCATAAAATATTGAGGGTATCGTCCATTGCGCAATAATCGAATTTATCCTTCGCCATATCTATTCCAACATATATTTTCATGCTGTCACCAGTCAGTTTCCCTCCCAATCTCTCTCATTCACCACATACTTGTCTTTTATCCGCAGATATGCTGCAACATCCCATCCGGGTACGGAACGAAAGAAGGGAGACGCATGCTGCTCCACGAAGAGTTATCCTCAAGATCAAGAACGCGTATCCCTGACCAGTTCATGGAATCAGAACTGGCTAAAAATAATATACAAGATCACTCACCATAAACTAATTAATTTCTGTTTCATTGCGCTTCAAAAAACTATTTTCGCCCCTTTTTATCACTACAAACGTGTTATTTTCACCTATTTTCCTTGTTTTCTTACAGATTCAATGAGTAGAGAATATAATCCTATTATAACTACATAATTTGCACCGTAACTTAAGAGCAAACCCTGATAAATGCCACGTTTTCGAAATATTTAGTAATATAACAGGGCGAGGTTTGGTTTAAATCACACAACTTTTGCAAAGCAATGACCGATCTTCAAATGGGATGCCAAAAAGCCACAGTGACGAATTTATAGAATACATAAAGGAAGGAATCAAACGGGAATTCATTACGAATATGGCTACATAGTCAAAGAAATCACGGCATTTGAAAAAGATGCGGATGATTCTTTTGTGTTATGCTAAGGGGTGCAAGACAAGATATGACGATTATGAGTTGTAATTAAAATATTTGATAATTTAAACAAACAATTTTATTTCATCTGTAAACCTTCCCCTCCACTTGATAAGATTTTTGGTTTATGACTTATCTCAGTAAATCAGTTATAGTTACTAATATGCTTTTTTCCCTTTCCTCTATAAAGTGATCATAGTCATCATTCCAAAGATGGGAAAAAGCTTTGTCTGAAATGAAATGTGAATTCATTATTTGCCTCAGTTTCCCCTCATCTCCTCCTAATTTTTGTTTTAGGATTTTCTCCAGATAGACTGACGGCTTATCATTACTTATGCTTTGGTTCGTTTTATCCAGTAATAGTGTCCTATTGAGTATGTTGTCCTTTGTCTTGACAAATTGTTTCGACTTTCCATCCTCAAGACCAGTGACCTTGGCCGGAAATATATGGTGATCATTAATTGAAGACTCAGCATAATCTACAAAGCCAGGTTTTGCCCGGGTAAAGAAATCCTCAGCTTGCCTCAAGGCAAGAAGAGAAATCACGGCGTTGTATATGGACGAACCTTTCCGTTCATTTAGAAGCTTTATGTTACTAACTGTTTGATCTAATTTTTCCTGTGAAATTCTTTCAATAGGCAAAGGATTACCAGTCTTAAGCCATTCCTTCAGTTCGCGGTAGTCCTTAGACATAACAGTATCTGACGAACCGCTATAATCCTGAGAGAAAACCGCAGACCAGTACCATTTTGAAATCACTTTGTCAAACTGGTTTTCCACTATATTTCTGGAAAAATTAACCTCATATTCTTTCAGAACTGATGCCAAGACTGGGATCATTGTTGTATTTGGAATGAAATCTACTTTAATTGCTCCGAAGCAATTTTCTCCATTATTTTGTATTCGCCATCTGGCTTTTTCATTGTATTTTATAGCATCATTCCACAGTGCTATGAATTCACCCGCCGTCTTGACTGTAATTACCTTCACTTTTTTGCCATCTTTCCGCTGAATATCCTCGTACCCCGGTACCAGGGCATATACATACTTAGGGCTGGAATACTCTCTTTTGTAAAGTGCCATTGATTTCAAAAGATATTCATCTAAATCTGTTATTTTCTTTAGGCTTTCATCGACATCATCATAACTTTTCCTCAATCTGATTCCTTTACCATATAGGAAAGCGTTCATAAGATCAAACATCGAAAGCCTGAGTCCTTTTTGGTTTAATCTAGCAAACATAAGGCAAACATCTTTTATATCTTTACTTTTGTCCAGCGTGTGCGACGTAAATTTGTATTTTCGAATTCCGCTTAAAAGATCATTAATTTCTTGAATGGTATCGACTAAGGCAAAGCTATATGCATCAGGGGCTGACGAAGAAGAATCACCACTTTTACCAACAATATTTTTGGCATATCCCCTTACCCAATCCTTAAGTTGAGTATCTATGAAATTAACATCAGATAGAAGGGCAAGGGGGAAAATATTTTTTCCAATATATTCATTCACTCTCTCCTTGAGAACGTTCGTAGGAATGTGTTCTTTTGAATACGTGTATATTATTGAATCGTCATAGTTACCCTCAAGTGCCTTCTGAATATCAACAAAGAAGAGGTAGTATGACTGTTTGTTGGGAAAAGCAATATCAGGGTTGTATAATGCGTAATATAGTGACGATAGGCGCTGCTGACCATCTAATATTGCAAAATTTTGGTTGCCTTTTGACGTGGTTCCCCATGGTAGCTGAAGTTCTTTTTCGGAGATTTTCTTGTGATCAAGTTCCCAGAAAAGCAAAAGTCCTGAGAAATAATTAGAGATGATTGAGGTAAGTAGATCTTTTACTTGGTTGGGTGCCCATTCAAAATTTCTTTGAAAGAGTGGGATTGCAAAATCCCCTTCATGAATGCCTTCCAGCAATCTCTCAATTGAATTGCCCTTTTCCGGATATATTGACATGAACGAATAAAGTACAATAGTATTTAAATTTGGTTCAATGATAACCAGTTCAGTTCGCCTTGGGCTGAATAGAGAAATATCCAATTCTTATAAAATTGTCTCGGAGCACAACATAATTGGTTTTTGTATGACGATCTTGGCGTGAAAACATTATTAAGGTATAACGACAACACGATTCACTTAAGATGGGCAATTCGGTTTGGGATAAAATTGAGGGTCTGTTGGGTAAAAATTTGGTAATTTTTTGCGGCGCAGGTATATCTTCAAACTCTGGCATTCCGTTATCTAAGTCATTAAACACTAAAATAATAAATAACCTGTCATCTAAGCTATTTGCGAAGGGATTCAAGAAGATAGTGGGAGAACTCCCTTTGGAAATGTTGTTGGGAACGCTAAAAGAAAATTCCGATATTTCAGCAATTCTCAATGTGTTCGTGAGTCCCAGTCCTAATAAAAATCACCTTATGATATCTGAGTTGGCCAGGAGAGGAATTGTAAAAACAATCATAACAACTAATTTTGACACCCTTATTGAACAGTCATTCGAAGACTCTGGTTTAATGCCTAACAGGGATTATCTGGTGTATTCCGATGAGCAGGATTTTTCAAAGTATCCAGGCGACAGCCAAGACGGCAGGATAAAACTCATAAAAATCCACGGAACCATAGACAAACCGGACTCGATAAGAACCACGATGAAGCAGATAGCGAACAGTTTATTATCGGAAAGCAGGGCAAGAGTGCTAAGGTCCGTATTTAAAGAGCCAACTGCTAATATACTGGTAATAGGGTACAGTTTTTCCGACAATTTTGACATAAACCCAATACTTCTTGAACTGGATAAGCCAGTATCAAAGGTTATTGTGGTGCACCATCTCGATGGCATGGTAGCTAAGAGAGAGAAATCAGGGAATAAGTTTGAGGTCTCTGTGAGCAGGATCCTTAAGAATTTGGACTTTGAGATCATAAGAGCTGATACGAATGAACTGACCGATAGCATATTGAAAAAGCTGCATGTATCCACGAAAATAAACCCACCTGATAAGCGTGAATCGAAGTGGGAGGGGTACATCGACTCCTGGAGTTCTCAACTTCCCAACCCTCTGCGTGCCCTGCTGGAACTGGAACTCGCAATAAGTACCGCATATATACGATTTCTGAGGCCATACACCGGAAGACTAAAGAGACAGCTATCTAAAACGAAAGATGATACGGTTATTATGACATCCTTAAATGTACTGGCCGAGGCATTTACAATTTTGAAAAACTTCAAGGAAGCTGAGTATTATTTGGGGAAACTGGGTAAATTCGCGCAGACTTATGGAAATCAGGTGGAGTTTGCGTTTTACGCGGGCATGGGAAACATGAGCGTGGATAAGTTCGAACTTAACAAAGCTCGCGACTGGTATCATAAAGCCTACGAACTTTCCGTTTCCATTGGTGACCAGAATTGCATGATACAGGCTTTAAAGAATTTGGCAAACCTCAGTCTGACGGAGGGCAAATATGAATCCTCTTTGTCATTTGCTAAAGAGGCATCCCTCATTGCGGATCGAAATGGCGTCCAGATTGAGCATAACACCTATCGGGGTGTTGGCGCAGCAGTATTTTACGATGGATCGATAGATGAGGCGATAAGGCTCAGAGAATTGGCCCTGGAAAACTCAATAAATCTCCGGCAAAAGCAACTTGAATGCATAGACTCAGTTTCGTTGAGCAACATTTACCTCTGGAGGCATAAACCACCTTCAGCCGAGGATTTCGAGAAATCATTGAAGTCGGCCATTAACGGCCTGAATCTTGCCCTTGAGATCGGCGACACAACAATGAGGGCTGCCGCTCACATGAACCTTGCAAACAACTATTTTTTTCAGCAAAAGTTCAAAAGAGCATTCTGGCATATAGCAACGTCATTTCTTCAGGCAAGTCACATAAATGATCCTGTGATTTTAACAGCCACAACCTATAATCTGGGCATCTACTTTCTGCTATATTTAAAACACAGGAACATAAATTCGCCCGTATTAAAGAGAATAGCTAATAATACTTTAGATCAGGCGTTCTCTTTGTCTAAGAAGTACGGCATTAGCAAGCAGCTTGAGTTTTATAGAAAAAATTTAAGCGAAATACAATCATTGCCAAAGGATCGATCCTGATCGGTTTTTGAGTCTGAATTCGTAAAGCCCATCAGAAATTAAGCCCATTGATGTTATATGTTTCGACTGTACCTCGCATAAGACGCACTTTTGCAAACTTGCTTTTCACATGATTATTATAGCTACAACTCTCTCATATGAAAACAATCAGAGGGCTTCTGTTAAATTGGCAACCACACATTTCCAGAAATTTCTGAAAACGTATTCAGGATGATCTGAAGAATATGCATCCTCCTCCCCACGTCATTCCTGAAAGTTCCCGGTACCTAATGGGTTTAATCAATCTGTCTGACACTGTTGCATTACCGCGTTCGTATTCGAATTTATCTTTCAATCTGTCATAAAGGTCTAATATAGCCTTACTGGTGGATTTCCTAGTGAATTTTGCATCTTCGAATACTGTATAAAACGCAAAGATGCCAAACTGAAAAGCCGGCTCATCTCCCACATTCTTATTCACTGCACCAGAAAGACGTTCTATATCATTTGTTATGCTTTCAGAGACGCTATATACCCTGTTCTTGACTTCTATGGCTGCTCCAGGGCGGCCATTGCTCTTCCTGACGACAATGTCAAACCTGCTGGTTGGTGAGAACCATGCTGGCCTTCTTCCCTTTGGAGTTTCAAAAGAGTCCTTCATATTCTCCTCAAGCACTATCTTTGCTGAAACAAGTTTCTTTAGTTCTCTGGCGATACTGGCTGTTATAAAATACTCTGGTCCCCAGCTCATTTCTAGCTCCCCTGTAAGTTCCAACTGATCTTTGACAGCCCGTCTGATTCCAGAATTTACACAATCCACGATATTGTTTATTGTAGTGTTTGGCACGACTATGTATATCTTGTAAATTATTTAATTATTTTTTCTTAAGTGGAGAACTCCATCCTTCCGCTTAAAGAATGCCCCTATGCAGTTAGGGTTTCTGCAATTTAAATAAAAAAAGGGCTACCCGATTAAGCTCGGATAGCCCTTTTTAAAAATTCAACCGCAGGATCTCCCTAATATCCCTCCTTCCTCATTTCCTCGACCAGTTCGGTATATGAGGCGACTTTCTTCTTCAGCGTTATGGTCTCGATGATTCCATGTTCCCACCCTCTGATGCGCAGACCCTGGACAGATGTGCCATTACCCTCGGCATTCACATTCCGGATCACGTAGATGGTTCCGTCCTTCATGTCAAATGCATTGATCCCTGCCCTCATTTCCACTTCTGTCATTTTTATTTCCATGCGTTCTCCTCCATCTCATATGGATGGGTTGCAAAATATCAGGGTTCTCAGGCTTCCTGCCATACGGATGCCATTCTGCACCCGATGGGGACCTGCTTTTTCCTGGTAAGTAAAACACTGGCGTTTTTATCAACTCCCCCTTTCGGGTAAAAAAATTAGATTGAGATAATATGTCTTACATAAGTCAGCAAAGCATCTCTCTCCTCTGATGTAGGGAAATATTCAGTCCATGATGTTCCCCAGTCCTGATATTCAATCCGGGCGTTGCTTGGCTCACCTTTATCAAGTTCTCCGATGATCCTAACTGCAGGTCCACCGGTGCATAAGAGTATTGCATATTCCTCCGGCTCAAGCTCTTCACCCAGGTCTTTCCACCTTGATCTAACCTGAACCGATATAGGATCTTCGCTGATCATAGTCTCTATTGCATTCTGATCGTGGTATTCCTCGCGCTCCTCATCGGTTGCCTGTCTGTTTCCAACAAGCCCGAGTCCATTCAGTATCTCTTCATCACTGAGTTCACACCCATCTCCATCGCATTCAGAAGCATGTTCCAATCTCTCAACCATTCTCACAACATCTTCAAGCTGTGCTTTAGCCTGAGACCTTGCTCTTTCTTCATCTTCCATTTTCTTTTTCCCCTCCCTATTGGGTGGCAAAATAATAAAAAAATTACTGCTCCATCCTCGGAGCAAGCAGGCAGACCACGGATGTATCAGCCATTCCCCTGACCAAAAATTCCATCTGCAATGGATAGTCATTGCTGAACGACATCCTGACCTCAGTGGACTTCCTTATGGCTGAGAAGAACTTTGCGAGGTAGTCAACGGGGTAGCTTGATGCAATCCTGCTGCCGTCGGAAAGCCTTATTTCCTTCAGCCTGTCCCTTTCAAGCTTAACCCTCGCCTCCTCTGTGTCGCTCTTCGACTCAAGGACAAAACCATCCTCTGTCAGGATCAGCTTTGCAGTGTCACTGACTCTCGCCGCCTGTTCAAGGAATGCCCTCATGTCGGCTGTCTGCACTGTCACGTAGTTGCCCGTATTTATTGCTGGAACTCTCGGAACAGTCAGCGAGTTGTTATCCAGCGTTGAGAATCTCCGTTCCATGCTGCCGAAGGTTATGAATACATCACTGGTGCCATACTCACGGGACACAAACTCATGCGTCAGCCCGTTGATGACCACCTTTTCCTTCTTCTCTTCGCAGATCAGCTTCCCGATCCCGATGGCTATCACGCCTGTGCTCTTCCTTATCCTCAGATCCTTCAAACGCCCAATATCAAGCGATATGGTCAGATATCTATCTCCCAGATCGTAGTCTGAGAATGCCTCTCTCGGCATGAATATCCTTTCCATCGCCACGTGTTGCGGATCCACGAAGAGCACATGCATGCCATCCGGCCTGAACTTCAGCTGAAATTCAGGCACCAGTATCTTTGCTGCCTCGATAAGCATCTGGAACATCTCGCCGTCCATCTTGAACCTGATCTTCTCATAGTTCTCCTGTTCGGCTATCTCTATCACCGGCTTGTCCTTCTCGAATTTGGTGCGCTGTATTGCGTACCTTTCCGTCTTGTCGGGAAAGACAAACTTTCCATCCCTGATCACTGCTTCCGTTCCAACCAGTTTCGTTTCTTCCATTTTTCCATCTCCTCGCATCTTCATGATGCGGGTAACATCCATAGATCGTGCTATTCAATGCCGGGTGGCAAAATAATTTCTTAATTAGGTTTTCCCCTTGGGTTCCTTGCACAGTATTCCCCGACATAGATGCCCTCGACTTCCAGTGCCATTGATCCAAGACCATTCCTGCTCCTGAAATGATCCATCACCGGATGGCATCTCTCCGGACACCTTTCCTCCGGCATCCTCATCTGCGGGAATGTCCTGCCAGTTCCTTCCTTCGGGGTGTCGAAAATTTCCTTCGGCTGTATTTTTGCCATGTTTTTATCTCCCCTTTACGGGTATCAAAATAAAAAAATTAAGGCGGGATTCCGCCGTCGGGGAACAGCATCCTGCTCCCCAGCTTCCTTGCGATCTCCACGAGCCCGTACGTCTTGTGGTGCGATCCATCAATAGATGCATAGGTCTCTGCTGTCTCCCGAACTTCCCTTATCATACTGTCGATCTGCTGCAGATACTTCACCGTTTTCGCAATTTTCACGCCCAAAGGCGCATGGGCATTTGTCAGCCCGTGATCCCTCTCATTGAGCAATGCAATGGCGAAATCCAGTTCACTTATCTCTTCCAGACCTTTCATTGTCCATCTTTCCATTGTCTCATCTCCCCTTTACGGGTATCAAAATAAAAAAAGGGCTGCCCGATCAAACTCGGATAGCCCCTATACCGTATTGTAAACCCGGACAAGCTTTCCGTTATGGGTAACGGTGGCCTTCACGTATACAACATTTATTTTTGTGCCTATCTGGAAGGCACTGAAGTCGTTGTCTTTCGGCAACTCTTTTACGTCTCTTTCTATGTGCTTCCTGACTTCCTTGCCGTCAGGATTCACACCGATCACGATTCCTTTCAGTTTCATGTTAAATCCCCTTTTTGGGTTGCATTATTTTGTTTCGACCCCCAAGACCATTTGTAGAGGGCAGGTCAACCTGTGAAGTTTGTCTGCAGAAGATGGAGAATCTTCCGCAGGTTACCGGTTGTTCCCAGCTGAACCGGATCCTTTCACAAGCACACACACCTGGGCAGGCATGTGATCATCAGACCCATTCTTTTGAAATGGCACATGAACAGATCACATCAAAATGATGACCCGAAATGTTCATGCTACGCCGCCCCCATTCATCAGAAGCGTTCAATGCTCAACTTCACAGGCTTCAGGCAGTGGCAGACAACAATGTCCTGTCCATTGCCGGACTCGATGTTATCTGCCATCACCTTGACGAAACCCGTAAAACCAACCATTATCAATTCCCGCTTCCTCAGAACAGGAGAAGCACTCTCCTGAACAGCTTCAGAAATAATGGAACCATTGCTGATCCCGTCCGTTCCTCAGCCGATCATTTGAGGTAAATTAATATCAGCACTCGTGTATATAAGCGTTTGCCGGTCATGTGCCCCGCTGTAAGGCATCCCATTCTGATTCATCCTGGTAAGCACAAAGGGATCCTCTTTTATTTGACTGCCTGTCCGCATCTGCCATACCGACATATTGAACTTGTCCTTTTCTCTCATCTTTCGGTTTACCTTTCCCACTGGCAAGTCAGTTAGGTTCCGCACTCTCCTTGATCTCCGGTTCATTCGGTGCCGTAAGCCTGCGGTGGCATTCACGGAAGCGTTCCGCAGCGTGTCGGAACTAATATGCATGTACTCTGTATATTATCCAGCATATCCTGCAAGGTGCATCTGGGGAGATGTATTCAGCTGATCATACCTATTGAGTTGTGCAGTCATTGTAGAAGCAATCGAGAATGGCCTCTCGGATCAGAATGATGACCATCCTTTCACCATCTGTAAAATACATCTCAGTGGGCGCAGGCAGGTAACAAATGACTACCCCTCGGCTCGAAGATGGTAAAATAATACACCCACACTGACCGTGCACAGAAAAGGAATGCAAGAAGAAACGACCAGCAACATTGCGTCCAAGCCAATAAAAACCACGCCGACTTGCAACTGTAATGGTTTAACCCAGAAAGATGTTTTTCAGGGATTTGAGTGTTGAAATATACATGCACAGAGTGTATGCATTGAGCTATGACCCTATTTTAATCTCTAATTTCATGCAGCTGCTGATGAAAGAAAGTTGTTCCGACCTCAGCTTCAAGCTCGTACTATTTGCCAGAATCGTTTCAGTTCTTGCAATGATAGCTCTGTTTGTATAGAGGTGGTTGCACACAGATAGCGTTCATTTTACACTCTGTCTGTTGGTCTATTTCTACCGGAATTTGAACGGCATTGATAAATTTACCAAGCTAACAAGGATCACAGAAGAAACCCCATAATACACGTATGAGCTCAACTTCCAATAAGCGATATACTTAACTTTACACAATTTGAGGGACGCTACGTTGGCTACCCTTTAGGGATATATAAACACCGTTAAGTTTTGCTATAAAGTTAACGTTTCAGTCGAAATCTCATTGTAGGATTTCCTTTACAATTCAAAACGTGGAACAAAAATATGATACTATTACCATGTTCATTGAGATGTTAATAGGTGGTCAGTGAAATAATATAATATCTCTTTATGCTATTTTTAGCGCCATATGTAATTATAGGGCCAATTAGAAGCCGCCTTGTAGCTTGTCCTGGTTCTTGAATAGCCTGTGCGTTTTTGATCAATCTTGAAACCATTTCTAGTTCATTAACTTCAATATTGAGATTGCTTGGCCATTTAGAACTGACCGTTAACCTACCTTCGGAATACACACTTGTTATTGTAGAAATTCTCATTGTTTCCCAGAGTCTTCTCACCAACACATCTTCTGAGACTTCAAAAGTTCTTATCAAATTCGAATAATGAGAAAAGTTTGTCAATTCTTCTCCAACGGCTGGGTTTAACCATTGGTCTGGTATGAGCAACTTGCCAGCGAAGTTGTTACACCAATCTTCTATTTTTTCCAATACAGCCTGATGACTGTTATTTTCATTTGTCATTTTTTCTAGCACCCAGTGGGCTATCTCGTGAGCTACTGTGAATCTCCATCTATATCCCGCTAAATATTTTGGGCCTCTGTAAAAAATAATGCCTTTGCCTTCTGGGGATTCTACTAAATATCCATCGGTTGATAAATCTTCTTCATACAATTTTAATTCAAGGTCCTGGCAAATTTTTAAAAGGTCCGTTGGGGGTCCAGTTAGTCCACTTCTTAAAATCAATTTTGTAATTATGTCATCCAGCTGTATCTTTGAGAATAATCTTTGAACTCCGTTCCTTTTTATTTTTATTGGCAGATCTTCAATTTTAAAAGAACCCATTGTTTCACAACTGATCCACTAGAAGTCTAAAAACTATTTTAAGAATATCCTTCTCATTTAGATCGTGGGATTTGCTTCTGGTTTCATTAATAGAATAACTGCTTATCTGAGCAAAAATCATGGGCAGCTTTTCTGCAATTTCATAAAGTTTCTTCTCATAGAAACTTGGAGAGGTCAACTGGGCCGGATCAATGTTCAATGCTGTAGATATCCTGTTTATTAAAAATAGAGACGGGTTAATGACATTCTTATCTTCATTTTCCAGATGATCAATTTCCTCAGGTGCAATCCCGATTGCCTTAGCTAAGTCTTCTTGAGACAAATTCCGTTGCATTCTGAATTTTTTAACGCTACCACCAAAGTTCAAATTAGCGGCGGACGACAGATCGCTGTGCCTCTTCTCAATATGCGGCATAAGTTTAGAAAGGGCCTCATTTAAAGAATTTTTAAGAGAATCTTTATCAGTAAAATCATAGATTTGCCTCAAAGACAACGGTACTCCGCTAACCATTCTACTGACTTTACCTCCTTGCGGTTGAAGTATTATCATAGGTATTAACGCATTATATGCGATCTCAACCTCCTGGCCGGCTCCGAAACTCGGCCTGTAAGCTAATAAAATGAAGACATCGGACTCTCTCACTCGCTGTCGATCGGTTTGATAAACAAAGCTTGGTGATAACTCAGGGTTACTTACAGGATCGCTGATTTTTCCGGGTATATAGGGGAATATGTTCTTTCCCTGACACTCTGTTTCGATGACTTCGATAAATTCGTAGACAGTTTTTCTCATTGCCCCATCAAGTCCGGTCAGGGGCGAAGCCACATATGCCCTATACTGTCTACTATCTTTCATTATATTATATATTTGTGACTCTTATATTAATATTGTTAGAAATTCTCAGTTCATCATCAAGCTTCATAGTAAATAGAAACATTTCCAATTAAACTTGCCTCGTTTACTACGACTAACTGGATGTGAGACCCTCTATGCAGATATGATCCTGGAAATACAGGTTCTCCAATATCAAAAGGTGCCCGTATCGTATCAACATCAAAAAGTTCTGAGGTTAAATAATTTATCACAGAACAATCTAAAAAATGTGGCTTCGTTTCATAATTTGTTATGTCTCTCCCTATACTTTTCATTTTCTGAATGTATCTATCATATGCAATCTTCAAGTACTCGGTATGGGAAAGTAGAGTCAGATCTAGGCATCTTCCTAGATTTATTGGCACTTCAACGACTGCTGCTTCTTCTCCATACTTATTGGTTGCCCACTCTATTGCTCTGCTCGGATCATTTTCCCAAAAGTATATTCCATGTCCAAGCCAATCATTTGCCTCATTGCTTCTGTGAAACTTATTGCTCTCTTTACTTTTGCCCGCATATCCCTTCTTTGTGCCATGAAATCCTTTAACAGCTATTCCTAAGTTAGGCAAAGGGAACTTCTGGGGCTGGTCCATGTTATTACATACATTTCCGGAAATAAAATTTTTGTTGAAATTCATGAGGCAACTGTTAAAATCTTATCTATATATTTAATGCATTGAACAGTTCTCCTGTAAAAAAAATTACAGTGTCGTAAGTGGATGTTCCAACACTACACCCAATCACAGCCTTAGGGAATAGAAACACATGAAGATATTGGATCGGATCAATAGACCAGAAAAAATTAATTTTAATATAGAAAGGGGATCATGTCCTATATATCTATAAAACTGCAATCTATGTTGCTTCAGAGGAGATAAGATATGCTAGACAAAGAATCATTGGACATTAAAGAAAAGCGTATAGAAAACCTAAGAGAAACCCTTCCGGAAATCTTTGCTGAGGATAAAATTGATATAATCAGATTTAAGGAAGCGATAGGAGAATACATTGATTCAGGAAATGAAAGATACATGTTATCGTGGGCTGGAAAGTCCAACTCAATTCGTGTTCGCGATAGACCTTCAAGAGGTACGCTTGCACCATTCCGTCAAGAATCTATTAATTTCGATAGTACCAGAAATATTTTCATCGAAGGCGAGAACCTAGAAGTACTCAAGATTATCTTAAAGGCTTATGAAGGAGAGATCAAAATGATTTATCTCGACCCTCCGTATAATACTGGAAAGGACTTCATATATAAGGATGATTTTGCAGACAATTTGAAAGAATACCTTAAATATACTTCCCAAGCAGAGGAATCTGGCAGGCTTGTTACCACCAATCCTGAAACTAGTGGGCGGTTTCATTCAAATTGGTTATCTATGATGTATCCACGCCTCTTTCTAGCTCACTATCTGCTAAAGCCAGATGGGTTCATTTTTGTAAGTATTGACGACAAGGAGTCCTACAATCTACGGTTAATGATGAATGAGATATTTGGACCAGAAAATTTTGTTGCAGATATTACAGTGGTTAATAATCCATCAGGAAGAAGTGATAAGAAATACATAGCAGTAGCAAGCGAACATCTCTTCTTATACCGTAAATCCGAATCCGCCGAAATTCTAGGCTTACCAATTTCGCCAGAGATTTTGGAAGAATACAATAAAACAGACAGTAGAAATGGAGAGCGCTATCGCCTAACAGGTCTGAGGAAAAGGGGGTCAGGAAGTAGAAGAAAGGACAGAGAGAATTTGTACTATGCGATTTATGTCGATAAATTAACGGAGGAAATTAGCTTACAACGAGATGAAAGATTTTCAATCGAGGTATATCCTAGGCTTGAAAATGGCGAGGAGGGACGATGGAGGTGGGAAAAGATAGCAGTTGAAGAGAGACGTTCCGAGCTTATTGGAAAACAGGTAAAGCGAAAGGGGAAACTGGAGTGGGATATCTTCCAAATTGATTATCTTTTTAAGAATGGCGAGGAGAAAAAGCTAAAGATGAAATCATTCCTAGATGACAGTGACTATACTAGTGATACAGCTACAACGAACTTACGCGCTCTCTTCGATGGGAAAAAAGTATTTGACAATCCGAAATCTCCCTATCTGATCGAGGATCTTGTGCAGTACGTAACTCAAAAAGATGACATTATTTTAGATTTTACCGCTGGATCGGGAACCACTGCACAAGCTGTGCTCTCTTTAAATGCTAAAGATGGTAACACCCGCAGGTTTATACTAATTCAATTTCCAGAAAAGATACCAGAAAACCATGAAGCATTCGAATTACAATATTCGACCATAGCAGATGTCTGTAAAGAAAGAATTAGAAGGGTCATCACACAAATCAAAACTGAACTAAAAGAAAAACTACCGGAACAAAATCATATTGATTTAGGGTTTAAGACCTTCAAACTTTCCGAATCTAATTGCTTTATTTGGGATGATTCTTTATCAATGGATTTGGGAACCGTCACAAAGCAAATCGAACTAAGTGTGAATGGACCTATAAATGTTAATGAAGAGTTTCTAGTGTTTGAACTGATGCTAAAAGAAGGCTTCAAGTTGGATTCAAATATAGAAAAAATTTCAGACGATAGAAATAAATTCTACAAAGTATCAGATAAGGTCAACACGCTATGGATGTGCTTTGATTCAGACATAAAGGATGAATACATTGAAAAGCTAGAAATCGGAAAAGACGATAAGGTCATACTGCTGGATAGATTCCTAACGGACACCCAGAAGGTAAACCTTAGTCGCAAATATAGAGTTGAAACGGTTTGATTTAAATGACTGTAAATATAAAATTTCTATCTAACCTGGAGTATCAGCTTAAGGCCATAAAATCTGTAACTGAGCTCTTTGAAGGCATCATCGCAAAGGAAAGTGCACACAAAACCTTTGGAATCAATCCAAATCCAAACATAATTTCATTAGACTTACTGAACAAGAATCTAGAAAAAATTCAGAGGGAGAATTCAATTGCAGTTAGCAAAATAAAATCGTTAACAGGCAAAGATCTCTATGACAGACCAAATTTCAATATTGAAATGGAAACTGGAACTGGTAAGACTTATATTTTTCTGAGGACAATTTTAGAGCTTAGTCAACGCTTTGGTCTACAAAAGTTCATAATTGTTGTCCCATCTGTTGCCATAAGAGAAAGCGTTCTTGCAAATTTGAGATTGACAAGGGAACATTTCAAAAAATTGTATGAACGCAAAGCATACGAATACAGGGTATTCTCGTCAGATAAACTGACAGACCTCGGAGTTTTTTGCAGGAGCAGCCTTCTAGAAATTATGGTAATCACTATTCAGTCCTTCAACAAACAAGATATAAATAAGCTATATGAAAGGGGAAGAGATGATGTATTTATAGCTGAAAGCGGAATTGATATGCTAGCACAAACACAACCTGTGCTAGTACTTGATGAACCACATAAGATGAGTTCAGAACTTTCTGTCAGTGCGTTAAATAACTTAAACCCCTTGTTCATTCTTAGATATTCTGCTACGCATTTGGATTACGACAAAAGTCATCTGATTTATCGACTCACGCCATTGGATGCACACAATTTAGGATTAGTTAAAACAATTGACGTTGTTGGAACCGTTATGAAAAACGAAATAAGTCTCCCACTTGTGAAGTTAATTAACGTTGCATTGATGCCCAAGATTAGAGCGAAAGTGGCAGCAAAGGTAAGAACCGCTAAGGGGGTGGAAGAAAAGATAATTATATTATCTAAATCAGACAGCTTGCATGAGAAAACCAGAAACCCAGCCTATAAAAATTTGATAGTGACAAACATCAGCGGAGATCCAAATGATACATTTATCGAGTTATCAAATCACATTAAGATAAACCTGAATGATGCAATAGGTGATACTTACCTTGAGACAGCTAGAGAACAAATAAGAGAGACCATATTAATTCATTTTGAGAAACAAAAGAAACTGAAACTAAAAAACGTCAAAGTTTTGTCTTTATTTTTTGTTGATGAAGTCTCAGATTATCAAGAAATAGATCCTACGAAGACAAGTGGTGTTGAAGAACTGTCGAAGACAAACCCAGAAAAATATCTCTTTGTTCGTAATACGTTTGATTTGCTATTTAACGAACTTAAGCAAAATTATCCTGATTGGATTACATATGAACCTGAAATGGTCAGAGGAGCATATTTCTCCCCTAAGAAGACATTCAAGAGCATAGCTCAAGACAAGGATAAAATCAAAGAAATATTGCAAGACAAGGAAAGACTAATATCTTTTGAGTCCCCAACTAGTTTCATATTTACGCATTCCGCACTAGGGGAAGGATGGGATAACCCAAACATATTCAACATTTGCACTCTGAGGTTGTCCCATTCTGATATTACGAAACGACAAACTATAGGTAGGGGTCTCAGGATTCCAATATCTCAAAGTGGTGAGAGATATGAAGAATCTTCTGAAAATGTTTTAACTGTGATCGCTAATGAAAGTTATGAAGACTTTGCACGGGGGTTGCAGCTGGACTATGAAAACGATGGATTCATCAAGAAACCACCGGTAGAAAACAGACAAAACAAAGTGACCTCAAAAATAAGAGAGCCCGTATTTAATGGAGAATTCAGAGAAATATGGAATAAATTGAAAATTAAAACAACATTTAAATCAAGGATAAATACGGAAAAATTGATTGAAGAATGCAAGGTAGCGATAGAGGACAACTTGATAGTCAAGAAACCTATAATTGACATCCGTAGAGCAACCCTCCATTTCACAACAGATGGCTTGGAAACTTTTGAAACTGAAAGTGAGCCAATTAAATATTCGGAAATCAAGTATGTTGTGCCAGATATTATAACAAGAATGGCTTCTGAGACAGGTCTGACAAGAAAAACAGTCAGCGAGATTTTACTAAAGTCAAACAGAATCAAAGATGTTCTAGATAACCCTGAACAGTTCACATCTGGATCAATAAAAATAATTAATGCAAAAAAAATCAAAATGGAAATAGAGAGTGCAGAATATCAAACTGGTGGGGGCGAATATTCCGAAGACATATTTGAAAAGGAGGTTTCCTCTTATAAAGAGCACGTGATCGAGGCGAATAACTCTGTGTACGACAAAGTTATCTGTGATGTGAAATCGGAAGAAATATTCGCGAAAGGTTTAAAGGAAGATGGACAGGTAAATGTCTTTTGCAAGTTGCCCCAGAGATATTATATTGAAACTCCGAGAGGAAGATACAGACCAGATTGGGCCATAATTTATCAACGAACTTTGGTGGGAGGAATGCAGATGCCGAAGATACATCTCGTTTGTGAAACTAAGTTCGGATATAGTGAGATTGCTGAAACAATTGGTTCTGTTCCACCAGAAGAACTAGATAAGGTGAATTGTGCATTGCGCCACTTCCGAGCAGTCGGCGGAATAAGTTTTAGTATGGCTAGTTCCTATGATGAATTCAAATCAAATCTTCCAAATTAGCTTCCTAAACAAGTAAAAATTAATTCCATTTAATTGGTTTCGCTCTTCAGCATTGCGTACGAGCTGTCTTCACTTGTGTAAGGATCAAGGAAACTACGGCACTCGGAACACATGAAACTCGCTATCAAAATCTTTCCTAATACTAATTCTCTTAATTATTTGCCTTGATTATTGTTTCGTAGGAATAGGAGGGTGTACTGCCCCCTTAAATGTTTGGACAACAGTCCACAGATATTGGATTGGACCCCTAATTCTGGACAGGATTGGCTTATGACTCATGCCGATCCCTTTATTATGCTTTCTTTCCATTTTTCATATACCTCCCCTGGCGTTCCGTAATCGATTGCAGAGTGTAGCCTTTCATTGTTGTAGAAAGAGATGAACCTGGTTATTGTGTTCTCTGCATCCTCGAAGGAGGAGAACTCAAACCTCCTTATCACTTCCTTCTCAAGGATGGAATTGAACGACTCGATATGTGCATCCTCTTTCGGTGTTGCAGGATGTATCCTCTCATGCGCGATGTTGCATGAGGACAGGAACAGCTCAACGATCCTGCTCACGAACTGAGTGCCGTTGTCGCTCCTTATGCGTACGTTCTTTATCTGGACAATCCCTCTGGCCAGGAATGCGAAATCAATCGCCATCTTCACACCCTGCGAGGTGCAGTGGAATCCCATATACTTTCCCACAACCTCCCTGGTGAAGCAGTCCAGTATGGCAAACAGGTATGCCGTTCTATTTTCTCCCTGTATGTAGACATACTTGATGTCCATCTCCCAGACCTCATTGGGTTCCATTACATGGATTGTGGATTCCACAACCCTTCTGGCGGGACTGCGGTAATTGTACGTATGGTTGAGGAGATTATTCTCCTTCAGGATGCGGAAGACCTTCTTCCTGTTGATGATGTATCCGGACCTCTGCAGGTATTTCGTAACCTTCTTGTAGCCATAGCAGACGAATTCCCTGCCAAGAAGATCCGTAATATCGATCAGGATCTGTTCATCAGTGACTGCGATAATTCCGGAGTCAGTGATCCTTTCAGTGATCAGGGAAGCTTTCCTGCCTCTCCTGATCTGCAGGGATGGTGGAGAATAGTAATGCGTGCTCCTGGGAACCTTCAGGAGAGCAAGGATCCTTGTTACATTCAGCCCTCTCGATCTGTAATCGGCGATCAATGATTTCTCCTCCTCGTTTTTTTATATGCATCCTGCAGCAATGATACTTCGAGATCCTTCTCTGCTATGATCTTCTTCAGGCGCTCGTTCTCCTTCTTGAGCCTGCGGAGACCGGGATCTATCGATCGTGAGCGGGATCTGAGGCCTTCCATGCCGAATGTATCGTATGATTCCTTCCAGCGGTAGAACATGGTTGGATCTGCTCCGTACTTCCTGCATGTCTCAACAACATGTCCCTTCTCCCTGATCTCGTTGATCAGTGCAAGTTTCTCCTCTGCTTTCCAGTGTCTCCGATCAGACATTGTTTCCCCCCAAACCCTCTTTCCATAATGGTTCTAATATATTTATAGAGACATAAGCCAATGTTGTCCAATCAATTAAGGGGCCAGTACAATATCTAAAATCGGTAAAGTTGCCGCAACACCACAGAGGATTCTGCATGAGCCATGATAAGGCTTTTTCTGCCTATGTTGATAGGAATAATCGACAAGGACAATCTTTCCGCAGTTACGATATATTAGGATCTTAGGGAGAAATTCATAAAGGATAACTTGAAGAACCTGCTTCGCAAATATGCCAGATATCCATTGAGGATAATAGATGAGATAGGATATCTGCCGGTGAACCGGGAGGAATCTAACCGGTTGTTCTAGCAAGTATCACACAGGCATCAGCAATACTTGACGGGATACTGCATCACTGCTTAACAGTCAACATAAAGGGAGATCCCTACAGACTGAGGGGCTTGAGGAAGAGAAATCTACCACCATAGAGGGAGAAGTGAAAAGAGATTGAAAATCATAAATGGGGTGGATCATTTCGCTTGCCGATCACATTTAACTCGTAAAAGTAGTAATGTAAAGTCCCTGTATTCTTATTAATGATTGTTGATAAGTTTCAAGGTGAGGAAAAATCGGTACTAGATTCGTCACTTAAATTAAGTTTTTCGTCCGTTAACGTCTTTTCCAATGATCTCACACTAGCACCGTTCAAAGGGGGGTACTCGTGATGTTTCTTTTGATACTTCTTTAGCAATTCACTTTCTGTGATCCTTGCACTTTCTCCGTCTGGTTCTTCTTTCCACATAAACTCAACATCGTGCCCAAATTTGATTACAAAATCGTTTACCTTTTGGTTAGTGTATTGAGAACGTCCTGGGTGATTATATCCATAGAAACGCCTGCTTAGGTTGTCTGTGCTCCCTATGTATACGATGTCTGTCTCTCCATTGATTCTGTTGAATTTCTTTCCTCCTTTTAACCTCAACAGATATGCCCCCGGTAATTTTGGAGCTTGTTTTGGAGCCTCTTTGAAGTCAAAACATTTCACAAATTCAGTTAGCTTGTCGGAAATCATAATTCACTCCTTAAAGTCATTCTCGTTCAAATATTGGGATCCATGCAAAAGAGCATCGTATATAATTTGTAACAATACGGAATTTGGGCGATTGACATCGTATAACCACCTATCTTTCTTCCTAACCCCCTTTATATTGTTTATTATAGATTTCAAAACTTGGGGGTAAGTAATTATATCATCAAAACCGACTTTTTTGCCAAATCTCCTTCTAGATTCGTCATTTTCATAGAAATCCCAACAAAAAAGAATGAGCTTGAAGCTTTTTACCCCGTACATCTCATTGAGGTATGGCAATATTTCGTCTTTGTCGAATTTGGAAACTATATTTTTAATTTGTTTCTCATTTGGATTGATGGCCTTTACCTCTGCAATTATTGTCTCCTTCTTCGGGGAATAAGCGAAAATGTCAATTTCTTGTTTTGATAGCAGTTTAAGGTTATTGTATACAAGATAGCCTTCAGTTTCCAAATATTCCCCAACCAGTGATTCGTATAATGAAGCTGACATAACACTAGAGTCTTCTGGAGCTTATCAATCCTCTTACGGTAGGGCACCATAAACATTAATCATAGTATACCAAAGGTTGTATAGACTCAAGGACAACTTTTCTGGATCATTTCTCTGGTCTAACTTACGCATTTATGGAACTCTCTCGATGATCAGTTCCCTTTTTCAAAAAATTTCTGAATCTCGAGTCTGCCCGCTCTGGAGTTCGTTTTGCCTCTCCTTATGAATATTCCCTGATTCTTGAGATTATAGGGTTTATCCTTCCCTTCCTCAACCTTCACCACCAGGATTCTCTTCCCATCAACAACAATTCTTTGAAGACTGATTTCGGGCACTGGTTCAATTTCCTGTACATAATTTGTAATCGTTTCGTCTTCGAGATCGCAATCTTTCTTGGCTACTCCCTCGTCATCTATGCCAATGAAGATCAGGCCCCCTCTCGTGTTCGAGAATGCAGTTACTGACTTTCTAAAATTGAGTTTGGCGGAATCTACATCAATCTCGCTCTTAAACTCAACGTTCTCTCCCTCGCCTCTATCAATCCATTGAACCAGTGATTCTTCAGTTGTCCCTATCCCTGCTCCGTTAGTCTTGCTTCCCCAGATCAGATCAATCTGCTTCCAGTCTATTTCCTCCCCCGTTTCGTTCTCCAGCAGGTAAACGCTTACAAATTCCGGCTCAAACCCCAGGTCCAGAGTTATCTTGTCTGATTCCGGCATGATTTCCCTCCCGGAATCAACCATCTCGCCTTTCTTTGCAAACACCTTGACGATAAGATCCTTCAGGGAGCAGCTACCCTGTTTAAGGGAAACCACGATGGCGCTGCCTGTTAACTGCAGATGTTCTATCTTCCCTCTGGGGTCCGGTACCACGACGAATACGTTTCTCATTTGAGCCACCTGCCAGTTGTCCAGCAGACCGAAGAAATCAGTTATCGCAAAATTATACTGTGCATAAGCCGGCAAGCTTTTCCTGAGTAATGGTTCTTGATAGTTTACATTCTGTTCTTCAAGCTGCATTGTCAAGAGATAGTATGGCCAGTCGCTTGCAATGTAGAACCAGCGTTCCTGGCTGTACTTGTGGATATACCTGCCCGTCATTTTCATATCTATCTGAAAGGGAGACCTTACGTTAAGCGCGACATTTCCGACTGCAGGGATTCCGATGGTCTTTTCATTGTAAAGTGACTCAATGTAGGTAGCAAACTGTTCTGTCGGAAAATGGAATCTGATAAACCTGACATCGCCGTAATCGAGATCCTGATCCTTATAATTCCCAGAGTTTTCCAGTTTTATCTCTATCTTGCACAGTGTTGGGACATATTTCCCCTTATCATTGATCAGACAGATGCTCAGTTCTGTCTGAGGGAAAATTGAGAGATACCTGTTTACGAAAGACTCTATATCCGTCAACAGATTTTTTCCCTGGCCTTCCCCATTTACATCATTTTCGTTCATACACTATTTCTCCACAAACGCAAGTGCCATTTACTTCAATCCTGAAAAGGAGATAAGATTTACCGGCCATGGTGATTCTATGGATACGTGTCTTTAGCCCATTCAACCATAAAAGTGTTGTCCAATGCCTTTCTGGTGTCACTTGATTTTGCAAGTTCCAGTTTCAGGTCCTTCAGCGCGGTTCTCAGGTGAACCTTGACACCCTCCTCCTTCACGAACTTGACAGCAGGAATGAAATCACTGTCGCTTGAAACCAGGATTATATGCTGCACCTTTCCCTTAAGGCTCAGCTGAATCATATCCATCACTATGAGTACGTCTACCTGCTTTTGTGTTACTTCACCATTATCCTTGGATTTAAACTCTCCCAGCCTTATTTCAAAACTATTCTGTAAATTTAAAGAATTGAAGAAAGGTTCCTCCTTCTTGAACTGGCAGTCATAAATGTATGTCCTGAGTCTCGAAGCATTTATATCCCTGCAGAGGAGATCGGAAAATTTTTCATAGTCCAGTCTGAATCTTGCCGATTTTCCGCCATAATTGTCCAGGACCTCTTTCCTAAGATAATAGTTGTCAATTAGAACTGCCGCTCTTTCTTCCGCCATATTTCACCTAAGGGCATTCAATATTTAACAGTTCTATAACAGTTTGGTTTATTAAAAATAGTGAGTGCTCCCGAAAGAATTTAACTTATCCCGCCTATTACCCTCTCAATGCCAGATAAACTCATAGCAGTAACAAAGACATCGCCAAGAGGGGCATCCCTGAGGATCACCCTACCTAAGGAAGTTGCAGAGAAGCTGAAGGTGTCAAAGACAGATTATATAGGCTTTTATGAAGCGAACGGGAATATTGTGGTCAGGAAAATAGATTAAAATAGATCGATTGTCTCGCTTCGACTATTTTTTCACAGGCTCCTTCTTTTCTTAATTGGCATACGGGAAGCCAAGTTTGCGTCACACATTACAAGTATTTAGTTTACTGCTAAACATTATTGCGAAAATAAGTAGGGACAATTCATTTTCTCTTTCTAGTCAGTGCCACAGCAGAACCTATTACTGCAATTGCAACCACAGCACCGATTATGGCATACATTTCAGTGCTGGAAATGGTCGATGGCTTTGATACAGTCTTTAGATCTATTGTCAGGTTCTTTGCATTGCCGGAATTCAGTGTGAAGTTATTGTAGTAAGATGTGTATCCTGGGATGGATGCAGCAACATGATATGCCCCGTTTGCCACAGAAACATTGAATGCCCCTGATGATGAAAGGGATACAGCTTGACCGTTTATTGTTACTGTGGCATTGGCTGGCGATACATTTCCTGTTATGTAGGCCCAGTGGTAATAGTCCACCGTCTCGGTAACATTCTTACCGTTTATTACCACGGTGAAATGCACGGTGGTTGTGTAATAACTGCTGAGGTTTGTAACAATGAAAGAATATGTGCCGTTGGCAAGATTGAAGGATATGTTAGTTGGTGACAATTCATGGTCCGATATGCCGGAACCGTTCACGTACCATGTTGTTCCTGAAGATAATCCGGTTTCAGTGAATGTTACTGTGTATTTGACCAAGGAGAATACTACTGATTTGGAGACTGAAGCCCCATTCACAGTATAAGAACCTGAAGATGGAGTCGGTTCATAGGTCTTGTTCGTTGTTGCTGTGGTGTATGAGTATGTTCCATTGGATTCAGTGAACGATATCGTACCTGTGGATGAGGAGAATGTCCGGCCGTTGCTAAGATTCACGTACCATGTTGTACCGGAGGGAAGACCGGATTGCAAAAACGAAACTGTATAGGTAACTTCTGAAAAGGTTATCAGGGAAACTGTTGCGCTGCCGTTGACAGTCAGCGAACTTTTGTATGAAGGCTGAAAGATTTTGTCTGAGGTCTGAACAAAATACTCATAGCTCGCATTGGAGAGTCCCACAACATACTTCCCGGTTGTTATGGGTCCTGAGGATGCCATCCCGCTTATGTTCACATACCATTCTGATCCGACAGGGAGGCCGGATTCAGCAAATGTCACACTGTACAGGACCTTGGAGAATGTTACTTTCACCATGCCGAGGGAACCATTAACCGTGAAGCTGCCATTGTATAATGCGCCGTAAACCTTGTCCACGGTGGAGATTGCATAAGAATATGATCCGTTTGAAAGGTATACAGTATAAGAGGTCCCGGAAATGGCACCGGAGAAAGGGGAAGCTGAAACATTGACGTACCATGCTTCATACTGCGGCAGACCTGTTTCGGAGAACTCGACCGGGTATAATGTCTCCTCAAAGGGAATGGACCGGGATGTCGCCCCATTTACGCTAACAGATGCCGTATACCAGGAGGGGTGGAATATCTTGTCCGAGGTGGAAACTGAGTATGAGTACGTACCGTTCGGCAGCGTATATGTCAGCGCCATCCCAGCCACCGCCGACTCGGAATTCCCGGACATGTTGACATACCATATCCCGGCATTCAGGCCGGTCTCCGTGAATACCATCGGGTAAGTCATGAGCTTGAATGCTATGTCTGTCTGAAATTCGGGCGGCCCGCTGACGGTTAGCGAACCTCCGTAAGACTCTGGTGCGTATTCCTTGTCCGACGTTGATATCGTGTATGCGTAGGTCCCGTTGTCAAGCACAACGGAATACAGCGACCCGTATATTGGTCCGGAAGACTGTTGTCCCGTCAGATTCACCCACCAAGGCGCCGCGGAAGGAAGTCCAGTCTCCGAAAATGTCACCTTATAGGTTACAAGGCTGAAGGATAATTGAACCGGGACTGGAGCACCGTTGACCGAAACGCTGCCCGCATACTGGGATGGAGAATAAATGCGGTTGGACGATGCGACTGTATATGTGTAGGTTCCGTTCATAAGATCAGCGGTGTAGGACTGGGATTCGATCTGTCCCGAGGAACTTTGTCCGGATATGTTGACGTACCATCCTATGCCCTGAGGGAGTGTCGACTGCGTGAATGTCACCGCAAAGGTAACCTCAAGATAGGCAATGGCCTCAGAAAGAGGGGAGCCTTTTACCGTGAAAGAACCGTCATATGAGGGGCGGTAGTTCTTGTCAGAGGTTGACGCCACATATGAGTAGCTGCCGTTGGGAACCATGATTGAATAGGACTGGCCGGCCAGCGGTCCCGACTGCTGTAATCCGGTAACGTTCACGTACCATACCGTTCCGGGAGGGAGATCGGATTCTGAGAAAGTGACGGCGTAAAGCGCCTGTTCCCATGTCATGTCAACAGTCTGGTCCCCGCCGTTTACAGTGACGGTTCCGGAATACGTGGTTGACTCATATCCGGAAACTCCCGGCACGCTGAAAGAATATGCACCGTCGGTCACATAATACTGTATCGCAGAGCCTTCCGATGACAGTGTGTCTGACCCCAGAACAACCGACCACTTCGTACCCAGGGGGAGCCCGGACTCGTGGAAAGTTATTGTGTAAATTGCGGGAGAAGCTACCGATACAGTCTGGCCGGCGGTTACAGTCACCTGTGTGCTCCATAGGAGCATCCCTGATCCTTGGGTGCTGTACAGATACAAATTATATGTGCCGGGGGCGAGGGTCAGGACGGCCGAACCGCCGGAGAAGGAGTGTGAGTCACTGCCAACCATGAGTGTCCCGGAACTAAGCTGTGTTGTAAAGTCCAAGATGCCTACATCCTGGTAGTTATATAGCTGGCCAAGCGTGCCGTATCCTGCTTCCATGTTAAAAAAGAGGGAACCCGTGCTCGTGTAGTAATCCGCGGTCGGATACACATTTTCTATTCCCTCGGCTGTGTCACTCCCAAAGTCAAAGGCGTTGGTTATCATCTGGAAGTTGTTTCCGTTCCAGTATTCAAGCTGTAGATTGACATCGGAACCGTAATCCGTCGTGTCGCTGCCGCCGCCTGGACCTCCGAGAATGAATTCCGCATCATAGAAAGTGCCGTAGGGGTTGTAGCTGGAACCGTCAACCAGAAATTCAGGGTAAGAGGTGAGGTCGGAGACAAACCTGAACACGGTATTGTCATATGTGACCCAGCCATATCCGTCATTATACTCGAATGCAACCGTCGGCTGGTTTGCCGCAGTAACCCCGGATATGACTTTAAAGTCAGCAGTCGTTGGCAGGCTTATGTAAATATCATTTCCGGGAAGATTGTAGCTGGCAATTGAATAGTAGTAACCGGTGCTGCCCGACTGGGCAACGGTCCCGTTTCCAGCTATTGAGGAGGACAGCATGCTGGCCGAGGGGGAGGACATATTCCACACGTTGTCGATAAACTCTATTGCCTGAGGTGAAGCTGTTACAACAAAGGCGACGTCCTGAATCCAGTACACGTACTCTATTCCGGAGTCATAAAAAACCAGGTTCACGTTCAGCTGAAATGTCATCTCTGAACTTCCGGAAGAAGTCAATGTCGACAGGGACGAGATATCAGCCTTTCCCATGAACATGGAAGTGGAATAAGAGTAAGAGTTGTACAGGCTCCCCGATCCGGTGCTCAGCCCGTAATCAGCTATACCCATTGGTGCGGGTTCTGTGTAGTAGTATGCCGTTGGATCAACAGATTCATTCACATACGCCGGATCAAGCGACCTTTCGGTCGGCGACAAACTTCCGCCGGTTTCCGGATTTACCGATGGGATCCCTACTCCAGTGTTTGCGGAGGAAGCTGAATTTGATTGAAAATAGAATACATCAGTCACTATGTTGATGCTGGGTTTTTCCATACCGTTCACTGCGCTCGAATCATAGGGTTTTTGATGAGTTAACGGCACAGATGCCATGGATGCAAGAAATAGAACAAAAATAAAGGCCGAGGCGATCCAGATACGCTTGGTTCGTTTACCCTTAACGTGGATGCACTCAGTCATTTATGTTTAACCGATAGGCGGTTAATAAATTTTAACCTCTTGAAGTAGGCAGAATTTTTGGGGATAATGAAAATAAGCGCAGACCTGGTTTATCATTTGCCTGTAGCCCTCCCCAGCTGGATTGGACAATAAATCAATTGTATAAATTCAAATGCCATTTCGTTAACTGCTGGAGTTCAGGAGTACCGATAACCCCCGGTTTTACCCTAATCTCTGATTTTCCCCTCGTGGATCGCAGAAATGAATGTAAGGAAACCGAGTTTTAGAAGCTAGGTGACCTGAGGATCCAAAATTTTCGGCGGTTATTTTAATTCCAAAGATCCTGCCGATGTGAGAGGACTTCAGGTGTTCAGCAATTCCCATGTGAGAAAAGATTATTAGAGCACAGTATAATGGCATGCATCTGGCGACCGCTGTGGAAAATAATCCGTTCCAGCTTAAAAGAACAGGGCGAAATTGGAAGGTTGGCGAATATAGTGAGGAATGGCTGTTCAGAAGAGTGTACAACAGGAAATGGAAGGCCGAAATTGCAATTGAAGTCTATATGTCCGGCGGGAGGTGGAGGGACTACTGCGAAAGGATCAGGGAGGAGCCATACCACGGAAGGGAACCGGTCCATGCAATTGGGGCCATACGGAAGGCCCACGTGGAACTCATGAAAATGAGTCCTACCTGCGAGGAAATATCTGCCTACGGAGATCACCTTTATGAAACTATACATAACGAATCAAGTAATTGCGCATAATCTCTTTAGGACATTATTCGGTCTGCTATACAGGTCAAACTGTTCTGTAACTGCCATTATGAGGTCTCCTATTGAAGGGAAGTACCTGTTGTGTGTGCCCTTTGATCTTATGATTTTCCACACTATCTCTATGGCATTGAGCTCAGGCGAATATGGGGGCAAAACCTCCCGGATGATGTTGGGATTGTTCTCAAGGAATTCGTTCAGGATCCTGGCATGGTGATATCTCGCGTTGTCCAGGATCATGTGTATCTCGCCGGACAGAGGGGATATGATCATCAGGAATTCCCGGAATGTGATGGCGTTATACTTTTCAGTGATGCCTGTTCTCATGATGCCGGTGCAGGGATCAACAGCACCGAACACACTGATGCCTTTCCTGGTGGGTTCCTGGATCACCACTGGATCATGGTCCTCTGGAGGCACCCACATCCTGTACCTTGTGCCATGCTGATAGAAATGGCACTCATCCAGATACATGATGGTTGCCTCTGCGGATATAAGATCAAGGAGTTTTTTTAAAATTGTCTTTTAGATCCTGATCGCCTCTGGCAATCATGGGCCTTGGTCTCCTCAGCCTGAATCCCAGAATATGGAATATGTTCTGGCACTGCCTAACACCCATGTCTATGCCATAATGATCTGTGAGATGCTGTTTCAGGAGAATGCCGTCCCACATGTTCTGCCTGTAGCCGAAGTCATGCGGATCTTTTCTCAGATCCTTATCTATCCTGTCCGTGATTTCATCGGAAATCCTTGAAGGCCTCCCCGATCTCGGTCGATCCACCAGTGATACAAAGCCACGATCATTGAACTGCTTCACCCAGTATTCCACTGTCCTGGGTGAGTGACCAAGGATTTCGGAGACATCATAGCAGCTCATTCCCCTGGCAACCATCAGCACACCATGGAGTCGGTGATCATATTTTGCTTCAGGGGACCTTGTAATTTCATTCTGCAACGCTATAATCATGTCCTCCCTGTCCTCAACAGATAGCTTTTTCATTGAAAGAATAGGACTATGATCTATATCACTATGCGCAAATACTTATTGAGTTATGTATAATAACTACCATGGCACTGTTACTGAAGCCAACGGTGAGGAATATTTCCAGAGGATTCACGACACCTGGTGCCAACATTCTAAATATGGCGGAAGAGTGCATATCGATCTGGGATGCAATGGCTACCACCTTATGCTGACCAGGGAAACCTGTGCTGATTTTATGGACTTTGTTATGGAAAGGAGGGGCGGGCCAAAGAATCAGCCGGGCTTTGAAGACAGAATTTAACGGTTTCTGATGCCACATACTCTCCATCCAAAAATTACTGGTACTTATCACTAGTCCGGTTCAAGACTTTCTCAGAATCTCTAAGGAAATTCATGATTGAGATACGATCCAGTATCTCCCTCTCAATGCGTGTGTTGAAAGGTTGTATTACTCCTGAAGCAAAAGTATCTTCACCAAGCATATGGGATCATATTATGGCCTTCCCGCTTCTCTGGTTCTTTTTCATACATGGCGAATAGAAACGGTCGGATATACCCAAAGTCCTTAATATCGGAAATGAAGGTAAGAGGATCGCCAGGTTCTCGTTTTCATTGTAAAGGTGGGATAATCCTTGATGATAAATTTGCGTGGCAACTGAATATGCTAAGAGATTGAATTACCGTCATGCCATTTGATACATTTGAATGGTTTACAATATTTGCTTCGAACACTTTTTGATAAATGATTGAACCCATAAATTTATGGCAAAAGAGCCTCATCTTTCAACTCGTGTTAGTTTATACGCTATATCACTGATGTATAACTGTTTCGGTTGAATTTCAACAACTCTTTTCAAAATCCCACATCATTCAAATAAGCTTTTGCCTTCGCTAACCGTATATTATCCTCCACCATTGTGAAATTTTAGTCATAATTAATTTCTTTTAAGATAAAGAACTTTTATTATTTGGGATACTGTTGGGTTAAAAGAAAAATTTATATATGCAATATATCATGTTATTTCATTGTATTGCATGTTATTCACCCCAGCGACTGAAACCGAAAAGGCAAAAAAGGCTTGGAAATACGAACCTGATGCAGTAATACTTGACTTGGAGGACACAATACCAGTTCCTCAGAAAGAGGCCGCTAGAAATGGCGCTCGTGAGGTTATGGATTCCATCGATCAGAATTGGTATGTGCGCATTAATTCATTCTCTACTAACATGTGGAGAGAGGACTTGAATTATATCTTTAACTCACATCTCAAGGGAATACTGGTCCCGAAAGTGGAAGATGCCGTTCAAATAAGAAGTATTGATAAGTTGCTAAGACAATTGGAAGAGAAAAACAGAATGAAGCCGAATACCAAACTCATCCCAATTATTGAAACAATTCAGGGTCTTAGAAAGGTAAGCAAGATTTCATTATCGTCCAAACGAATACAAGCGCTAGCGTTTGGAGAAGGGGATTTTTCACTCGATTTGGGCATTGACTGGAACTCGTCCTCTTTTATTATTAGTTGGGCTAAAGCGATTATAGTTGTTGAATCAAGGGTGGCTGGCTTGGAAAAACCACATGACGGTGTTTATCCAAAGCTACACGACTTGGAAGGACTAAAAATGAGTACAATTAGAGCAAAAGAATTGGGGTTTGGATGCAAACACTGTATTCATCCAGAGCAGATTTCAGTGATTAAAGATATTCTTAAACCCGATCAAAAAACGATACAGGTTTCTGAGAGGATTGTAACTGAATTTGAGAACGCCCTCTCAAGAGGTAATGCTTCTATTACAGTTGGTGACATATTTGTAGACTTTCCTGTTTATAATAGGGCAAAGCGAATATTAGAGGAGATGAAAAAAATATGAACGTTGGTTCGGAACCTGTGAAAAGTAGGGGTTGGTATAAGGAAGTATCGAAAGATGGATGGCAATCTTTGATTGCGAGTGGATTTGGTTGGTTTTTCGAAGTCTTCGATATTTACATACTTTCGTTGACATTGCCGGCCATTATAGTATTCTTTTCAATCAGTACTGCGACAGCAGGCTTAATTGGAACAGTAGAAGCTGTTGGATTAATCATAGGAGGAATAATCAATGGATGGTTAGCAGATGTTATTGGAAGGGTTAAAGCACTCATAATAGCTATACTTATATATTCAATATTCACGGGTTTAACTGCTCTGGCAACAACAGTCTTGGCAGTCGGGGCCTTGAGATTTCTCGCGGGAATGGGGATGGGAGGAGAATGGGTAGCTGGGGCTGCTTTGGTGGCTGAATCATGGCCACCGAAGTACAGAGGCAGAGGTGGAGCACTGATGCAAATGGGACTGCCATTGGGTTCTCTTTTTGCCGTTATGATTGTTGACATCATCACAACTGCATATAGTGGGACGCTAAACAATGGGGGTTGGAAGATAGTTTATTTAGTTGGTGCCCTCCCTGCACTGATGTTAATATACGTCGCACTTAAAACACCCGAGTCCAAGGTTTGGTTAGCGAGAAGACAAAATAAAGGTCAGAAGTTTACTGAAGAAGCTACCGTACCACATGTCAAGTTAGGAAACGTTCTAATAATGTTTTTCTTTGTTTTCGTTGCACAATACGTTTATTGGGGTGTCTTCACGTTTGCGCCAACATTCTTGGTACAAGTGAGACACATAACTTTCATCCATACCCTTTCATTCATACTTGTTCAACAGTTAGGTTCACTGCTAGGGTTCATAATATGGGCTTTAGTAGTAGATAAGATTGGAAGAAGACCATCATTTATTACTTACCTTATCATCGGAATGATTGGTACTCTGGTTTTTATCTATTCTCTTGACCATACGCTTATCTATACTGGTGCATTCTTTTCTGGCATGGGAATAACGGGTATATTTGCGGGTTTGGGCCCGTGGACTGCTGAACTTGTTCCCAGAACCCAAGCGAGGGGGCTATTTATGGGAATTGCATATAATGGTGGCAGAGTTGGAGGTGCAATTGCCCCATATGTAGTTGGTGCGCTTGCAGTTACGTCAAGCGGATTTATAGCAGGGTTGTTGACTACAATCATAATGATGGGAATAGGAATAGTAATCATACTAATCAGCAAAGAAACAAAAGGGATCGAGATATCATGACAGATGAGCTAAGAAAAAATGATGGTGACATTATTTCCAGATACCTCCCCGGGCTCTCCCAGTTATCATCTAGTATCTCAGAGAAAGTTTTGGCTGTCTGGATCCACGTTAAAAAGAAAAGTGACTATCTTCACATAGAGGATTTCCCATATTCAGTTCTGGCTCCACAATATAGGCTAATGGACCATGTGAAGGAAGTGGGAGAAATAGGTCTAGCCCTCGCCGATACTGTGAAAGTCATGTGGGGTCTGTCTGTCGATATCCCTCTACTTGTTCAGGCTTTGCTCTTGCATGACATCGACAAACCCTTAATGTACTTTAGAAATGGCGAGAAGGTGGAAGAGACGGAACTTGCAAAAGAAATTCCGCACGGGGTGCTTGGGGGGCTTATTTTGAAGGAATTTGATTTCTCCGATGAGCTAATATATTTGGTTTCGACGCATTCCGCGCAAAGCCCATTTCATGGGAATAGAGTTGAAGGGTACGTCCTTCACTATGCTGATTTCATTTCCGCAGATCACGCAATAATGAAAACCGATAATGTACCTTTTTATCAAAAGCATTTTTGTTAAAGAAAGAATTATTAAAGGAGGGGTTGAAAGGTGGGACTATTAGATGGAGTTCGGGTATTGGATGTTTCGACACTGTTTGCAGGTCCTTTTCTTGCCACAATGTTAGGAGATCATGGTGCAGAAGTTATAAAGGTAGAGCATCCTCGTGGAGATGAGTCAAGAAACTGGGGTCTCAGCAAGGATGGCGTTCCACTTTTTTGGAAAGTGATCTCCCGGAACAAGGAAAATATAGCGATTGATCTTAACAAGAGTGAGGGACAAGAAATACTGAAAAAACTGGCAAAAAGGGCAGATGTTTTGATCGAAAATTTTAGGCCTTCTAGAATGGAAAACTGGGGTATTGGGTGGGAAACACTGCACAAATTGAATCCCGAACTTATCATGGCTAGAGTGACTGGATTTGGCCAGACTGGTATCTACAGTAATTTGGCAGGTTTTGGGACGCTAGCTGAGGCAATGAGCGGATTCGCCTATGTGACTGGCTCTGCCGATGGCCCACCGACACTTCCATCCTTCGGACTCGCCGATGGAATTGCCGGATTATCAGGTGCCTATGCTGTAGCATCTGCACTTTTCAAAAGGGAAAAGACCCATCAAGGAGAGATGATAGATATTGCCCTCTATGAACCTCTGATGTGGATAGTAGGAGGGCATATTGTAGAGTTCGATCAACTTCACGTGATTCAAAAGAGACAGGGAAATCGTTCGCCACGGGTTTGTCCGAGAAATGCATATATGACGAAGGATCTTAAATGGGTCGCTTTGTCTGCAAGTGCAGAATCCATAGCCAAGCGAGTATTCCAGGCCATAGGCCACCCGGAGTTGCTAGATGACCCTAGATTTGAGAGTAATAAGGCAAGATTAGCCAACGTTGAGATGGTGGATCGTATTATTGATGAGTGGATGAAGGAACATACACAAGAAGAGGCCATCAACATTCTCCGAAAGGCAGAGGCTGCAGTGGCACCAGTATATGATGCCAGTCAAATATACACAGACAAACATTTCAGGGAAAGAGGGAGTATAATAAAAGTAAACGATGATGATCTAGGAGAAATAACGATGCAGGGGGCATTTCCGCAGATATTGTCTGACCCTGCAAAAATCAAGTTTACGGGAAAGAGCAAAATTGGGTCAGATACGGAAAAAATCATGTTGAGTTTAGGGTATGAACAGAGCGAGATAGACAATTTCAAGAGCAAAAAAGTGATTGTTTAATATGAAAGATCGGTACGTAGAAAAGACACTTGCGGAACAGGTTGCAGTTAAGCTTAAGAAAATGATACAAAATGGCGAGATAGAGCCAAACAAGATCATTTCGCAAAGGTCCCTTTCCAAAGAATTAGAGGTCGGAATAACCCCACTCAGGGAGGCCATCCTCCAGCTCAGTATCGAAGGTTACCTTGTAAAGATACCATATCTAGGTGTGATGGTTTCAGATGTGAGCGACAAAGATGTGCGGGATATCTATAGCGTGAGGAGGGTTATAGAAGGATATGCAACCAGAGTCGCATGCGATAGGTTTTCCTCAAGAGACAGGGACATTTTGGAGGATCTGGTTAAAGTGATGAAACGAGCTGACGAATCCGATGATAATGAACTTTACCAAAAAGCTAATGAGGAATTTCACATGAAAATCTACAATATGAGCGGCAACAAATTTCTAATTGAGATAATCAGGACCCTTTGGAAGCATTTTCCACGGGATACTTTTAAATTAATGCCAGAGAGGAGAACCAAATCCATTCTAAACCATATTTCAATATTGAAGGCATTGGAACATAATGATCCTGATGCCGCTGGATCTCTCATGGCTGTTCACATAGCAGAAGCCCAGTACGACATAGAAAACTTTACTTTAGGACGCAAAAATAAATCTAACTGAAAGGAGTGATATAAACGTATGTCCCAAGAATTGAAATAAAGATTGAAGAGGTAGATTCTATCTTGAAATACGGGTTCGGTAAGAAAATTGGAATTGGCAACAAACCAGCCGTAATAGTAATAGATACTCAAAATTATATGTTAGGAATTGAGGGCCATGATAAAGAATTCCCTTCCAGTTGTGGAGAATACGGCAGAAAGGCAGTTAATATAATATCAAGAGTTTTAGGATATACGAGAAAATTGGGCTTTCCAATTATTTACACAAAATTCACAATTTCATCGGAAAGAGATATGGGTGCTTACGGACTGAAGCGGCAATTCATGAACACTGAAAACTGGTGCTTACGGAACACTAAAGGTGCTGAGATTTCGGATTCCATAAAACCAAGAGATGGGGACATAATTATTGAAAAACTGAAGCCCAGTGCTTTTTTTGGGACTCCCTTGTTGAGCTTTCTCATAAATCTTGGAGTAGACACGGTTATTATTATGGGTGGAGCCACCAGCAACTGCGTAAGAGCAACTGTTTTTGACGCCTCATCTTTTAATTTTAGAACCATTTTAGTTTCCGATGGAGTTTTTGATCGAATCAGAGTTTCGCACGAAATTAGCTTATTTGATATGGATCGTCAGTTCGCTGATGTTATGAGTAGTGATGAATTAATTGAGGAATTATCTGTAAAATTTATGATCTAGGAAAACCAAAAAATGGTGAGCATAAGATGTGTACTCATTCCTCTTTTCTATCATAACTCTGCTTCAGCTCCTTCGTGTTTTCAATAAGCAAAGGTTATTCTCCTCGAATAGAAATCATTCTCCATGCTTGAAATTGTTTCTCATATTTAGTCTTGCATTTACAGAAAGCAGGAAACATTTGTACCCTAAATTTCTAGAATATTCATCAAGCCCATTAACCTTGGATAGACCAAGATGTCCGAGTTCAAAGGTTATAGGACACTCACCAGGTCGATTGCATGCTTCATCACGATCAGCACCTTCCTGTTGGGGAGTTCCAGGGCGATGTCATACTGGCCGTATCCCCCCTCAGTATGCCGGACTAGACCCTGCCCGACCTCAGCGTTATTGTTACCGACTTGCCGATCTGTGCCTTGCCGAAGTTGTCTATGGTCTCCTTGCCGGTGTCATATCTCGGTGCCTTTTTCGCATGCTCATTCACATTCCTGTTGTCCTTCTTTTCTGCCGCTATCATTTCCTGAGTATCTCCGCTATCCTCTGCTTTAGCGCCCTCAGCCTTGCCTTTATGCCCTCAGGAACAAGGCTTGCAAACTTCCTCTGACTGCCGGTTCTTTCATGCTCATTCTTTCATTCCTTCCCGGAGCTTAAGGCAGTTCCCATGCCGTCCTTGAAAAATGGTGGACTGTTTTCTTTCCTATCGGTTATGCCATTGTTCACTTCGCCACTGGCATAACCGATAGCCTTGAGATATTCGATCCCTTTATCTGTCAATAACAAAAACGCATAGTGGTCTGTCCGTGTCGCAGGTATCCATACAATGAGATCACGTTTCCATAAGCGTTTAACCGAGCGGGACACGCTTGCCATAACACTGTTATAATTTCCGATTGAACTGGGATCAAAATGCTTTCCTGACTCCTGCATGTCAGCGTACTTGTATATAGGTCTAAAACCGAACAGTTCTTTGTAAATTTCAGCATAGTACAGATCAATGGTGTCCGATGGTTCGTCCCCGATCTCCTTTCGGACATCTACTCCGGCGTAAGCCGCCATAAAAATCAAGCTCTTGCGCTCCTCTCTGCGCTTTGCTACTGCCTCCGGACTCATGTGTTCCTGCCGTTTCTGATAGGCCAATCTTAGTATGTTTATCTGCAATTCTGATAGACCGCGCCCCATCACCTGCCACCCCTGAGAATGAAATCGATAATGGTCGAGGCTTCAGAACTGCTCAACCCGTCTAGCGGCTTGCAGGTCTTCGCGATCATTCTGGCTATCTCCGGGCCGAGCCGCCCCTCCAGATGGTTTAGAATAAGATCCTTCTGCTTCCAGGAGATGGGATGAGTGCCCTGCTTCTGGTCATTTTGGTGATCCTTCCCCTCACCATTGCTGGAATTTGCGCTGGCGCTAACCGGGGATCCGGGCTTCTGAGTTCCAGAATTCCCTGTCAATGAGCTGTTGACTTCACCTTTCGGCTGCCTGTTCTTGGCGAAGCCCCAGGGCTCGACGGCTGCCTTTACCAGTAGGAGTTCAAGGTCCCGGTCTATGACCCCGAACCTCTTTTTCAGCTCTTCCCTTATCATCACTATGCGATCTATGTTCTCAACCGTATATTCCCGGAAATTCATCCACTCACCTCAAGGAAATTCCTGGTTGCCATCTCCTGATGACCCGCCCTTCTTGCGATGCCCCTTTCAGCAAGCAGTGAAGCCAACCCTGGATCCAGGTAAACCAGGTCCTGCTCATGCAGGTACCAGTTCCTATCCGTCCATGCAACGCTGAAGTCCTTCAGTATGAGGACCATGATGTACTGCTTCCCGGTGACTTTTTTCACATCCGGATCTGCAGCTTCCTGGAGAAAGCTGTCGAAGGTGAGCTGGGTCATTACGATTCCTCCACAGATAACATTTTCATAAACTCTCCATCTTCCAGCCCTGTCACCGGCCCAAATACCAGCTTCCTTTCAAGATACTTGTCAGCCTTTCCACCATACGGATTCAGGAGAATGATGCCCCCCTTCTTGTGCCATTCAGAATCTTTGAATGTCTGGATAACTCCGAAGGACACGCGTTCACCGATGCAATTAAACCACTTTCCGTTAGGAAGTTTCAGGAAATAGCCACGGTCATATTTCAGGACCTGCATGACGTAACCCAAGATCAGATCAGGATTTCCACTGTATTTGATTATGTCCGCAACTTCCACTGGATTGACCAATATCCCTAAAAGCCAGTCGTGAACGGCTTCGTATGACACATCTTCCAGTTTTGGCATCCCATTTTGTCCAATTACCACTTCCATTACTGATCACTTCCATTTTTCACGTTTAAACTCAGAGAATCCGCTATCCGCATTAAAAATAAGAAATAAAAACCGCCGACGGTGGTAGTTTTTGCCCATGTGAAAATACCACCATTTTCTTTGGTGTTTTCTAAGAAAACCTGCGGTGGTAGTTTTTCCCACGATACACCCCCCATGCATGCGTCACATGGTGTATCATAAAGAGCATGAAAATTACCACCTTTTTAAAAAATATAGATATAGATAGGGTAACATGGTGGTAGTTACCAGTGGTAGTGAGGTGGTAATGGTGGTAGTTACGCAATAATAATCCATTACAGAACTTGTATAAATCAGGGTTACTCGTCACTACCACCTCCCTTATATTCCAGGCAAAATGCCTTGAGTGACGTCCCCTGGAACTTATGGTTTTTGAGGGAAAATACCACTTTTACTATCGGATCATTCACGATATTGTTCAATAGGTCAGTTGCGGAATTGAATTTAAATCCAAGCCTGTTCTTGGCGGCCTTGTAGGCTGCTCCAGTGAAATAGATTGTGTGAATCCCCTTATCTTCCCTGATGTGCAGCTCAGTCGCCGACACTTCGGGGTAAGGAGCATATACCCTGCCGCTCGCGTCTAAGGTGTTCAGTCTGTTCCATTGATCTATAAACCATTCACAAAGCATTCCGGCAGGCCCTCCAGCTGTTTCAACCTGATCGCTGTTATACAATGGAAACGGATCAACGTTATATTTCCCGCACAACTCGTTAATTTTCCCTATTCCGTAATTCACGAAGCCACTGGAACTTGTTATATTTCTCACCTCCTTAACGACGTCCAATACGTTCTTCCCCTGGTAGATTTCCTTAAATATTCCAAACATGAAGCCATCGGGCAAGCTATCCGTGAAGGCGTTGTATGCCTGAAAGTCCTGCTTCGCTAAGTTTTCCTTGGTATAGGACTCTAGTATGTTACGCCTCGCCCTTGCAGCGTCGTCTCCGAGGGCTATTTCCTGATTCATCGTTATGAATATCGATCTTTTTACCTCCCTCCGGTTGATCGTCTGATCCGGCCTGCCCCTATCACTCGCTATACTGGATTCACTTATGTTCTTGAGTTGTTCAGAAAGCCGATCCAACCATTCTGTGTTCACGTCATTAATGATCACCGGCAAGGTTGAATCACCGAGATTGTGGGCCAATGTGAACGCTGTACGAACCTGCTCGAGTCCCAATACCCCCTCCTGTTTTCTTTGTGCATATCCGTTCAGCACGAATATGGCACAGGTGGTTGTCTTGCCGCTCCCGGTGATACCATTCGATACATGCAGAGGCGTAAGGAACTGCGGAGGACTGTATTTCCTGATGTGGTAGTGCAGTGGTGCAGTGGTCGCATAAGAAAGTGCCGAAAGAAACGCCCTCGGGTTCGTTGAACGAGGATGAAAACCCCTGATGGCACTAAGTATAGCTGATGTGTTCATATTCTGCACGTCAAAATTAACACCGATCACACCGTCCCTGCTCACTGAAATGGGGGTCGGATCATCCACTATCATGCCCTTTTCTTTGGCTTGCCCGATTAACGCATAAAGAAATTCAGCGAACGCCTGTCTTGCTGTGCCGCTCAATTTCAGTGTTGAATTTATAAAGGTCAGGAACTCATCAGCCGGCCTTGAATCTGCGGTGTCTAGCCATGAATATTTTATTAAATAGTCACCGTCACGGTCCGTTATTCCGGTTATCTGCAAAGGCGCTGAAAAAATTAACTTTTTATATATCTCACCGTCATCTGTCTGACTCACTTTATGGAATTTTCCATTTTTCAGCAAAAAACCCTGAGTATTAGTCTGCCCTATATTCTCGGTCAGGTCCGCCATTAACTGCCATTTGACCAGCTCCCGGAATTCTGCTATCTCCGAGTTTGTGGGAATTTTACTTTTGTTAATTTGTAGATAAGCTTCAGCAGCGTTCCGTAATGTCTCGGCGTGTTTCAGGGCGTGTAGCCTTTGATCGTCTTCCCATACCCGCGGATAAGCGGTCACAAAGTCCTTAATTTGCTCGAAGGTCGAAGGTTTTTCCTTTATCCCCCGTACATCATCATTGACAAAATCAGTACCTTTATGTGGCCCATCTGCATCGACAATATCATGAGCAGTCCCGGGGCTTTTAGAAACGTTTAAATTCCCAGTGGTAATATCTTTATGAGAACTATTCTTGCTAGGAATATTTTTCTCTCTTTCTGTCATTTTTGCTTGGCCTCCTTTTTCACCGGCGGTTTAGGTTCTGAAAAGAGATCTTCGCCAGTGAGTTGCTTCCAGAGAGCAAGGAGCCGCCGGGGGTCACCCCATTTGAATTCCTGTTCGGTCATTTCTGGACCTCCTCACTCGGATTGTCGGGAATCGTGAGTATGAGTCGATTCAATTGCACCTCTACGTTTATTGAGTCGCCAGCCTGGATTTGATGAAGGTCCGCCCAAAACTTAGGAATTACAAAACCCACGGAATGCGGAAACTTCGCCACTTTTTTCCTGATTATTTGTTTTTCGATTCGCATAATCGGTAGATGACCAAACATCGTATGCTAATTTGGGTAAACTCGGTATACCATGTTTGGCGCATGCTAAGTTGTGATTGCTAATGGTATACCATATGGTAAACCTTTTAAGCACCTTAAGTATGCTATGCAGTGGCATCCTACGCCGTTCAGAAGGAGACCCGTCTCGAAAACAGAGATGATGTGCTTAGAGCAATCAGGGATGGGCACCACAGGTTCAACGATCTGGCTTCTGCCGTGAGAATGAGCAGGAGAACCCTGAGCAATGTGCTTGTGGAGCTCCAGGAAGACGTCCTCGTTGTCAGGACCGGCGAAGGGCAGAAGACCAGGTACGATCTCACCACCAGGGGCCTTGAGATATTCAAGGCTGAAGTGTCTGCCTTCAGGGACATATCCGAAGCTTACCAGAGATGGCACCCGTCACTCGTGTCCTCACCGGCCGACGAGAGGCTTATTGTGGGTTCCGGCGCTCACTACCCCGTAGTGCAGACCGGGAGCATATATTCAGGCTACGAGAACGCTGATGGCCAGGCAGAGGACCCGCTGGACAGGATGAACATGCCAAGGGACCCCTTCGTGGCGAGAGCCTCTGAAATAGAAGGCATCATACACAGGGATGTGATGAACTGGTGCATAAACAACGGAGCCGGAAAATACATTAAAGGCGCAACCCGTTTCAGTAGTCGTGACCCGAGACGACATGGCAAACAGCATATCGCCGTAGTCATTGATTATGATGCGTTGCAGTCCACATGGGACCAGGCGGGTGAATTTGAGAGAGCGATCGCCAGGGGAGATGGCATGACGCTCTTCTTCAGCAAGCGTCTGAATTCAGAACCTGAGGATGACCCTGTTCTTGTTGAGATGGAGAAAACAGGATTGGTCAGTGATTATTTCACCGTAGAACTCTGCAACAGGGAGAGGAACGCGCTTCTCATAGTCCTGGGCACCCTTCCGGCCATGCTCAAGATCATCCTGTTCCAGAAGGAGCGGGTGGAAGCAAACAGACTGCTTAAGGCAATAGGAGAATCCGTGGACGGGCCTTTCAAATCTCTTATGAACGCATATCGCAAGGAACACTGCCGGTTCTTTGCCAGTCTCGAAAAGATAGAGGGGCACAGCTTTCAGGAAAAGGCAGTCAATTACCTTGAATGGAAATGTGTCGGGAACCCGAAAGGCGGCAATATATTGGAGCTGATGGGGATCTTGCTACTCATTCGCCTAACAGAGGACAATCCATCACCCACGCTTGACCTCCTGCGGGATTGGGGTGCCCCCTTTGCGTTTATAGTGTGAGATGATTTTATTCCAAGTGCTTCAGGAACAAACCGTCAATATCAGTGAAAAGATCGCCGGTGTAGCTTAATGATTGCATAAGGCACACTTTCAGGGGTAGAACAAATTTAAGGTGTTTCTAAATTCAAATTGAAAAATTTAATACACTAAAAAGAATGAGATAGTGTACTAAAAAATGAGAACAAAAGCCCCCATTTGTGAAAATTGCACAAAGAAGAGGTTAGATCAATATGTTAGTGATCATGGTGGGTATCCCTTCGTAGCTTACATTCAAGACAGAAATGATTTTGCTGAGCACAAAAAACTCCATAGAAATGATAAGTGGTACAAAGGAGTTACACCAGTGTATATGAAGAGGACATACATACGTGAGACTATAAAAAATAAGCAACAGCTTAAGGAATATGGATATGTATGCCTAGAATGTGACAAGGTAATCATCACCATGCGTAAAAACGTAACGCGATCAAGCAATTACGTGCGAATAGTTCGCAAATAATTTAAAAGCGTCCTTTTATGTGTTATTTGTTAGTTTGTTCTATAGAGTGGTTATCGTCTTCTCAGGAAACACGGTTACAGGGTAGTTTAATGATTGGACGATTTTTGTCGATCATCGGTAGAAATTTGTATCCCTTGTCGAGGTAATCAAGAAGTTTCTATTTCCAGCTTGATTCTATTCCTAGCTCTTGATCTGAATATATAAAACAGGAGGTAAATTTTCATGTTTGCAGAGAATTTTATCGTATTTGTGATAAGAATATGTGACAGCGAATCGTATTTCCCATGCCCTCGCGGAACATAGTACATGTACGATACGCAGTGGGCTTTACCGTCGGGTTCGGGATGAGACCTGGTGTGACCCCACTGTTATGGCCGTCACGAAACT
>JAJYVJ010000040.1 GCA_021792045.1 Thermoplasmata archaeon | reverse complement strand
ATCATTGAAGAGTGGATCAACAACATGAGAAGGGTGAAAAAAACAATTTCCGAAATGGAGAAGATCAGCGTTAGGGCGGCTGCAGAGAAAATAAAAAAATAGGGTGTTGTAAAGTGCGGAATGTAAGATGAATTGCACCTTATTCTATTATCCATTATTTATTGATATATTACATTTATAAAAAACTACTCGAACTTGGCGCCAAAGTGCTCAATTACCCGATGCTCATTTTAATCTTGGATGACCAAAAAGTTTGGCGTTAATATTTTCATTTACACGACGATAACAGGGCTAGTCAGACAACAAATGATATGGCGAACATAAAATAGTGCGAACAAGGGAACTTTTACTAAGTAGGCTCGTCCATTCGTCTTTTTAAATCGCCTATTTTTGGGTAAAAATTGATAATTTCTGGCCAAAGAGACCGCTCTTCGCCAAACAATCGTACAGATATCGTTAATGCATATATGATAGAATATAGAGAATCAGCCATCTTCGTAATAGTTTCTTTTTCTATTTTTGGGAAAACGAAAATCGAGGTATTACAGTTCAAGTATATCCCGTTTTCCTTAATAGCGTCTGACAAATCTATCATAGATTCAAAAAGTTCATACGCAAATTTTTCACCTGTATTTATCGCTTCTGGTTGATTCAAAAGTTTCTCGAAGATATTTTCATTAATTGTTGGATTCTGATTTTTTAAAAATTCAATTGTTATATCTTTGTTCCAATCATAATTTGGTATTACACATTTAAGGAGGATCCCGAGGTTTCTTATTGTTTCAATCTTTACTTCATGGTTGTAGAATGCCTTTTTGAGTGCGCTTGGGCAGTCAATTTTGTCAAGAAAGTCCTCAATATTTTCCTTGATATCTGAATCAAAGGGACTGGAGTTTTCATGTTTTTGTCTTCCTTTCGTCTGAGTTTTTAATAAGCAGGAGAAAATCAAGAAGCTTTTTGCAGATTCCTCCAAACCGAGTTCAAGAAGAGCCCCAACTGTTGGAGCGGACAGACCCCCTACACACGCATCTTTAAGTAGCCTGTAGGAGTTTTCTATACACAGTTTAAGACCTTCCGGTGTAGCTTCACAGACCATATCTACATACTGTCTCCATATTCATTAAATTATCGAAAAAGGACTTCACCCTGGGTTATAGTCTCTATCGGCTACGTTAATACCCACCTTTAGAAGTTATCATATATTTGATGCTTATACTTCTTGGATACAAATTAAGACCTTTTATCCCGTTAGTGAAAATAAAATTGAGAATGCACTCAGAAAGTGTTCAGGTGATATAATAAAAAACAAATCTTTCGAGAAGACATTGAAATCATGGCTTATCTGAACTATTTCTGAAGGCGTGTTTAAAAAAACTTCGCGAGAAAAAAGGATGCCTTAAAAACTCACTACTAATTCTGGTAAAATCATTCCACTCATATGAGCGTAATGCAATGCCGAATATCCAATGAATGCGGAACAATAATTGAAATCTAAACCTCTGCTCTGAAATAGAATGTCCTTAGTGAGGTTCGGGTCGAAATCAATTGATTTATCTGAATCGTCCGAAGCAGTGCTCAAAGTATTGGTTAAAAGCGAGATTATCCCACTCGTAATCTGTAAGATCTGCAAACTCTTCACGGTATCGTTCGGAATCAAAAGAGAGAACTCCCAGGCAATAAAATCGTTCCTGGATATAAAACCGATATATCACAGAAGATCCGCGAGGACAAAAGCCCATGTTTACTTATGTGCATTACGCCCCCTGATATCAGGGATAATTAATGGTAGGACGAAGTCGCATCTGTTAATAGATAGGAGAGTCGAGATATTGGAGCAAATAAATGCAATTCCGATGATATCTCAAATCAGCATCGTGTACAGATCTGAATCTGATGAGGCAATGGGCATACTCAACGAGCTTGAATTTAAGGTGCTGGATCAGATACTGACTAGTGCACTGCTAAAACATGGTCGAAAATATCATTGAAGAGAGAAAATAGGGAGTCCAGTGTATATTTTCCATATTAGTTTTTGCGGAACTCAAGTTCAAAAGATTTCAACTTTTTGATCAAGTATCCTTGTAACGTTATGGTATATTTCTCCCATCTCGGACTGCTCCAACGGATCTAGCATTGCAGGTGTCCCAGTGATGTCTTGTTTGAGTATGAGTTTATGAAAAAGAAATGAGTAAACCTGAGGAAAAGACTTAGTGTTGAGATAGCTCTTCAACATACTCAGCTTTCGTTGTATTCTCGCTGCAGATCGTATATCACTATCTTTGAATGATTTCATAACTTTTGTAGCTAGGTCTATAAAATTTGTGGAGCCACAAACACCTCCTGCAGCCCCTAATACAAGTGAGGGGAGTAAGAGTTCGTCTTGCCCCTGAAACACTTTTATCTTTTTAGGAAGGTTAAGTAAATAGTCTTGAAACAGAGTAAGGTCTCCGCTCGAATCTTTTATGCCTACTATATTTGAATAATTCTCAGAAAGTTGGAGAACAGTTTCAGGTCTTATCGTATTTCCTGTAAGTTGAGGAATGTTATAAAGTATTACTGGTAAATCCACCTTCCCAACGATGCGGTCGAAGTAGGAATAGATGGATTTCTGACTCACTTTTAGATAATATGGTGTTACGACAACAATTGCGTCTGAATTAATATCGGCTGCAAATTCTGATAGTTCTAACGTATCTTCTATGTTATTTTTCCCAACACCGGGCACGAAATATTCATCTTTACTTCTGTATTTTGAAAACACTTCAAGGATTCTCTTATGCATTTTATTTGAAATAAATGGAGAGGAACCGTTACTTCCCATTGGAAATACCCCGGATACACCGATTTGGTGAAGATGAACCATTAGTTTTTCGATGGCTGGCTCTTTTAGCTCATCGCCATTGAATGGGGAAATTGCTGGAGTTATAATGCCACTAAGTTCATTCATAATTAAATATTACAAGTATGTATTAGAAATTTCGTACATTATGACAGTGTAATAAGTATTATCTATAAGCATTCGCTTTACAGTGCACATGAGCAATTTAGAAGATTCCGTTGGAATTTTCAAAGTACGATTGAAGTTGAGTCACTTCAACTGCAAATCGAATTTCAGTTTAGTGCATCCCGAAAATGTGATAATGACACTTATTTCATCCGTCCCCCTCAGCTTAGGACATTCTTTATTCACAGTTGAAATCTTCCATCCTATAAGGTCAAATAGTGTCGCTAATGATGTATTGCAACAAATGAAGAAAAACTCGTCCTTGCAGTCAATACAGTCTTGGTCATTGAAAGACCATAACATGATTGTGTCCTTCGTTGAAAAACAAGGAGATTCTCCTTTTGCTTTATTACAATCTCTCAGAGTGTTTAATTACCACGAAGAATCCTATCGTGGGATAGATGATATCACGGTAACATTGAACGTAATTGAAATAAGTAAAATAATGGACACTCTTAGTGAACTAGGGAAAGTACAAATCGTAAGTAAGTATGATATACGCGAGGACATCCACCTTCTGAATCACATTCTTTCAAAAAGAGAGGAAGATGTCTTCAAGCTTGCTGTTTCTTCTGGATATTTTGAAAATCCAAAAAAGTGTCATCTCAAGGATCTTGCGGAAAAATTGAACATTTCAATAGTTGCAACGGATCGGTATATACGAAACGCAGAAAAGAAGATTTTCATGGATCGTTCCGCCCCTGTAATATACGGAGATAGATAAGTGTTGATGCTTTAGCTATTTTTCCGTGATTTTCCTTGACCATTAGTTCGCGGCATTTCTCAAAGTTAAAATCTTAACTTCTAGATTTATATATCCGCATGTTTATTCTTACTTGGGGTGTCGTTGGTTTGATGGGAAGTGGTTTGGGAAAGAATAAAGTTAGTCTCTGGAGAATGGTTTCACTGGGCATGGCAGGAGTATTTCTTTACGGATACGCGTATGCAACTGCTGGAGGCTTCATTAGTACAGCAGGACGTGCGGCTATTTACGTTGGTATTCTAGGAGTCGCTGTTGTGTTTTTGGTAAGTCTGCCCATTTTAGAATATACAAGATTAGTGAAATTTACGGGAGGCTATTATGGACTTGCTGAACTAGGATTTGGAAAAGCTGTAGGAAAATATACGGCATTGTTAAATTATTTCTATTACAACTTTTGGCAAGTAGGGAACTCGCTCATTACGGGGATGCTTATGATTGTGGGCTACAACATAATTACTGGTACAATGCTTCCAGAGTGGGTATTCTATATTGTTGCAATAGTGACGGCCACAGCCATGTTCGTTGGGGCGAGTACGGATGTATCCTTAGGAACAAAAATCATCTTTTTCAGTATTATATTTCAGACCCTGTTAGTTCTGGGCAGTGCCATATACGTCATTTCAACAACCCATTATAACTCACTAGTTTACCTTAATCCATCATCTGGGACTGGCGGTTTTAGCGGCATAGCACTTGGAGCGTCTATTGCCGGATTCTTGACATTTATTGGCTATGGGAACCCACTATTCTATTCAGAAGAAGGGATAGAGGCAAGGAAAACTGTGTGGAGATCTATTATTATAGCGCTTGTCTTGACAGTAGTCATCGGTACAGTAAGCATATACTCAGAACTCGTTGCTATTTCTAACATCAGTGCCGTTGAAGTGTCTCCAATACCCCTTCTGGCCGCATATGGGAAATATTTCGGTACTCTGGGATTATTCGTATTTTGGGCTTTGTTTATTCCAATATACTATACATCAATTATGGGAGGTTCAGGTGCACATGCGAGGTTACTTTACGCAATGGCTAGGGATAATTTTATAAAAAGCAATTGGCTCAAGCGACTTCATCCCAAGAGGCAGATACCACAAAACGCTGCTTTTGTGAACTATTTAATTGTACTTAGTATAATCATAATCACTAGTATTGTTCTTTTCTCTGTTTACGGTTACAACGAAACTACAATGTTCTATCTTGGATTTGCACCATTCACAACAGCAACAATAATGTGGTACTTCCACCATTTCATACCCGATATCTCCCTTGGATTCTACATCAAGAAGAACAAAATCAAGGAATCGCGCATGAGGTTTATTATTACTTCAATAGTCACACCTGCAGCTGGGGTTCTCGTTTTTGGCTATGCATTCTACTCTGGAATAGTGAGTGATCTGCTTGAACCCTACTTTGCATTTGTCTTGATAGCCCTTATCCTTGTAGGCGTCATCGCAATATACGTCTTCTACAAAGCAAAAACCAATTCTCTGGGGGGGAGCACTGTGTATTATCTTGCAACGGAAGCCAATACGGAAGTCAATTTCCAAAAAGTGGAATCTACCAAGAAGGAAGGTGAACTAAGTGAAAAACTTGAAAACTGATCCTATGTATATGGACCTTGCGGGAAAAACTGTTGTAGTTACAGGAGGTTCATCAGGGATTGGCAAAGCAACTGTTGAAAGGTTTATCAGGGAAGGATGCACAGTTTATAACCTTGATGTTTCTCCGCCCACTAATAATTTTTCTGGTTACATCGAATGCGATGTTTCATCATCTGATGATGTCAAAAAGTCCCTAAAGAAGATAGGAGATCAGGAAAACTCTATAGACGCGGTCATTAGCAATGCCGGTGTCGAGCATTACTATTATGAGCACGATATTCCGGAGGAAAAATGGGATCAAATAATCGGTGTTGACTTGAAAGGGGCGTTTCTCATAACAAAATACTCAGTCCCTTATCTCTTGAAGTCAGACTACCCAAGTATAGCTTACACCGCATCAGTGCAATCTTTTATGGTACAACAGAAAGATACCGCATACGTTACCGCAAAGCATGGTGTTTTAGGACTCATGAGAAGTGTTGCTGTGAACTATGCTCCAAAGATCAGGTCGAATGCTGTCTGTCCAGGCCCTATAATTACCCCCTTACAGATTAGGGAAGCCAAAGAAGAAGTCGGAGATGACGATAAGAAAATCCAAGCCAAACTCGACGAGTGGGGAAGGATGACTCCCATGAAAAGACAGGGGTTGCCGCAAGAAGTTGCAAATGTGTTTGCATTTCTTGCGGCAAGGGAAGCTTCATATATTAGTGGGGCCTCAATTCTTGTTGACGGAGCGATGAGTGTTTATATTCCAGAGAGCGTTCCCGGAGTGCAACGACGTTAGGTGATTTGAACGGCTATAACAGATAAGTTTTCAGTAAATGGATTTAAATTGGTTACTCTGAGTTCGGAGAATATTTCGCTAACTCTAATACCTGAACTTGGTGGGGTTATATCCAGCATAAAATTTTTACCGAATGGAACGGAAATGTTAGCCCGGATCAGGGATGAACGGAGTCCTGAAATCTCAAGGCTCGGACGCACAGCGGACAATCTCTTGGACCTACTTTTCATTGGAGGCTACTACGAGATTCTTCCAAATGCAGGGTACATAACCGAATACAATGGGATAGAATTTGGTCTTCATGATGAAACACCATACATTCCTTGGAAACTGGAATATGATGAGGAAAGGGACCCTAATTCAATTCTGTTGATTGTTTCACTAATAAAGTACCCTCTCAAGCTGTTCCGTCGAATTACCCTTAGAGACAATACAATAGTATTTGACGAGCGACTTGTTAACCTGAGCCCAACATCTACTTTGCCATTCTCGTGGCTTCATCATCCGACCTTTGGAGAGGAGTTCATTGGAGAGGATTCAATCTTGGAACTGCCAGAAAATACACAATTGGAGGTTGACTCCTTCTTAGAATCGGATTCAACTTGTCTTAGAGCTGGATACAAAGGGAACTGGCCATCAGCAATGCAGAAAAACGGAAAATTAGAGGACCTTTCCCGATTTCCTTCTAGGGGATCCAGAAACTGTGACGATCTGGTATATGTTCCCGTGGTAAGGGAAGGTACATTTACTATCCGGAACAATAAAAAAAGGATTGCACTCAGAGCTACCTGGGATAAGGAAATCTTTGGGGCTATCTGGCTATGGAGACCATTTGGCGGGGGAAACGGATACCCGTGGTTTGGCAGGGTCTACTGCGCTGCAGTAGAAATCGCCACGAGCACCCCTGTATCTGGATTGGGGGATCAGGTTAAATTGGGAACGGCTAAATGGATACATCCGAATGAGGAAATCAAGACTACTCTCAAATATGAAATAATACAGGAGGAATAAATTATGAAAATAACCGATGTGGTACCTTATATATTGTATTCACAGGATACAGAGTTTGGAAAGGGACATAAAAACGTTGGCGGCTACACTGGATATCAGGTTCTTGTAAAAATTGATACAGACGAGGGAATCTCAGGTTGGGGAGAAAGTTGCATAAATAGTGAAAATGGAGAGGCTTCTCTTGCTCTTTATGCTATAATGAAGAGGGCCATTATTTCTAAGTTAATTGGAGAGGACCCCCTTGAGTACAGAAAATTGTGGGAAAAACTCTACAATTACATGGAATGGTGGGGGCGCAGGGGAATTGGTATTTTTGCCCTTTCAGCTATAGATACCGCATTGATTGACTTAGCAGGAAAACATTATGGCGTTCCGGCTTCGATTCTACTTGGGGGGGTGTTCAGAAGGGATGTTAATGTCTATGCAAGTCTCCTTTTTGATATGGAAAATCCTCAAGCTTGCATAGACAGGGCCTTACCCTATGTGAAAAAAGGATATTTTGGTGTAAAGTTTGGATGGGGACTTTATCCGGAACAGCCGTTTGGCGCAGATCTGGAAAGGGATGAGGATGTGGTTAGGCAGATCAGGGATTCTTTGGGTGACAAGATAAATCTGATGATCGACGTTGGAAGGTACGTAAACTTGACATATTCAAGAGCCCTGGAGATGGCGAGAACACTGAGAAAGTACAACATTTTCTGGCTGGAAGAGCCTCTCCCCCAAGATGATATTCTTGGATTGAGCAGGTTGAACAGAGAAAGTGGAGTTGTTATAGCTGGCGGAGAAGGCTACCAAACATTGTATGATTTCTACCTGCTCCTAAGAAACAATTCCCTAGGGATTTACCAGCCAGATCCTAGCAAACTTGGAGGCCTTTCTGAGGCAAAACGTGTCACTGATCTCATAGAATCCTATAACATGTCTTGGGTTCCACATAACTGGAGCACAATTGTAAACACAGCTGCATCGTTGCAGCTGCTTGCAGCCTCAAAGAGTGGGTTCCTAATTGAGCACAAGCAGGAAACAAATCCCTTCCTCAATGAGCTATCTTCGGACACTATTGAGGTGTCAAACGGAAAAATGAAGATTCCCATGAAACCAGGGATTGGAGTGACCATAAACGAGAGTGCTGTTGAGAAATTCAAGTTGAATCCGCTAGAGATGTTTTGATTAACCTATTTGTTCAAGATAGAATCTCTTAAAATTAAAGTTTTATTGCTTTTTTCAGAAACTGATTTACTATGCCGAAATTTTTCACTCGAGTTTCGCAACTGTATTTCAATCTAAAACTTCCATGAAAAAAGTTCGTTAGGTGAACCTCTCATCCTTTCTCTTTATGATTTCCCTCTGGAATCTCTCCTTCAACTCTGGATTCTCCACAATCTGCTTCAGCACAGTCTCAAGGATCAGATCCTTGAAATCCTCAGGGAATGCCTCTATGATCTTCTTCGTAGGCGTGTCAACGACGTCCGACCTCATGATCGTATCCTCGATCTGCTTCGCCTCCTCCTTCAGCTTCTTCTCCGTCAGTGAACGGTCAAGTATCATGCCGCACTTCCAGCAGAACCTTGCCTTCGGATCGTTTGGCTCTTTGCACCTTGGACATAAAGATGGTTTTTGAGATTCTATTGGCCTCTCTTCCTTGACTGCAATTCCGTATGCCTTTAGTATAGCGTTGTCCTGATCCCTTCCGGATAAGTGCACATAGGTCTGTGTCATCCTCGACCCATGAACCCATCCCATCTGTGCCTCCAGTGGTGCCTCGGTCACCCTGGATGCTAGGATAGTTGCCCTCGTGTGCCTGAACAAGTGCGGGTATATTCTCCTCTCTATATTCGCCCCTTTCAATCCCTTTCTCAAAAACTTATAGACATTTGCATGTTCGAGCTGCTTGCCTTTATTTTCAGATTCAATTCCACAGAAGAACCAAGCATTTCCTTCGTTACGAAATGGATGTGAATTCTGCCACTCCCTCAGGTATGATATAGAATTACCGACAACTCTTACCTTCCTGTATCCTGTCTTGCCAGTAACTGACAACATTGCTCCATACTCGTCGAATTCTATATCCTTATTTCTAAGTGTAAGTAGTTCTCCTATTCTACAACCAGAATCGTAAAGCGCATATATCAGAGCCTTGTCTCTAGCATTCTTTAGGACGTTGACTAGCTTTTCTACTTCCTCTTCAGTTATCATATTATCTGGTTTCATATTCTTGTTTGGATGATTATTTGTCTTAATCCACGAAATGCACGCCGTATTTTTATCCTTGAGGAACCAGGAATAGAACTTCTTAAGTGTGGACTTATAGTTCTCAATCTCCCATTCAGAGTAAGTGCCGTTATGGTTATGTCCTTTAACTCTCCGTCCTATCTTCCCAGAAAGAAGTCTCGAAAGAACTTTCTTAATGTCAGCTTCCGATGGATTGAGAAAGGTGTCTGGTATGAGGGATGCGATCTGCCTTAGCCTTATTGCATAGAAATACTGCCTGTTTACAGAAAGCCCAGCAAGACGTATGTCGTCAACGAATTCTCTTATCTTATTCTTAACATCTGCGTCTAAGTCAGTTCTATCAAGTCTTAAGAGTTCGTTATTGAGATCATCTTGATTCATAAATCTTCATGGTCTGGAGGTATATTAAATATTGTATGGCATTAAACCTTTAAGTTAATACCGGCTCGCGGCATACCATTTTTTCCGGAAAATGCATTTCACCAATTCTCCGCCACTTTTTTTTATGCCTAATGTATATTAATTTAGAAAACCCCCTGATTGACTATGTGGGTGTACAATTCATATGCCTATCTCTTGAAATAAATCTTGTCTTAACAAATCACCAGCATGGCATCGTAATTCAAATAGCATAAAACTCTTTAATGATCTTATCTCCAGGATAGTGAATGGTCAGGACAGCTTCACCGAGATTTGACTTGGAGAAGTCTTCAGATGACACAGCGGCCAATCCCACTGCGATGAAATTCCCTCGGAGATCAGTAACAAAAACTGTATCGCCTTTTTTTATGTTATCGGAAAACTGTGTTATGCCTTTACAGAATACATTAGCTCCATTGATCACGTGCGAAACAGCACCATCATCAACTACGACAACATGGCCTTTAGGTTTAATGTCGTTGAGCAAGAATATTGTTGGGATATATCTGTCTGATACGTAGATATATGGTTTTCCTCCAACAAAATAGCATCTGGAATCTTTACGCTGATCGAGCTCAACATTGCGATCGCAAAGATCTATTCCCATAGAGAGAAGTTGATCCCTGACTACTTTCTGCTCCTTCTTTGAAACAAAATGCCTTGCCATGTTTATCTAACGTAAGCCTTAATTTTTTCTATCTCTTCGGTAGCATGATCAGGGCCAGCCTTTAAAATATTCTTTATGTGTGGAGAAATTTTCTGTGCAAGATCTGTTTCGGTTTCAGTGAACTGCCATTCCCTGTTCTTTCTTTCACCGACACTGTCAAGGAATGCCAGGAAAATCGCTTTTCTGGTAACAGACTCCCCTAATGATTTTTCAAAATTTCGGATTGTCCTGTCTTTGCCGTAACTGAAATAATTTTTCAGGATATCGACAAGAAATGCTGAGTCCCTAGTTGTACCTTCTGCAGAGATTTTGAGTTCGTCGATCTTTAGTCTACCCTTAAGTGCTATAATCTGTTCTGTTGGAGATCCTTTTGCAGAGTTCAGAAAAGAATCCGGCTCTGAAGGAAATATGGATTTCAGAATCTCCATTTTAAAGCCCGGCCAAAGCACGTCAAGGACTTTACGCTCGGAAAAGGTATCCATCCTTATTCCCTTTCCATATTCCTTAAGGCAGCGAGTGATAACATCTTTATCAACATAAATGAAATCGTGCGCATTCACAAATTCTTCTGGTCCAGGATAAACTTCAGTGCCCACCATAAAAGCACCTTTCTTGATCGCTTCCTTTTCTCGAAATTCGCTCGTTAGCTTAATCACTTCTCTATCATTTATTCTACCCTGAGAGTAGGATTCGAGCAGATCTGTTTGAGTTTCCGCAATCTGATCCTGAAGATAATCGAAGGAAAACTTAAAATCGGCCCATATGTCAGGTGTAAGTTCATGTCTCAGCAGGGCCATCATCGTGTTATGATTCGAGTTCTCAAAAATCTTAAAGGCAACGGAATTCAGGTGGGTTATAGTCATACTATTGCCCATGGAACCGACCGTTATGGTATCATCGGTAACCGTGACATCTATACCTTCGTCTTTAAGCGCATCAATAAAGAATTCTTTTCCGGGCGAAGTGTTCTTGCATGAGGCTAAAAAATAATTAGTTGTGGAATAAATTCTTACACCCTTTGATTTGGAGAGGGTGTAGTGAGCCATCATGCGCCACAATGGATCATCGTAATGCTGTATTCCCGCAAGTACGTTTTCATCGGTGTCCCCCCTCTTTGCAAATTCAACAGAACCAAACTGTGTTTTTATCATCCCTAAAAGAGGCAGGGCATCGGAGTTGACTACCTTATAGGACTCTGCAATTCCCGAAAGAAATTGATCCGCTGATTTCGAGAATTTCTCGAAATTAGACTTTGATGAGGATAATTTTTTTTCATAAGAAGTGAATGGACAAAATAATCCTCCATCTATGCAATGAGGAACTATAACTTCAGGGTTCTCGAATAACTTCCTGAGATGTTCCTGAAATGCTTTCTGACTCTCCTTTGAAGGCGACTTCAACCTCATGATAATTACTTTACATCAAGCATTCTTATTGCTTCTGCCTTTACTGTCACTGGAATTGGAACCATCGACTCGACAAGTTGAACTGTAACTTCTTCTTTATTTGAATCTATTGACATTATCTTTGCCTTTTCGCCCTTGAATGGTCCATCTATCAATTCAACAAATGCGCCAAGTTCAAGACCAGATACTGCTGGTTTAGGAACAAGGTAATGCGCAATTTCTTCAATATCGATGCTACCTGCTACCACTCCCTTAAAGCCTTTTATTCCTTTTGCTATAAAGCTCACTCTATCTGGGTGCATGACCTCCGCAAAAACATAACCCTTAACTTCATATGGAGATAAGATGGAAAGAACCTCGTTAATAGCATTAGGGTCATTCATTCGTCTCTCCTCCATATCTCTGTTACTTTTCCTTTCAAGATCAACCGAAACCGGTAATTCGTTTCCAACAGTCGTCTTCATCGCAATTATCATGGGTGCTAGTGTAAGTTTAAACAATTTTGTGGCTGAAAGAATTCCATCTTCCGATTTCACAGAAATGGAAAATGTTGCCAAATCTCCTATGTATCCTCCTTTTGGGGTTGCTATTGAAAAAACAACCTTTCTGCTCTCAGCTTCACCTAGCTCAATCTCCACTGTAAGATCTTTCTTGTCCATTGGAGAAACGCTTATTGATTTATTTTTCTGATCTTGAACGGATACAAACCACTCAACTAACTTGTCTACTTGGTTAAAGTCTACCGACAAAGTTATCTCGAATTTTCTTTTTATCTGGCCCTCTCTGAGGATCACAGGTACCTCTACGGTCTTACCGCATCCTACAGAAGAATCGTTACCATTAATATCTACAAATTCAACCTGATTTTCCATCTTTATTCTACCTCTAAGGTAGGTGAATATAAACACCCATTATCAAATAAATGACAAAACCAACAACACCCAACAGTATTATTCCAATACCGGTAATGAGAACAACCTTGACGTATTCTTCTCTGTTTGGTTTTTTAGCCATTTTAAGTACACGAGAATATTTTCCTCTTCCTATCCCCCCTACCTTTCTCTCGATTTTCTCCTGTACTTCTAATAATTTGTCGTCAACGGTCATTATATCTCTAACCAGTAAAGTATAATTAACAATAAAGCTTTTTTCCAACAAAGTATAATTCTGTGGTAATATTATATTTAATTATATATTCTTTTATCACTGGCTTTTGAACGATTGCTCAGCATTTCGCTTATTGGCTTTGTTCTTTATCTCCCTAATAGATACATAAACAAGTATCCAGCCTATAAATGAAATTAATACTACCAAAATTGCTGCGACTTCTATTAATCCGCTTTCATTTTTACTTCCAATCCTAAACAGTCCTATTGCAACAAGTATAGCGGCAAGAATACCCAAAACGGCACCGACGATAACAATGAGTGCCCCGAAAATGGGAATAATAAATATAGATATTCCTCCAATAAAAGCGATTACGGCAGCCACAATCATTGCGTATGCACCCGT
>JAJYVJ010000039.1 GCA_021792045.1 Thermoplasmata archaeon | reverse complement strand
ATCTGTTTCTCGAGTATACTATTCCAATCCAGTTTTACATTATTTAATTCCATGATTCATGATACCTGTCAAAATTAATTATTTTCTGCTAATTTAATGCTTAACAAGAGCTCAATTTTGATCCATATATTTAAAAATAAACATAACATGTTATCCATTATCTTAATTAATTATCTATGCCTTAACGTCTCATGGATAGCAATGCTTCCCGGACTGCTAAATTTGATGAGTTGGCAATAGTCTATTCAGGATACTATAAAGGAAAAATACAGACTATCCCAAAGGTTCCGGTTAGGCATCTCAGTGACTTTTCTGTTTGGTACACCCCAGGAGTTGCGGCGGTCTCTCTTAAAATAGCAAAAGAAATTGACCTTTCTTTCGAAATGACAGGCAAATGGAATAATGTTGCGATTATAACTGACGGGACAAGAGTATTAGGAATTGGGAATGTTGGACCGGAAGCATCTCTTCCAGTTATGGAAGGAAAAGCCTTAATATTCAATTTTCTCGGGGGAGTTAACGCCATGCCCGTACCGATTCGCGTTCACAGTAAAGATGAATTTATTGCAACAGCAAAGGCGCTTGAGCCTTCGTTTGGTGGCTTTAATCTCGAAGATATAGAATCCCCAAAATGTTTTTTCATTCTTGAAGAGCTTCAAAAATCATTGTCTATTCCTGCATGGCATGATGATCAACTCGGAACCGCATGCATAAGTCTTGCCGGATTGTTCAACGGCCTTAAGCTGACAAATAGAAAGATCGAAGAAGCAAAGATTGTTCTAATGGGTTCCGGAGCAGCAAACATAGCAACTGCTTTTTTATTGTTTGCTGCTGGCGCAAAACCTGGAAATATTTTAATGACGGACTCGCATGGTATATTGGAACCAGAAAGGAACGACATGGATAAATTAATGCTTAATAACCCATGGAAGTACCAGTTAGCCATCAAGACAAATTCAGAAAGATTAAAAGGACCTGAAGAAAATGCATTCAAGGGTGCCGATGTAGTAATTGCAGCATCAAAGCCAGGTCCAGGGACTATCAAACCCGATTGGATAAGATCAATGAACACCGATGCCATAGTTTTTGCTCTGGCAAACCCTAATCCGGAGATCTGGCCAGATGATGCCATAGCTAGTGGTGCTAAGATCGTGGCAACGGGGAGAAGCGATTTCAACAATCAGGTTAATAACAGTCTCGTCTTTCCAGGAGTGTTCAGAGGTATACTTGATGCACGGTCCAAAGGTGTGAATTTTGACGTAATGGTTTCTGCTTCAAAGGAAATTGCAAACTTTGTAAAGGATCCTTCTCCTGAAAAAATTGTTCCTTCTATGGATGAATGGGAACTTTATCCTGATGTGGCCTCTGCAGTCGCACATAAGACCGTAGAACTTGGTCTTGCTAGAAAAATAGACAGTAGAGAAGGGTTCAGAAAAACCGCTTCTGAAATTATTGAGACGAACAGAAAATTATATCTAAAGCTCCTTGATGATAAATTAATCAAGGATTTACCAGGAGGGGGAAAATAAATTGAAAAACAGTTTTGAAATAAGAAGACTCGAAAGGAATGATTTCGAACAAGCCATAGATTTATTATTACGTCAGAAGAGGATAAATGGGGAGTTCGATTCTGCGTTTCTGACATCGGATAAAGCCAAAGAAGATGTGATCAAACACCTGGAATCGAAAGTTGAAAAATATGATGAACACATTGCTCTCGTTGCCGTGTCTTCCAAAAAGGTCATAGGCATCATATGTGTTGATATAATGAAGAGGATGTATTATACACCAGATAAAGAAGCTAGAATAACAGATTTTTATGTAATGCCCGAGTTTAGGAGAAAAGACGTTGCTAGAACAATCTACAATAAATTAATACAAATGCTGAAAGAATATCATGTAAACCTTGTGTCGGCAGAATTTCCGTCACGAAATCCAATGGCCCTTGCTTTCTATGAAAGTCTAGGTTTCAGAGAAATGATCAGTACCTATGGCAAACTAATCACCGAAAATTAGAATCAATTTATTATGCTTAGTGTATAGTATACTTCTTGGCTTAGTTTACTTTATCTAAGCGATATAATTTAATATTCTATTCAACCACATTAACGCTTTCATTGCGTAGTCGTAGAGACCAGTTAGCGGTCTCCCGTATTTAAGAATATATTGCTGAATTGTAATAAGGTTTCGGAACTGCAAATTATATTACATTCTTAAAACAGTAAATAGGATGGGAGTAATTCGCAGATTAATATATCTGCACATGATATAGTTATGGATAGGAATAAATCATGGCAAACGATAAAATTCAAAACCACGAAGGTTTAATCAGGAAAGAGATGGATAAACTAAAAGAAGAAGACCTATCGGATCACGCTCCTCTAATCTCCAAGTCCATTGTGAGGAAGTTAGTTGGGTTGCTATCGAAATCAGAAAACACGGGAATATCTCTTAGTGCTGATAATTTTAATTACACGGTTCAGTTTGTTGAATTTGTGGAACCTCTGCAGGATGGGAACGATGGTGTATTTGATGATCTACCCTCGGTGGATGATATTGACAATATTTCGTCCTTTCATGTATTAGTATCAGAGAATAATGAGAAAAAGATGACGGATGTTCAGTTCAGAAACGATGTTGTAGAATGCACCCCCGCGAGAATGAGAAAATTTCTCCTAAGGCTCCAGTTAGCAATAGTGAACGAGGGAGAGCAATAGATCAACTCTTTCACAGTCCAACAGCAAGATGAAAATCAAGAAATAATACTTTATAAAGACCCCACAGTATGATAAGAGTGAAAACGCTGTTTTAAAAATACGCCTTGGAATGAACGATTTTTGCTATAGCTTCCAATTAGTATCAACATGGATTCGTATAGAACTCTTGCCTCACAAATAAACTCTGTTGCTTATAAAGCGACCGCGGGTTCAAGAGAGCCAGAATATATATATTTTAACCAATTGTCTCTTTGCAATGCAAAAGAGAAGATGGATCGTTCTTTTTTCGATCATTGTAGCGATCATCGTTATCGTCCCGGTTTCATTACATTATTATGAGATTCATAAACCCAAGCAGTCCGTGATAATAGATGAAACAGGTAATAACACAACCAATTTCATTACAATTCCTGGACCAGATCACTCAACCTACTCATTTATTTATCATTGCTTTAATTCATTCGCATCAACAATATTTTCATCTCCTCATGGTGGTAAATCATACATGAACATGTCGCTTAGAGCATCAGCTTGTAACTTATGGGGGAGTTTGTTAGTGGTAGGATTAAATTAAACGCTTCAATTCAACCCGGTCTGCATCCATCCTCTTTAACACTTGACATCTCTTCAAAGGTTCTAGGTAATTTAACACCTTTTGCAATTAATGGCTTTTCTTCTCCAATATTAACGAATTTATCCAGTTATACTACAATTAATGAACTAGTCAGATATGTCCCTAACTCAACGGAAAACTCCTTCTTCAACTTTAGCCTTCTAAATGATTCAAAATCCAATCTGGGAAGGTATTATTTCTCGTTCTATATGTTGTTTACGTCGGAGTTTCCGCCGAACGCAGCTCCTCTTGATCTTGTTGGGACTCCCCCGAGTACTCACATCTACACTGAAATCACTTTCACGTTGAATGGATTCAACGTAACGGCCCCTGTTGGGATAGGTTGGGAAATGGTAGGTAGCAAAAATTAAAAAGATAAAAGCAGAAATTATGGCATTTTTATTCACCTTGTTAGATGTTCAAAAGCCGGTTGAGTGCGGAAATTTATTTTACTGTATGGCAAAGATATTATATGGCAAAAATAGCTTATTTTAGAGCTTTCGCAGATAGAGGTTGAAAAATTTGGTAAGCCCTATACAAGCGTATATAGAACGGGCCCACCGGGATTCGAACCCGAATTATAGGCTCCGGAGGCCTATGTGATGATCCATTACACTATGGGCCCTAACTCTTGTAGCCTATCTCTCTAAGTAGTTTTATTCTTTTGCTTCTCTGCAAGGCATCTTCTATACCCAGAGTGGAGTAGCCATCGATTACTCCTAGGATTCCACATCCCCTTTCGATCTCTGCCAGGATAACATCCACAGGGTTACTTGTTGCAGCAAATATTCTTCCGACTTCCTGACAATTCTTGATCGCATTAAGAATACTGATAGGAAATGCATTTTTTAATATAATTAGGAAGGTGTGTCCTGCGGATAATTTCTTAAGATTCTCCAAAGCCACCTCTATTAAATGACGATCGTTGCCCTCAAATCTAAGGAGTCTTTCACCTGAGGCCTCCGAAAATGCCAGAGCGTACTTTGCTTGCGGTACATAAGCTTTAATGATTTCATTTAAATCTTCAACCGTCTTTATGAAATGAGAATATCCGAGTATTATGTTGGAATCTTCCGGTACTTCCAAACTTACCGTTCTTATTTTTGTTTCCATACTCAGAGAATATAAAGATTAAGATTAAGTTTACCTCTGAACAAGAATGTTGTACAAAATTAAATAACGGTTATGTATATCATTTTCGTGGAGTTTTACGAGCTCATAGCATCCGAGATAAACAACTCGGAATTGACCGACAACAGCAGACTGCAGAAACGGAAACTGGAACTTTCAAGGGAATTAGGCCTTGATCACGTTCCAAGTAATTCCGAGATACTTGCTTCTGGGTTAATTGAGAAAGATAAACGAGAAGTTCTGAAAATCAAGCCCACTAGAACTATGTCCGGAGTTGCAGTAGTAGCCGCAATGACATCACCGGAGAGATGTCCACATGGCAAGTGCATTTTCTGTCCGGGCGGTGTAGACAATAATTCTCCGCAGTCTTATACTGGCTATGAACCATCTGCCTTACGCGGTAGAGCCAACAATTATGATCCTTATAACATAGTTTTTAATCGGTTAAAGCAACTGGAAACTATTGGCCATGACACAAGTAAGGTCGATATTATCATAATGGGTGGCACTTTCACTGCACGAGATAATGACTACCAAACTATGTTTGTTAAAGGTTCCATGGATGCTATGAATAAATTCATTTCACCGAGTCTTGAGTATTCTATAGCGAATAATGAAACTGCCTCCAGAAGATGTATCGGGCTTACAGTGGAAACAAAACCTGATTGGTTTTTTGAAAGAGAGATTGATTTCTCACTCTCTTACGGTACCACAAAGGTAGAGCTTGGAGTACAGATACTCAATGATAAAATACTTAGGGAGAATGGAAGAGGACATGGCATTCAGGAAATCATAAGGTCTTCTGCGCTCTCCAGAGACGCAGGCCTCAAAATAGTCTATCATCTCATGCCGGGAATGTATGGTTCCAGCGTAGAGGAAGACAAAAAAAGCTTCGACCTGATGGTGTCCGATCCTAATTACAAGCCAGACATGCTTAAGATATACCCAACACTTGTGGTCAAAGGCACATCATTATACAGGCTGTGGAAGCTGGGTAGGTACACTCCACCAGATACAGAAGATGCTGTGGGTCTTATTACATATTTCATGAAAAATATGCCACCATGGATACGTGTGCAGAGGATGCAACGCGATATCCCCGTGAAATTTATAGAAGCAGGTGTAAAGCGAAGTGACCTAAGAAATCTAGTTATGGACAGATTGAGGGAAGAAGGAATAAAGACCTGGGAAATAAGGGCAAGGGAAATAGGACACAGGAGATCCAGAGTAAAATCTATAGAGATAACCAGACGTGATTATAAAGCCTCAAATGGAAAAGAGATATTTCTTTCTATTGAGGATGAAGAACATATTTATGGTTATCTTCGGTTAAGAATACCGAGCGAAAATTCACATAGACAGGAGATCCGCGACGGTTCAATTGTAAGGGAAATTAAAGTGCTTGGGGACGTTGTTCCAATAGGGCTTCATGAGGAGGAACAGTGGCAACACCACGGTTTTGGAACGAATCTGATGAAAGAGGCGGAAAGGATTTCGAAAGAGGAATTTGATAGAAGGAGAGTTTTGGTTATAAGCGGAATTGGAGCTCGTGAGTACTTCAGAAAACTCGGTTACGAACGACTAGGACCATACATGGCAAAAGACGCGACTGGATTGAAATAACGCTACTCATTCTCTATCTAGTCATTCTAAATTATGAGATGGTCTAAACCCTTAGGGGTCAGAAAGTAGTGATAAAAATCACGCAAGACGTTTCTTTGCTTTCAAGCTTTCGGAACTCCTCGAGTGTCAAACACTTGCCATCTTTTGTTTTATATTCGTCTTAGTGCCTGAAGACGCATAAATTTAGTCGTCAAAGAGGTATTTACACATTTTTAAATATGCGTGTTGCATTAATGCGAGAAACCGATGATTGTAGCATACCTCGCATTGGGCCTTATAGTATTTGGCCTTGTAATATACCTTATCTATGCAATAGTCGGAGCTGAGAAATTTTGACTAATTTAGACGTAAGTGGTAATGGTTCCTTTTGGGGCACTTTTTTTCTCCAGAACCGATTGGTCTCTGGCGCCATAATAATCATAATTTACATATTGATAATGCTGATTTTCGCCTATCTGATTTCCGGCTACATAAGCAGCATATATCTTGACAGAAAGACTTCAGTTGACAGGATACTTAAGCCTATTTTGCTATTTGCTGAGAAATTATTTGGAGAAGATTCATCTAAAAAGATGAAGTTGAGAGAGTATTTCCTGACTCTAGTCCTATTCAACGCCTCCGCTGGTATTATAGCGTTCCTTTTTCTCTATTTTCAGAATAAAATCCCGTTTTTCGGCTCTTATTATCAATATAGCCCTTCACTGGTGTTCAATACAGTAACCAGTTTTTTAACGAATACAGACCTGCAGAACTATTCAAATCCATTGCATCTTTCCTATTTCTCAACAACGTTCGTCCTTACGGGCCTCATGTTTCTTAGTGCAGGGACAGGTTTTGCTGCTTCGAAGGCATTTATTCATGGCATCAAGAATGATGACGGCTATCTCGGTAACTTCTATCATGATTTCCTAGTTGCTATAATATATCTGATTTTTCCCCTTACTCTAATCGTCACCATAATTCTACTTCCACTAGGGGTACCTCAGACAATACAGCCTTATGTTATTGTACATCCTATTCTTTCCAACTCTATTTTCAAAGTTCCACTTGGGCCTGTAGCAACATGGGAAGCGATAAAGAATATAGGTACAAATGGCGGGGGATTTTACGGGGCGAACGCGGCATCACCATTTGAAAACCCTAACTGGATATCAAACCTGGTTGAATTCGTAAGTTTCACGATCATCCCTTTAGGATCGTTGATGTCTCTTCGTTACATATTTAACGACAAAAGATTCGTGAATATGTTAATAGGTGTATTGCTGGGCATATTCCTTTTCACCACGTTCATGACCTTCTTCGGCGAGTATGTTGGCATTCCTCAGTTATCCATGCTTGGGATAATTTATAACGGAAACATGGTAGGCAAAGAGACTGCTATAGGCCTTTCCCAGAGCTCGATCTTTTCAACTGGGGCCGTATTCACTTCTACAGGTGCTGCGGCGACACAGCTACTTACTTTCACGCCTGCAGGTATCCTAGGTGTGCTTGGAAACCTTATTTTGAACGACCCGCTTGGCGGTATCGGCACGGGTGTTCTCAATATATTCATGTACGTCATATTTGCCATATTTATAACTGCCTTAATGGTAGGAAAGCTCCCTGAATTGATGAGTTTGAAAATCGGATCAAAGGAAATAAAGTACTCCACGTTATCGCTGGTTACCCATCCTCTTCTGATTCTCATACCATTTGGCATTACAATTTTCTTTCTTCCGCATATCCTTGCACCTTTTACTAATCCAAGATCGGACATCATAACGGAGATATTCTATGAATTTGCTTCAGCGGCTTCTAACAACGGATCTGCAATGGGTGGATTCACTGTTAACCAACCGTATTTGAACTATGTTGAGGGCGTGACTATGTTACTTGGAAGGTATCTTTTGATGTTTTTCCAGCTTGCTGTTGCACAATCATTTGCATATAAAATTCCAAAGGTACAGTTGGGTAGATCCATAGATACTGGATCCTTCACTTTTGGTCTCATGCTTTTTTCCACGATGATCCTTCTTGGAGTGCTTTCCTTCTTTCCGATACTTGCTGTAGGACCATTTGAGGCTTGGGGGCACTCTTTCGGCCTCCTCATAGGAGGGGTATAATGAAGATCAAAATTAAAGAAATCATACTGGATTCATTGAAGGATTTTGACCCCAGATTCCTCAGGCATAATCCCGTAATGTTCGTCACAGAGTTGGCGTTCATAGTTTCAATTATAGCCGCAATAATTCCCGGTTATTTCGGTCTTCCTGTTACGCTCACTTACAGAGAATTCTATGTTGCAGTCATAGTATTGTTATTTCTTACAGTCTTCGCCTCAAATGTAAGCACTGCAATCTCTGAGGGAAAAAGCAAGGCTATCACAGATTCCTTAAGAGCCTTGAAGAGAAATACTCCGGCTAAAAAGGTTGATGGAAAGAAGATTGTCGAAGTTAACTCCCCAGATTTGAAGAGAGGGGACGTTGTAATCGTTGAGGCGAATGACATAATTCCTACCGACGGGGAGGTAATTGACGGAACAGGTTATGTTAACGAATCCAGCGTGACAGGAGAATCCAGACCGGTCAGAAAAATACTTGGAGACAGCGTAACAGGATCGACGGTACTTCTTACCGATAAAATTAAGGTTCTTGTTACTGCAAATGAAGGTGAAACGTTCATAGATCAGATGATTTCAATAGTCCAGACAGCAGAGAGAGAAAAGACACCAAACGAAATTTCACTGCAAGTTTTGCTCTCTGGAATTACCCTCATATTTATGATTGTTACTGCTGCACTCTTCGCGGTTTCAGGTTTTGCTGGAGTGAAACCCGATTTGATAATACTAATAGTCCTTTTGGTTGCATTAATACCTACCACAATAGGAGGCTTGATACCTGCTATTGGAATTTCAGCAATTAATAAGATATCTTCGCACAATATAATTGCAAAAAGTGGGAAAGCCGTAGAAAACGCTGGAGATATAGATACCATAATCCTTGACAAGACGGGAACTATAACAGTTGGAGAAAGAGGCGCCGTAAAATTCTATCCAAATCAGGGCGTAGACTACAAGAAGTTCGTAAAATACTGTGCTATGGCTTCTTTGCAGGATAGAACCAAGGAGGGTATGTCCATAGTCAAACTTGCGGAGAAAGAAGGGATAAAGATAAGCGAATCTAATTTGAAATCGTTCAAATTTATCCCTTTCTCGTCCGATACAAAATTCAGTGGTATTAATGGAAATAAAGAGGAGATAATGAAAGGATCGTATAACGCTCTTAGGAGCCTTTATGATCTGTCGGATAAGTACATAGACAGCATATGCAAGGATATTTCCCTGAGGGGAAGCACTGCACTTACTGTTACCAGAAACAAGAAGTTCATTGGCGTTATTGAGCTCTCAGATATACTTAAGCCTGGGATAAGACAGAGGCTTGAAAGATTAAAGAACATGAATATCAAACCTATAATGTGCACCGGTGATGACGAAATCACTGCAAAATATATATGCAGCCAGATAGGAATAACAGATTACATAGCAAACAGTAAACCTATGGACAAGTACAACGTAGTCGTTAAAGAAAAAGAACAACAAAGGATGGTAGCAATGGTTGGCGATGGGACCAATGATGCACCTGCACTGGCTAAGGCTGACGTTGGTATGGCAATGAATAGCGGAACAGCAGCTGCAAAAGAGGCAGCAAACATGGTTGATTTAGAGAATGACCCAACAAAGCTTATGGATGTAATTTTCCTTGGAAAACAGATTCTTATTACTCGTGGCTCTCTGACCACATTTAGTATCGCAAATGATCTATCGAAATATTTTGTAATAGTCCCTGCAATTTTCGCCACCTTCTCATCACTGGATTTCCTGAATCTACTCGATCTTACAAATCCTATTGTTGCAATAACTTCTGCTTTAATTTTTAATACAGTAATTCTCATTGCCCTGATCCCTCTTGCCCTGAGAGGAGTCCGGTACAAGCCATCATCTGTGAATGAACTCTTAAGAAGGAACGTACTTATTTACGGTCTTGGCGGCGTTATACTGCCGTTCATAGCTATAAAAGTGATATATATGATATTGATCGCTAGTGGGGTGGTATGGTGAAAATTAGAACCTTCATAAAACCCGTAGCTTTGGCAATTGTCGTTCTTTTTGTGATGGGTTTTGCTTTTCCAACTGTCATGTCTGTAATCACCGAAAAAGCCCTGCCAAACCAATCTACCGGAAGCCCTGTAAAAATAGGTGGGAAGATATACGGATCATACCTTCTGGCGGAAGCATTTAACAGCTCGATCTTCTTTCAGCCAAGGCCCTCGGCAATATCATACAACCTGAGCCAGACAGGAGGTGGAAGTTGTTCCCTTGACAGCAGTGCGATGTTTAATCTAACGGATAAATATATAAAGGAATTTGAGAAAGAAAATCCTGGCATAAACTTATCTCAGATACCAGAAGGCATGGTATCTTTTTCTGGATCTGGCCTGGATCCTAACATACCATTACAGGGAGCTACTGATCAAGTAAACAGGATATCAATATCTATACATGATTTACTGGAAAACAGAAGTTTAGACATTGGAGTGAAAAACATTACCAATTTCCTCATGAGCAAAATTAATGAGAACAAGAAACAGAATTTTCCATTCTTCGGATCGTATTATGTCAACACCGTGTTTCTTAATTTTGCCATAATTGACTACCTAATGAATCTCAAAGCGCTTCCTTCGAACTATCTGGATTAGGTACCGCATTTATACTTAATGAAATTGGAGTGTTATGATCAAGTAAAAAAAAATCGGATATAATTCTCATGAGCCAGTGGACTGACGATTTTTCACTTCTTGTAAACAATGATATCTTGATCAGTTCCCTTGATCAGACCCTTTAAAAGCGAGCTGTATCGTATTCTATGGTTACCGGTTTCCTTTATCCCGATAGCTATCGCGTCAATACTGTTTTCTTTGGTTATTTGCAAGAGCTCTTCCGAAAGGTTAGACTTTCTGTGAGATCTCACAATGCTGATTCCTTCACCAAAGTTGGATATTATTTCACCTATATTGTCGATCAAAGAAGCGAATTTCTGAGAAGGCTTCTCATCATAATCTCTAAGGTCGGCCATAATTAACTTGCAGCTAAGGGCTTTCTTAACATTAAGTGCAAAGAGTATGGAATCTTTTTCTACAAGTTGTTCCGAAAGAGGGATAAGGATGGTTTTATATTTCGGTGCTTCCTTGTTTGTGTTTATCAGGCCAACTGGAACATCAGAATGCTTCAGAACATAATCACCAATGTTCCCGAAAACAGAAGCTGAAAACATAGACCTTTTGAACGTCGCGATCAGAATTAGGTCATATCCCCGAGATTTTGCTTCCTCTACAATGCCAAATTTAACTGCCTTTGAAGTACGTACCTTTGGCACAACCTTAACGTCATTCTCCAGCCCATCCTTGTAGGCGCTTACGACCACTGAGATTTTATCACTCCAAGTTATTTCTTTGATTTCCTCCTTGACAGTAAGAGCTGTTATTTCACTGCCAAAAATCTTTGAGAGTGAAAAAGCCAGGTTCAAGACAACAGCGGATGTACTCCCTTTTGCCATGGGAACTAGGATTTTTTCAACTTTAAAATGGTGAACTTTAGATGACTGGATCATGAAATATTCATGTCATCTTTGTTAAATAATTTTTCTAAAGAGAAATCAAGAGCGAATAGAAGCTAAATTATTGATGAATCAAATATAATGAAATTTTCAGTTTTTCCGACATGCCTGGATAAGAACAAAATATAGCTATATTGTTACACACTATCACGGAACATTATGGAGCTAAGAATATTTATCTACAAATTAAACGTACCTTACTTGTGAACTGCCTGAAAATTAAACACCACGAAATTTATGGAATCCCTCCAAACGAGACACTTGCAACGATTCCATGGGAGGATGCAATGTTGATCGATTATGACGCCATAATCAGCGGAAAACCTGATTTTAAGTTGTATGATTCGATCTCAAAGTTTTTAGAAATCGTGGTCTTTAATCTATCATACAGAGTTGATGATGTGATAGATTCAATGATATCGGGCGCATCTAAAGTTGTCATTGATCCACAATCGAGCGAAGATACCATTGACAAACTTCTGAATATATCAGGCGATATCGTGCTTCCCGCATCAAGGATGGATGTCGCATATAGTTTTACACGCAATGGTGGAAAATATTTTATTTCAAATGGCCCCATACCGTATGACTTTGAGTTATGCTACAATGTTGGAGTTGCCCTATCAAGCGAGAAATATGTAGATGTTAAAGATTTCCCACAGGACCTTATCCACTTCATTTAGTGGCATTGGTTTCCGATTCAGTGGACGGCTTTTTCTCGTACCCAATTACTTTTGGGCCCGCTTCCTGCTCTTTAAGAAGTTTCTTGTACTCCTTGTTTACTGAACCTTTAGAAATATTTTCGTATCCCTTGATCTTTCTGCAGTGTCCCCTAACCAATTTACCGTCTTTCCGTCTGTACGGAGGCACCCATTCGCCGCCGTCAGGGCATTTTTCGATATCTATAAGTGTTCTTTCAAGAACTCTCAGGCGATCAGCATTGTGAGGTTCCACTACGATGGGGACCAGCTCCTCCCCAACTTTCGGCTTAACCAGCGGACTTGATTCACTTGAAGCTGAATAATCCACGGGCTTAGGAGCAGTGACTGGTTTAACTTCTTCTTTCGTTTCCGCGACTTCGGACGGAATTTTCGCTTCTTCAACCAATGCTGGAGAAGAAGAAGCAACAACCATGCCACCAATCAGAGCCAGGACGCCACCTACGACGATTCCAAAAGCAGAGGTCACTATGCTTACAAGAGCCAATATTATAATAGTTACCCCAAAAGGAACCTTATGTCTCTTATCATTTGCCAAGAGGACCCCTAGAATCATGACTATAACACCGACGATCGCACCGACAATTCCCAACAGGAGATAACTCACAGAAAAATAATTAAAGGGCTTTATAATATTTGCAAGAGAAGACGGCACGTATTTTATGAAAATGAATAAAATCCCCCCGAATAGAATGAATCCCCCACCAACAATAGTTAAGATAAGGTCTGCGTAATTTTTCTTCGCTTCCTCGTCACTCATTACATGAGTATATCATATCTATTATATAAATTAAACGGTTTAATTTGCAAATACACACATATTGGCACTCCACAAATTATATATAATGTGTATAGAATAAAGATAAGATGATGCTCTCAAAATTTGTTTGTTCGTAAGGAATCGATTGAAAGCTCGATAATTTATTAACTATAAATATTTCTATTTGAATGTAATCAC
>JAJYVJ010000193.1 GCA_021792045.1 Thermoplasmata archaeon | reverse complement strand
CAATGTCAAAACAAAGCAAATAAATTAAGATAAGGTAACCTACATGCAGTTTCCTGAACAGGACTCAAATATTTGAATAATCTTAAATTGAAATCATTCGTGATCTGAGATTTTTCACAAACATTAGCTGTTCGATATATACTTATCCTCCTTGTTTCACATTGAATAGATAATACATCAGGATCTCACTCTAATAAGGCCTTGGTAAAATAACACATCACTTCCCATGCGCATGAAAGAATAGCAACATTTTTACTCTATTTGAATACTTCTCAAAACAAATTACTGAGATATTTTCGTGCAAAGAATCTTATTGAGAGAAAACATTCAATCGCATGGACATATTCAGAGACAAAATACTAGAAGGAAAAAAGGTACTTATCAGTGGCGGAGGTACTGGCCTCGGCAGAGAGATAGGAATTGGAATTGGAAGACTTGGAGCGAAGGTCGCGATTGTTGGACGCCGAGAGGAGGTTCTAAAAGAAACAATCGATGATATGCATGACCTTGGTATAGATGCGATATACTCTAGATGCGATATTCGTGATGCGGAACAGGTGAAGGATTCTGTGAATTATTTTCTGGAGCAGTTTGGAGAAATCAACACTTTGGTCAATAATGCTGCTGGGAATTTTATTAGCAAGACTGAAAGTCTATCGCTCAACGCATTCAACTCGATCATAGGAATAGTTCTTCTTGGAACTATAAATCTGACTATGGATCTTGGAAAAAGGTGGATAGAAAAAAAGCAGAGAGGTACGGTCATTAATATATCTACAATATACGGAACAACTGGTTCTGCTTACGTAGTTCCATCTGCAATTGGCAAATCTGGAGTTCTAGCGCTCACTAAGTCTCTTGCTGCTGAATGGGGCAAGTACGGCATAAGGCACATAGCTATTGCTCCTGGCATAGTTCCCACCGAAGGCGCAATGTCCCGCCTTGCTCCTACTAAGGAGATAAGTGACAGTTTGCTGAAGAGAGTTCCATTGGGGACATTCGGTACTCCTCAAGAGCTGGTGAACCTGGCTATATTTCTGGTTTCAGACGCATGCACTTACATAAATGGGGATATCATAAAATATGATGGCGGGGAAAGTCTCTGGCTTGCTGGTCAGTTTAACTTTCTTGACATGCTTACAGATGAGGAGTGGAGATCAATCCGTGAATTAAAGAAGTGAAATCTATCAATCTTATTGTGTTTTCTGCGTAATTACCATAATATCCTCTATTGTCTAAGATCATAAGTCTCCTCTTCCTGAAGGGACAGCTCAAGATTTTCCTACGATATACTTTACGGGATCTTTTTTTCGCTCCAGGTACGTAATCCATTTCTGCGATCATTCTGAGTATTTTTTTTATATCAATCTAAAAACTTTCAGGGAAACCATATACTATCTATCAGATGAAAACGCCCCTTCTTAATTAATTAATTCAATTTTTATTCTCTACATATAATTTATAATGTTTAAATAATCACGTTTAAATACTGTCAGCTAATGTGTACGTATGACAGAAATAGTTGTAGTGCACAGTTGGAAGGATGACCAGAAGGACAAAGTTATGGATTTTGCTAACAAAGTAACCTCGATGGCTAAAGAAAAGAAGTTACCATCTGGGCTTAAATTGCTTGGAATAGATCTTGGCCAGGGAAAAAATATGGCTGTATGTAAATGGGAAGCGGACTCTTTGAATCACCTCATGGAAGTTGCAAAGTCCCTGGGCCCGACGTGGGACATACAGGCTTTCGAAGTAAAAAACGTCTACAAAAAAGGATTATTCTGAACCTAATTGTATTTATTTTTCTAGCCCTTTTTTTGAGCTCATTTTTCTTTCTGTATTTTTTCTCGAACCATATCAACGTATTTCCCTTTATTTTTGATTTACCAGGAAGGAATTCATTTTATTCCAAATAATCGCAGTGCCTAAAGAACATCTAACTCGTAATCACAGAATCCTATATTCATGTTCTACAAATGGATAATAATAATTTTATAGAGTAAAGAAAAGAAGTGTCTACTAGCTTGAATACATATTCCCGGCAAAGTTTATTACCAATGGACCGGTAAAAGAATCTCTAGGACCTATCACGGTTACAATTATGTTAAAATACCCGTTAGCCTGAGTACTGAGAGGTAGGTTATTAACAGACACTTCTATATTTCCGCTTACAGTATCAAGAACAAAATAATTAGAAACGTTAGAATCTTTAACATTCAGATCTTCAGTAATCGTCTGTCCAGTATATATCAGAAGGACAGATCCATTATGATGGCTGAAAGGATCAGAGATATTTAGTGGTGTAACAGCAACACCACTCGCAGGGGTCCATCCGCTTATTTCACAATCGATCTGATGGCCATCCAGTGTAACGTTTGGATATTCGGTCTCTACCCCTGTATACTGCGAGAGTACAGAAAGATATGATGAAACTCCCGGAATATTTGATGTACTTGCAATTACAACGGGATTGTATTTGTATCCGTTTGACACATTCTGAAGCTGGACAGCACTCTGTACTGAGATAGATGTTACACTAGCCGTAGTGTTGAAATAACCCGCGATTTGCCCAGACATACTCTGGCCGTTACTCAATTCCACATATCCAACATTCGACCCGAACAGCGATGTAACAGGTGCCTCATCAAAATTCCATTCTGTGGCATTCCCTTCGGTGGTATGTAT
>JAJYVJ010000038.1 GCA_021792045.1 Thermoplasmata archaeon | reverse complement strand
ACAAATTATATATAATGTGTATAGAATAAAGATAAGATGATGCTCTCAAAATTTGTTTGTTCGTAAGGAATCGATTGAAAGCTCGATAATTTATTAACTATAAATATTTCTATTTGAATGTAATCACATCAAGATAATGAAAGAACAGGAAGATGGAAGTCAAACACTTACAGAAACCGCGTATAGATACATTTTTGATGGAATATCCAACGGCAGATTTAGGGCCGGGCAGTCCATTAGTCCAGATACGTTGTCGAGGAATCTAAACATGAGTAAAACACCAATAAGGGAGGCACTTCTTCAGTTAGAGGTAGAAAACCTAGTCTTTAGAAATGGTAGATATTATAATGTCATATACCTTGATGAACAGGAGGTCCTGGAACTCTATCAGCTTAGAAGGATCCTAGAATCCGAAGCAGCGTATTACGCAGCAAAAAACGTTAACGAGCAGGTTGTTCGTGATCTTGATGCTGCCCTAAATGCTATAATTGAGGCTTCAAAAGAACCAAATCCGGAGCCGATTAAGCTTGCAGATCTGAACGGAAAATTTCACTCCATAATTGCAAGGGCATCAGGGAACAGGTACATAGTTCAATATACCACTGAGATAAGGCTCAAACTCAAAGTTATTAGAACAACATTTTTCAGCAGTTATGATCGTAGGTTTGACGAATCAAAAGAACACAAGAAGATATTTGATGCTATAAGGCAAGCCAAACCGGACCTTGCCAAGCAGTTGACTATTGATCATATGGATAAAACGATAAAATATGTTAAAGACTATGTCCTGAATAAAATGTATTAGTACCTTGGAAACCTCCTTCTTGGATTTCCATAATCAAGTATGTGCTCTCTTAAGGTGAATCATTATTTTTCTTCTCTATATCTCTTTTTTAGGCTCCTAGGGCTGAACTCTGTGACTATCTTCGAAATATCTGATATTGTTGTTTCTTTTATTAAAACAGCTACGGAAAAATATACCACTACGGACAATGCTGCAGTACCCAACAGCACAAAAACGCTTCTGGGAGAAATAAAGTGTTCGATGAGCAATATAACAGCTACCTCAGAAATTACAGGACCAATATGTTTTAAAATTCTCCAATTAAATGATATGTGCTCTATCTTGAAAACGTTCAATCTGTAAAGTGCTGCAGACAGTATACTGGAACTCAGTATTGCAATTGCGGCCCCAGAGGCCCCTTGGGATATTCTTGTTATTCCGAAGATATTCGGCGGAACCAGAATAAGTATAAGTATTATGTTTACAATTATCACCGAAATGTCTATCCTTGCAATGATACCTGTTTTTTGCCTTGATTCCAGTACCGACCTGTATGGAGTATTAATAGCACTTATATAAGCAACAATTGAAAGCAATGAGAGCATAAGAAAATATGAGAAGTAAGTCTGTGTGAAGAGGTTCAAAATGTATCCAGACAACAACGCAAAGTATACAACGATTGGAAGGACAAATAGAGAGGTCAACCGTTCATACTCAAATATAGAATTCTTATAATCTTCGGCCTTTTTGCTCCTTCTGGACATACTGAGCAAAGGAAGAAAGAACATAGTCAATGAAGTTGAAAGTGTTATTACAACGTTGGCAATCATCTGGCTCGTATAAAATGCGCCAGTAGCAATGTTTTCCCAGAAAAAATTGATTATTACTTTGTCTATGTTCCCATTGATCACTGCAACAGAAGACACGAACATTAGAGGTATAGCAAGCATTGTGTATGATTTAGCCAATTCCCGTGACGGCTTTCCAATAGTCCATGGACGGCCTAGTATCATCAGTATACCAAAATAAAGCGCATACGAGATACTATATGTCATCGATATGTAGAGTGCAGGAGCATATCCTCCTGTACCGGTGACGCCATAGCGAATAGCGAGGGCAAGAAAGATAAAAACTGAATTTCTAAACGCAGACTCTATAATACCGGGTACGGCCATTCTCCCAGATTTTATTTTTGCCCTGTAGTATGCATTAGGGAATCCTATTAGACTTTTGAAAAAATAGTATGGAATGAGGGCCACAACGATCCAGAATTCTATCGGATTGTCAAATCCCCTATGAAGCACATGTACCCAGAAAAGCAATGAACCGATGACCAGAAGAACAAAGACTGCGCCGAGAATCAACTTAATTCGCAAATAAGTCGCATTACACGCCCCTACATCTTCTCCATTAGATAATTTGATCGTATGGGCAGTAGAATATCCGAGATCGGAAAATAGTGAAAGGATCCCAGTATATCCTATACCAAAAGAAACAAAACCCCATCCAGCGCTAAAATTACCAACTCGCAATATAAATAATAAGCCAAGGAGCCCTAAAACTGCTCCTATCACGTGCTGTATTATGACTATAGGTGAACGGGTGGATAACAATAGAACGGTATCCTAACAATTACAATAACCTTTGTACAGCCATTGGAGATTAAAATTAATACCTATGATTTTTAGTGTGTCTTAGTCTTTGTCATGTATGAAAATACTGCTGCCGCTATCGATACTGCTACTCCAATGTAGAAAGCAACATCTATAGAACTCATGAAAGCTGGTGCCAAAACACTTGGAAACCAGTGTATCGCCGAAATTATCGAATAAACGTGCCCAACACTGCTGGGAGGATTGAAGCCTGCAGACGCAAGTATCTCATTAACAGGGTTCTCTCCGAGAAAAGCCGAAAAAACAGATATCGTTGGGGGGGTCCTCATAAAAGCATTAATTACAGATGTTGGCGCACCGATGCTTTTGAGACTTTTGAAAAATTGTAAAGGAAGCGAAGCCTGAAGAGAGCTCAGTATTATAGCAAAAAATATGCCTGTGCTTGCAGTCATACCGGCATTTCTCAACGTGGAAAGCATACCGGATGCAGCCCCCCTTGATTGAACAGGAACCGAATTCATTATCAATGCTGTGTTAGGAGCCACAAACATACCGTTACCTATTCCCATGACAAAGAGGGCGATCGCAAAATATACGTATCCAAAATCAAATGGCAAAAACGAAAGCCCGAGGAAAGCCCCTGCTACAAGAAGCATTCCTAATGTGGCGAGTAATTTTGGGCCATGTCTATCGGACCATATCCCTGCAAGCGGGCCCATTATTAACGTACCTGCTGTAAGCGGGACCATATAGATGCCAGCCCAAAGTGGAGTTTGCGAGTATGGGATTCCCCGGACTAAAGGAAGCCATATACCCTGTAATAGTATTATCAGAACTATCATAACTCCGCCTCTACCTACGGAATTAAGGAGATTAGCCATATTGCCTGTTGAAAAATCCTTGTTTTGAAATAAGGAGACGTTGAACATTGGCTGCTTAATTCTCTTTTCCGCGAATGGAAAAATTACCAGCAACATCGCCCCAGATAACATAGAACCAATAACAAATGGGCTGGTCCATCCAGTGGGATTACCGTTGTATGGCATAATACCGTACGTGAGACCTATGAGAGCTAGTGTCAATCCTCCGGCGAAAAGTACGGTTCCGATATAGTCAATTTTCTGCTTTAATAAGCGAGGAGATGTCTCCTTCAGTTTTAACAGGCTCCAGAACGTTCCAAGAAGACCAATTGGAATGCTTACCAAGAATACATATCTCCAGTCGTAAACAGACAAAATACCTCCAAGAATGAGCCCTATAAATGCCCCCGACATCAGTGAGACCTGGTTTATTCCAAGCGCCTTTCCCCTTTCGCTTATGGGAAAAGCATCTGTTATAATGGCCGAACTATTCGCAAAAAGAAATGCAGCCCCTACACCCTGGACTAAACGGAAAATAACAAGCTCAAGCGCCCCGGCAGTACCTGTTGAGGGAGTTATGAAAAGCAACACGGAACCGAACGTGAAGATAGCAAAGCCTAGGACAAAGAGCTTTACACGCCCAAATATATCTGAAAGCCTTCCAAAAGTAACCAAGAGAGTGGCAGTTATTATATTGAAACCCATTAAGAGCCAGAGAAGATATACGAAAGAACCGGGAGCAAAAACATCAAGATGTATCCCTTTAAAAATCGCAGGAATGGATATCAAAATAATGGTTGTATTCACAGCCGACATGAATACGCCTATCGTGGTGTTTGAAAGCGCCACCCACTTGTACTGCATTTCTTTGGTATTGTAATAGTCGATATATTTCTTTACACAAGACGGGAGAAATTATTAGTCCACGCTTTCATTGTCCATGTTGGAAATAATCCTGAACTCAAGGCCCGCGTTTCTCGCAAATTCTCCATCAATGTCGTCACGATCACCTACAACGATCGATCGAGGCAGATCAATATCATACTTTGAAAGGATCTTCCTCAACATGCCGGTACGTGGCTTTCTGCAGTCACAATCCTCATCGGGTCTATGTGGACAGAAAAAGAAGTCATCTATTTTACCCCCCATTGCTTCAACCCTTTTTTTCAACTCAGAGTTAAATACTCTAACCTCATCTTCAGAAAAATAACCTCTGTTTATCCCAGACTGATTAGTTACAACAATAACAAGGTAGCCCTTGTTTGAGTAATATTTTATTAATTCTACAGCCTTTTTATAGATATGAAGATCTTTTGGGTCGTGACAGTAAGGACAGTCTCTATTAATTGTGCCATCGCGATCAATAAACAAGGCAGGTCTCTTACTAGAATTCTGCATGTAGTTTCCCTCAGGATATAGCGTCGATCTTTCTGCCTACAGAATTCTCAAGATCAACTCTGTGATCTATTTTTATTATTGTCTCAACCCTCTGAAACCCTAATGATACTAAGAACGATTCTGTATTTTCCAATGCATTGAAGAGTTCCTTGATAGAATTCGCCTCCACAACCGTTGCCATGCTGTTCGGGTAACATTTAAGACCATTTGATCTAAGTGTCTCTATTGCACGCTTGATAACTGGTCCAACAGAAATCCCCTTACCTATTGGATAAAAAGTTACGTCTGCAACTATCATGTGTTGTAATGGAATGATCACGTAAAACGATTTCGCCTCTCTTGCAATTTGCTCAATTTCACCTTAATGTCCTAAACTTGAAACACAAGACATACCTATAACTTGATGCGGGTTTCTTTGCTTCTTGGATACCTGTTATCTCTACGGAGACCTTTTGAGTTTACAATTCTCGCACGTTCTTCCAAAACCTCTGTAAACTCTTCCACATGTCTTGCAAACATGGTAAGTGTGGTGAAACTTCCATGATGCGTAAAGTCCCAGAACAGCAACGGATGCAAGTGCAATAAATACAAAAAAATGCGTATCAAAAAACGATGATGTTACATAACTACTCTTTTTTGTTAACTTTACGTTTATTGATATTGATGTGCTATTTTTGCTCTGCCCCAACAATCTCACGCCCGTTAACAGAGTAACATTCAATCTTGTTATTGCAGGATTTTCTTCTCCGAGTGAAAAATAGTAAGTTCCATTATTCGGCTTAATGATATCGAATAAAGTTCTTGTTAAGCTGTTACCATCGTACTCAAGTATTCTTAGTGTTGCTTTACCAATTTCAAATGATCCGATTCTGATAATGTGCAGATTCAAAATCATATTCGCACCTATAACGTAAAATTTACCGGAGATGTGTATTGATAAATCAGGAAAGACGTATATCGATTCACAGTTCATCGCGCTAGAATTTGTAACATAAGCCTCATTGGAACTCCAATTCAACTTCAGTGTGTAGCTTCCCGGAAGAATATTCGAAGGCAGATAAAATGTCTTATCATAATCCCCTGAAACTGGAGTTTTAAGCTGGAAATGAATGGAATATACCGATCTGTTTCCTTGAATCAACGTAGCATTCATCAATGCGGTATTCAAGCTCATGGAGGAAGAGAGTGCGGAAAAATTTAATATTGAATTAGCACCTGAGACAAAACTGCTTTTATCCAAGTGAAAAGACACTTCGGGAACAATAGCTATTATCTCAACGTTTAGTACGCTATTGTTGAAGCTTGGGAAAGGCGGGAGGAATAGTGAAGAGCTTGAATTCATGAATGATATCTCATAATTTCCAAGATAGGTGAAGTTAGAAGTTCCGTTCCCGTATCCATAAACAAGGCTTGTCTGACCGCCATTAAGTATATTGAATGCATTCATCATAGAATCAATTTTTGAATTGATTTTCTTTGAGATATTTTCTAGAATATTAGATTCATCTGTGATCATCGGCTGAAAATTTATTATTGAAAGTTTATGATATGTGCCTTTCACAGACACTATCCTTGATAGATAGATATCAGAACGTATATTGCAAAACGGTGAACTAGAATAGTTAGTCCCTCCTGAAATAAGAGAGTTCACAATATACACGCTACTTCTGTTTGCAATTATTCTGTTTTTCTCTGGATTTACGATGTTCTTCATTATAAATAACGGATTATCATTTATGCCTAATGAAGAATGGACGGAAAATAGAATAGAATTCGTGAGGATATAATTAAACATGGACACTGGATACAGGCTGACAGTGTCGTTGGAGATTAGGGTAATTGAGAGGTTCCTGATCTCTACTGGGCTGTAGAAATTGTCCAGCAACTTTATCTGGAAATTTGTTTTGTTCTGAAACCATGCTGGTAAATGAGAGGTAGAAAAAGTGAAAGTCGACTGATTCTTCTGTAGGCCCTCGCCATTTCTCCACGGAAGACTTATTTTTTCCACAGTTTTATTTCCGAAAAGCACTACCAGTGAATTGTTATCTTCGGTGCTTACTCCTGAATAATTAAATGAAATCTCTGCTGAAACAACGTAAGAATTACGGTAAGTTATATTTGTTTCATTAAGTGGTATAGTCGAATTCTGGGCGAAATTCAAAATCTCTGAGTTCCATACGGCGACAGGAAAATATCTATTACCTGAGCAATTAAACAATCCACCAATGCTACTATTTATAATGTTAATCGATGAGGATTTGCTTACAAGCCGCGTAGTTCTTTCAAAAGGATCACTTTTACTGAGATTTGCGGGAAATATGCTGGAATTGATGACTGTTAAAGTAGATTGGTTCAGGTAAAATTCGCCGGGAGAAATAATTTTACTGCTCCTTATAATTATGGTGGAATTTGACAAACCGTGAATAAGCACCTGTCTGATCGCCGAAGAATATTCTGCTGAAACTTCAAGAGTTGAATTATCCAGCACTAACGTTCCTTTGACCCAAATCTCAATTGTTTTCAAGGTCAAATTTTCAGCAATTATTGTTGTGTTTTCGAATACCAGTTTTTTACCGCTGGGTATCAGAATATTACCTGTCAAGTACGTCGAATTGTAAATAACATCACTCAGAGATTCCACTTTTTTTGTTGCCCTGTGAAATTCGGGTATAATCCCGGTAACTTGGTGATTTACTGCATTAATACTGGAAAACGATACGGTTAAAATAAGTATTATCTGTAATATAACCAAAATACCTTTTTTACCATTTACGGTCATTACCCGCAAATCACGACCATTTTTATAACATTTATCTTGACCAGGATAACTTGTGCTCAATCCACTAAATAGTAGATAAACGAGTATCCACACATAAAGGAGAGTGTAATAACCTATGACACAAAAAGTTTTGATGCAGACGATTTCAGATCATTGAAGAGCTTACTCTTATTCTTTAAGTAAGCTAGATGAACCTGATCGAGTTCGAGCGTAGCATCGACCGGGAGTTCCGAGATTTTAAGATATTCCCTAAGAACCATGGATTCAAGTATACCTTCAAATAAAATGAGAAAATTGTTCTTAGTATAACGCGTTGGTTTTGTTGCTGAAAATTTAGACATAAGATAAGCGATTAAGCTGCCTCGCGTGTAATCCTTTGATAATATCCGTTCAAGCTTCCTTAACTCCTTGATATCTGAAATTGAATAGTTACATGAAATTATCAAGTCCCTGAGCAGGCCAAGGCGATAGTTTGACCATGAATAATCCTTATCCTGGAAACGTATGCTCAGAACTTCATTTTTCTCCACATCGTTAAGTTTCATCAAGGATGTTGGAAAAGCAAAAACGCCGTAATTAACCGTTAGCCTGGAAAAAAGATCAATGTCTTCACCATTGGCCAACTCTCTCCATCCCCCAACCTGATCAATAAACTCGCGATTCATCAAGGAGAGTTCAGAATAAAATAGACGCTTAATCTTCATCTTCAGAAAACCATGGATTAAATCTGCATACTCAATTGGATAAGATATATTTGTGCAGAATGGGACAATATATTTTCCCTCAGAGTTTTTGTACGCAATTTTCTTTCCGCTGCCGAAATTTCCCTTCTTTCCTTCGACAATTTGTAGATTTGGAATAGAATAAGAGTAATCCTTCTTTATCTCTTTCGTTACAGGGGACCCTGAAATATTAGCAAGAATGAGCTCATAATCATTCCCTAGTTCCCTGGCTATTTCGTTAATGCTTTTAACGCTTGCCTCCAGCTTTGCGTCGAATTTATGTGTTGCGCCTATGAAGCTTATCTTAGGGTTATACTCACGTGTCTCGAGGAATTCACGGTTTCCTAGATCAAGATGCTCCATATTCTCAATATTTTATGTAATTCGAACACATTAAGGTTTTGATTCTTGTCACATAGTTAACTTTAATTCTTAGCCGTTTTCATCACGTCATTCAATCAGCCTTGCGAGTATATAGTTACGACAGTGTAAGAGATACGTTGCCTTTATCGGTTTTAACCGTTTTCCAGTCCGTATTCATAGATCTTAGTCCTTTCTTTTTCTGGATGTAATTAAAAGCCGAAAGTGCAGCGGTCGCCCCTTGACCTGCAGAAATCACTGCCTGTTTATATGGTATATCTGTAATGTCCCCACAAGCAAAAATTCCCTCAGAGCTCGTGTTACCCAGTTTATCAGTAATTATTTCCTTACTGGAGTTTAGTTTTACGAGATCTTTTACAAAGTCACTTTTTGCTATGTAACCCATTTCAACGAATAATCCATCTATCTTTAGTTCAAACTCAGAAGGTGGATTATTGCCACGATTTAAAACTTTAACACTTTTTACTAACTTATCACCATTTATTTCTTTAACTACAGAATTCAAGTAGAATTTGTTCTTTTGGTTGGAAATTAGTTGCTTATAGTTCTCATCGTCCTTATCCACGCGCGAGCCTGTGTATATAATATGCAGTGCGGATGCCACAGACGACAGATAGACAGCTTCTTGCAATACATGATCCCCGATGCCAACAACAGCGATTTCTTTTCCTTTATAAAGCGGACCATCACAGACAGCACAGTAAGAAACCCCATGCCCTGCAAGACGTTCCTCGCCTGGAACGTTCAAATTTCTTGGCGTCTTGCCGAATGCAAGCACTAAAGCCGTGGATCTGAATTTCGATTCATTCGTCGAAACAGAGAAAACACCATCACTATCCCTGGTCACGGAAATAACTTCATCATAAACGTACTCGGTGCCATATTTCGATGCCTGTTGATGAAACTTATTCATAAGGTCGAAACCGGAAATGTAGTCAAAACCTGGATAATTCTCGATTTCATTTGTTAGCAGAGCCTGCCCACCGATATCTTTTGATATGACAAGGGTTCTCAAGTTCTGCCTAGATAGGTAAAGCGCCGCGGACAGACCAGCAGAGGCCGCGCCAATAACTATTACGTCATAGCTTTCCATGAAATATCAGTTCTTTACAGGTATTTCCTAAGTTTTGCTTCCAGAACGCCTCGCGGAACTGCCCCTATCTGTGAATCAACTAGTCTCCCTTTTTTGAAAAACATTATAGTCGGTATACTTCTGATCATGAACTGATTTGAAACCAGTGGATTCTCATCCACATTCAGTTTTCCAAAAGCTGCTTTGCCAGAATAGTCTCTGGCGAGCTCTTCAACAATTGGTGAAACAAACCTGCAGGGTTGGCACCATTCAGCCCAGAAGTCTACTACAACTACATCGTTATTGGCAATTTCACTTGCAAAAGTCTGATCCGTTAAGACTTTGGGTTTGCCATTATTTTGAGATACTTGTTTATTATTTTGTTTTTCCATTATTTCCCTCATCATCTTCTGCCTTATCATATCTATGTTATCATCCATGTGACAATCGCCTCGTTTGCTTAAATAGCATTCAAAACTTATTAATGCATGGGATATTTATTTTGCGATATTTTCTATCTCATGAAATTCTATTTTAATTCTGAGATGTCAGGGTATTCTGCGTCGCGATCTGTGCATAATTTAAGAATGAGTTCAAAAAAACTAACAGATAAGTGCGGTAAGCCTCGCTCCATCCAGCATCATTTTCCTGTTAATAGCAGGGAATTCATCATAGAATATACAGACAGACAAAGTGCTTCTTCAATGCATTCTCCGACCCCTTGAATAAACTTTTGAGTGATATATACAATTTTCTTACCGAGTCCACGTTTATTGTGTGATATTTTTCTTTCTACCAGTATCTAAAGTATATATTACAAAAAAAGTGTTGCCGTGTTAGTTTATATCCATGAACATGTTGATATTCGACCTTGTTTTGAATAGGAAATTTTGAATTACTAGAATTGATTAATCTTCTAAGAAAAAACTTATCATTGCACCTGTTGACCAAGCCTGAGGATAGCAAGGGGCTATTCTGAGATTGTCATAAATTAAGCTGCCGTCCCGAGTAACGCTGAAATATTCCGGCATTTTACCCATTTTTGTGTATGCTGCAATGATACGCTCTCTGATTTCTCTGTACTCTTTTAGGTAACCTCTTCTCTTCAATCCCATTGCAATAATCCAGTTGTCCTGTGGCCAGATTGCACCCCTTTGATAAGCCTTAGCATCAAATTTTGGATCTCGGCTTGACAGGGAACGTAACCCAAATTCTGTCATCATGTCGTCCTCGAATATTCGTCCAATTATCTCCTTTTCACGTTTTCGACTAAGGATGCCACTGAATAACAGATGCGCGGGGTCACTAGTAACAGCCGTCTCAGCAACTCCATCACCGTCATAGGCAAGGGCATAATAGGATGTTTCATCTATCCAGAAATAGCTATCCAGATTTTCCCTGAGATCGCGGATATGCCTTTCGGTATTCTCGAGATTTTCAGCTAAGTTTTTGCTAGATTTGTAAAGGTCCCCACGCATGATTTCTTTCGTCTTAACAAGAGCATAGTAGGCGTATCCTTGCACACCGACGGTATAAACAGGGGATTTAAGGCGATCCATGATGTCACCTATTCCATCCCTCCATGACTGGGATTGCAGTCCTGCTCCAATTAAGGCCTTTTCATATCCCAAAAAATAACCTCTAAAACCGTAATTTAATAAAAAAGCTAATGCGTTATCGATCGCTGTCAATAATTGTTTGGAAAACGGCGTCTTCTTTCGTTGCCTTAATTCGGAGAAGAGAATTATGAAAAGTGGAGTACTGTCCACAGAGAAAAAACTTGGGCCTCTTTTCAACCACGGGATGACCCTCCTCCTTGTCTCATAAACCGCAGGATCATCGTAGTATTCATGGAGGATCTTCCCGGGATACTCCCCAGTTTCTGCCACAACTTTCTTCCCCTGCAAAGAAGCAAGTGCGTTCAATGTCTTAATTGCTATTTCAGGATCGTAATCAAGTAGCTCCCAAGAGGAAATTATAGAATCGCGTCCAAATAATGCTCTGAACTTGGGAAAACCAGCGTAAAGATATCCTTCTTTGCTCTGTAGCGAGGAGATCTCCTTACTTAGTTTCTTATTTATATTCTCTTCCATAACGCATGGACATATAACTCCCTTCGATAATAATGTTATATCGGCAAACCTGACGCTTTTTGTAATCTCAAGCATTGATCGTACAGGATGAAACTCATAGGCTTATCTACTAGGTAAATATCCATGAATATGACGGTCAACGGATTCTATACAGATCCCCTAGAACTGATAGGAAATACACCACTACTCAAGTTGCGAAGAATACCTAAGATTGGTGGAGCAGATGTTTTTGTTAAGCTTGAGTACTTTAATCTAGGCGGTTCTATCAAGGATAGAGCTGCAAAGTACATAATTGAATATGCAGAATCTGCAGGTATATTGAAACCAGATGTCGAGATACTTGAGGCTACTTCAGGAAATACAGGGATAGCCGTTGCTATGCTCTCTGCCGCAAAGAATTATAAATGCACCATAATAATGCCCGAATCAGCCAGTGCGGAGAGAAGAAAGATAATAAGTGCCTACGGGGCAAAACTAATACTTACCCCTGGGAACTTGGGAACAGCAGGAGCCATAGAACTGAAGAGGAAACTTTTGATGAAGAATCCGGGAAGATATATAGATCTCGATCAATTCAGTAATCCCGCGAATGTTTACGCACATTATTCTGGCACTGCTGTAGAGATACTCAAGCAACTGGGTGGAACACCACAGGCTGTTGTGATTCCAGTTGGTACTGGTGGTACAAGTATGGGCATTTCTCTAAGAATGAAAAAGGTTGACAGCAGAGTAAAGATTGTCGGGGTAGCTCCCGCACTTGGAGTCAAAATTGACGGAATTAGGAATCCAAAAGACGAAAACCCATCTAAACTCATAAGAATGGATGCTTTCGACGAATTCATAGAAATAGATGAAGAAATGAAACAAAGAATGTTAAACACCCTAAGGAATGCGGCAAGGATGGAGGGCATTTTTCTTGGCCCAAGCTCCGGGTGCGCACTTCATATTGCGTTGGAAATAGCAGAGACCATGAAACCTGGAGAGAAGGTAGTTGCAATAGCGCCTGACAACGGAATGAAATATCTTTCAACAGATAGTTTTCCTGATTTGAGCACTGAATCTGCAAACATCATTTAACGCACTCTGGATTTTCCAAGAAAGTCCTGAAGACGTTATGTTTTTATTTTTACTGAAGTTTACCACAGGTGTCATACATCAGTGCCGATGTTGTTGTAATTGGCGCAGGAATAGTAGGACTGTCTTCAGCATACTACATAAAGAAGAGCCACCCGGAAAAGAACGTATTGGTTGTCGACGAGGCCCATACATTTGGACAGGGAAACACGGGAAAGAGTGCTGCTGGATTCAGAGATCTTTTCACCTCGGACATAAATTTCAAGCTTTCCAATTCATCGATAAAATTCTACTCTGACACGCAAAAAAACGGGATAGACCTTGGAATGGAATTCGTTGGGTATCTGTTTCTTCTCGACCACGAAAATTCAGACATAAAATACCTCAGGGATCTTTCTAAAAAGACCCATGTAAGGGAACTACAGGTAAGTGATCTGGAGAAGTACGAATTTTTGCAAACAAAACTGCCATCAGAGGTGAAATCCATGCTTAATTTAAGCGATATCGATCTCGCATTTGTAGGCGAAAATTGTGGTATTATTGAACCGGAACTTGTAGCCGAACACTACTACAATCTTGCTGTAAATGAAGGTGTTCAATTCAAATTTGATTCTAAGGTAAAGCCATTAAAACTTGATGCTAGAGATAAACTTGACTTCCCTGGGGAGCCTTTTATTTGGCAAGAATACACATTAAGATCAATTGAGACAGAAACTGACCATATCAAATTTGACGATCTCGTTCTGGCATCTGATGTTTGGACAACTGAGCTTCTTGACCCTACGGGCATAGATTCTCATGTCAGACCGAAAAAGAGACAGATATTTCAGCTTAGTGGAGGGCCCGTTGATAAAATTTTAAGCTCATGGAAAGAAAATCGTGAAAATATGTTTCCTTTCACGATACTACCCGCGCATGGAGTCTACATAAGACCTGCTCCAAGGTATCATTCCTTATGGATAGGTTGTGCTGACAACTACAACAGGGACTTTTCTCTTGTAGATGATCCGCAGGCTGAAGACGATTTCTACACTTATAACATAGCCCAGGTCCTCGGTTCTTATATTCCTTCTATTGGAGAT
>JAJYVJ010000192.1 GCA_021792045.1 Thermoplasmata archaeon | reverse complement strand
AAAAGACTGTATATGGATCGATAGAAGAATGCTGGAAAGTATTGACTGATTTCTCCAAGGAAACAGAATACTGGCCGAATATCAGAAAAATCCGAGTGATTAGCGAGATTGACAACACAATAGAACGAGAGGCGGTCGTAGGCCCGCAAGCTTTCGGTGCAAAGACAAGGCAGACATTGACACTTGACAGCCCACGCATTATACATGTTAAGTTCGAGGGTGATGGACTGAAAGGGTTTAGGAATATTAGTCTGGCAGTAATTGAAAGTAGAAAGACAGAAATAAAGGTATCTTGGGAACTGGAATTTGGGAGTGTTCCAGGATTCGTCCTGAATATAATCAAAAGCCAAATAACCAAGACAACGGACAGTGCATTAGCGAAGATCAATGAATTTTTACTTAAGACAAGAGAAACAGAAGGTGAATGAAAACGAACAAAGCCCTTTTGCTAATCAGGTTGACTGCGTTAAGTATTGTTGTACAGATGGCCCTTGGAGGACTACTAACATTCGGGTTCATATCGCCCGAAGCTCATATAGTAATGGGATTCACTGTATATGCAGTTTCGATAGCAACTCTTGTCCTTGTGTTTCTGAACACTTATTCACCTGTATTTTTGAAAAATATGACTATCGGAATGGTTGTTTTGCTGACTATGCAGATATTTCTTGGATTTGCTACCTTGGCCACTGGAAGCAACTTGATAGCCTTTTTCCACCTGCTTCTTGCAATTGCGATTTTCGGACTGGCGATTTCAGAAACATTCGTAGCAAACATTGCATATAAAAGAGTCAATATGGGGATTGCAAATGGGTGACTCGGTCCACCGCAGAACTGGAATATCATGTTAAAAATATTATTTAGAAGAACTGGGAAGTAGAATATTGTACAAGTTCGGTGAACATGCACGAATTGCTTTATTGCATAGAAAAACATTCCAAAGACTCTCATTTAGTATTGCAGATACCAACACTGGGATACAATAAGATTGACAGCAAACTATCGGCTGTTTTGGAGCTAAATGCAGAAAGAAAAGGAAGATCAGTTCCAAGAACGGACGCATTTGTGAGGTCAGCAGCAATAAACAACGGTTGCTCATTATATACATTAGATGAACACTTTGAAGTTTTTACGGACAATGGACTGAAACTGTTTACATAAGATACAATGGATAGATTGAGAGTTGATTAATATTTTAAGCGAATCTAAAAACTGCTCTTGATAAATTCGATTATAGGGGACCTCTCGTTAGAAATCTTTACTTTTGAAACTTAATAGAATTCCTTCACAGGCAACACTAAGTTTGGTGAACATTTTTCGCACGCTCTTATTGTGTAAAAACCTAAAAGGAAGTAGAAGAGTTTTATGGAAGCCTAAATATATACTCTGGATACATACAACATCTCAAGAAGGGATATTCTGGTTCTTCGCATTCTTTTAATTTTCTAATAACCTCCTTAACTGTGTGTGAGAACTCCGTAAAATAGTTATTTTGTTTATCATTAAAACTCTTTTCGAGTTCCTCCCTTCCGATTAAAAGAGCTTGAAATTCGCTTTCCAAGATGCAACAGATGCATCTAAAAGGAGGAAAATCTCTCCACTTAGTCCCCCAAATATGCAAGATCATTCCATCCGGGGTTTCTTTAATTCCTACTGAAATTGTAAAGTTGTCCTGACTTCTTTGCCATTGGAAAACGGGTAAACCTTCCCTGACTAAACCAATTCCAGTCTCGCCTTCAAAAAGATCTCTCGTTCCATTATAAATCGATTCGAGAATCTGTTTCGTCATGGGTAATACCGCATCTTGATGGAAGCGATCTACTGCACCACCATCAAGTAAAATATTATCTGACATTGGTGTTATTACAGAGCTTTTCAATTCTACTAATACTTCGATTCCACCCCCATATTTTCCAAAAGCTGGCCAAACTCTCAAAAAATCATTGGGATTCTGAGAAGTAATTTCATTTCCTTCGTTATCGAAAAGTCTGAAGTTTTTAGAGTCGAAACCATATCTATGTCTAGGCAGGTAAGTAAGGGATAAGTGCTGAGATACTAAATTAGCATTTGTAATTACTAGTGGGGAGGCAAAAATGAACGACTTCAGAGAATTCGTCGGGCCGTAGAACTTGATCAGGTACCCATTGTTGTTAGCAGTTATCTCTTTAATGCACCATAAATAATATCTCTGTAACTGCATAGAAGCTAATACTCATTGTTGTTATTATGTTTGTTTGAATCCATTTGAAATATTATTCAGCCCTTTCAATAGAGTTTAGGAAATGGACCGGTTGGGATTTGCTTATTGTTTTACACGAATCCTAATTTAAAACGCTTAATTCCAGTTGCTGTTGTGTTATTTATTGAAGCATTAACTATTATCCAAGATAAACAGACTTCAGACCAGATGAAAGAGTAACCGTGTGAAGTTTTTCATCTCCAGTGTAAAACTCGTTACATCTAACTTCAAGAGCACTTGTAATCTGTAGAGCATCAGCTGCATAGATATGATACTTAATTACAAAATTCCAGCTACCTTCTATTATCCTTTCTGATAGTGGGATTATCCTAACCATGTCTATCTTTCTAAGCCTTGTAGTCTCATCTGAGAATCTGCTCATAACCGCATTTAGCTGTTCTTTTGTTATTCTCTTTTGTCTATGTGCCTTGTCAAATACCCCAATTACTTCCCCAATATTCCATATATTAAATGAAAGCAGAACATTTCCCAAATATGCTTCATGATATTGTGCACGAATAATTTCCGAGCCGTTTTCATACACATATCTTTTTATTATGGCACT
>JAJYVJ010000037.1 GCA_021792045.1 Thermoplasmata archaeon | reverse complement strand
TCTTTTCCTGTTGCTTGTTACATTTTTCTTTCGGTATGCGCTGGGAACAGTAAGTTTGCATAACATTTCAAGGCCGGTGACAGTTTAGTATCAACTTTATTTATCTAAGAGAGCGATGATTTTCCTTTGTTGTCGTTTCCCTCTCTTTGCATGATTTTCTGTATTTCGCAAGAAACCTCTATATTTGCGGATCCACAGCAAACGGGAGTCCATGGACAACATCTGCCTCTGTCCATATGGCATCCAGCAAAACGTGTACATAATCCATGGCAAGGATACTCCAAGATAAGTAAGCTATGGCCAGTGCGACGAACGAGGAAAGAAAAGCAGCGATCTCCATCGGTGACAGCATCATGTAGGAAACCCTGGCATCGGTCACAGCGGATACCCTGTTACAAAATATGCCATGAAAAATATTATAGTGATCTGCTGGACCAGCTGAACAAGTGATATCCGTATATTGGTTATTGTAAGCCTTACAATTTTCTGAACATCCTTTTCTCCCGGAAGAAGCTTCGGATACACCCTGGTCTGGTTGGGAAGAGATACCTCAGGCCGCCGCAATGTGAATGTTATGGCAAACAGAGCCACGGCGTACTGTGACCATAGGAAGTCCGCGCCACAGTGAACTGGAAATTGAATAGTTGATCTTCACAGCTTCTGTCTTATTTATGTCAGTCAATTTTCGTGATTACGGACTGCCACAGATAAATAAATTTCCCTGCATATATTTGTCTTAAGTCCAATTCTGACCGTTGCCGTTTCTGATCACAGCTCATTATTCTGCCCTGGGATTATCCAAAATTTTCCCGGCTATACTCAGTGACCGTGGTACTACCCGAATTGTGGCAGGAAGTGCTCCAAGATTTTCCCCGTCTGCCTCTATGGGTGCATTGCCCCCTATGGAGAAATCGGAAAGGTGATATGTCATTACCTTCCTATCAGAGATGTATGTTCCATCTCTCAGTTTTCCCAGCTTAGAGATCAGCTCCGTTCTTCCCATGCCTCCAACTATGTGGAGATCAAGCTTTCCATCCGTCAGCGATGAATCTGGAGAAGCCAGCATTCCTCCACCAAAATATCTTCCATTTGCAACAACAGTTTCCACTGATTCAAGACTGTACACTGATGTTCCGTACCGCAGCGTGAATTCGTATGTTCTGAGCTTCCAGAGCGACCTGATCACTCCTGCATTAAAAGCTCCTCTGCTCCTTTTGTGGGAGTTGACGTAACGCATCACCTCTGCCCCGAATCCTGCCTCCATTATGTTGAGAAAACGCCTCTGTCCGGTTCCGAATTCTATTATACCCGAATCGATTCGGGTGAAAATTCCTGAGGCAAGCGATTCAAGAATCTCGTTAGCATCAGGCATTCCAAGGCTCCGCATGAAATCCGATCCGGTCCCAGCAGAAAGCGGAGCAAGAATGATATCCTTTTCAGCTGCAGCCTGCACGACCTCATTTATGGTTCCATCCCCGCCTACAATTATGATTCCGTCAAATCCGGCCGAAACTGCCTCATTGGCAAGCGAAGTCGCGTGTCCTGGTGAAGATGTGTACGAAATATCATGAGTAACCTCCCTGACAATATCCTTTATTTTAGGCCACTTGTGAAGGGACGAAGCAGAACCTGCCATTGGATTAACTATTGCCTTAACCCTGATTTTCAACATCCCCTTTCCCTACGTGCCTTTCGACTTCCTTCTTCATGGAAGCACCAGCATCTAGGCTGTATATGGAAGAGCCTTCCCTTCTTCTGACAATATCATCAACTGTAATAGCACACTCGTAATCAAGATCGTACTGCACAGGATCATCACTGGCATCACGCTCATAATCAATCTTTGGAAGGCCATCCATGTCCGATTTGATTCCAAGACTTTTCGCAACCATTCCTGCAACCTTTCTTGAAGCTATCCGGTAATCGGTTAGCTTTCCCCCAAGGACATGAATGATGCCATCATCCCGAAGCACTGAGAACTCCCTTGTTGCCTTTCCAGGATCACTGCTTTCCGAAACGAGTGGTCTTATTCCGCAGAATGAGGTTATTACCGAAGCCGCGTCCATTTTTCCAAATATGGCCGATGTACTTTCTAGAAGGTAATTGACCTCCTCCTTGCTGATTTCTCTATCCTCCGGAGAACCAACAAAGTTGTCAGTGGTGCCGATGTGAACCACTTCGCCATGGGGGATGACGAAGAGCTGCCTTCCATCAACATGCGATCTGAAGGCAATTGCATTTTTCAGGGAAAAAATTCCGGCAGGCATTACAATATGAATGCCTCTGCTCAGCCGAATATCTGGCCTGTTACTTGTCCCAATTAATTTCATAGCCTCCGCAGCCCATGGGCCGGTACAATTCACCACGATTTTAGCGTGGACCACATATTCCTTCCCTGTCAAACTGTCGGAGATTCTTGCCGAAAATCCTGACTCATTTCTTTCAATTGCCGTAAACCTCGCATAATTCAGGCAGACAGCGCCATGATTGTGGGCAGAGCAGATGTTGCTGATGACAAGCCTCGAATCATCTGTCATGGCATCAAGGTAGGAAAAATATCCTCTCACAACAGAAGGATATTCTCCTCGGTTCCTGTGAAATATTGGGAAGGTGATCCTGTGACCCAAAAGATTGTAAATTACAAGGCCGAGCCTAATCTCCCATCTGTGCCATGAGTCTGGGGTTATGAGTATGTGGAACTCAATGTCCTTTACAATCTGTGTGTTTCGTCTGAGATAATCACGTTCCCTTATGAGATTCCTGACTTCGCGTATCCGACCCTGCTGCAAGTAGCGAAGCCCACCGTGTATCAGCTTTGATGAGGCGGAGCTTGTTCCAGATGCAAAGTCATTAGCTTCCACCAAGACAGTGCTGATTCCCATCTGTGCAAGTGTGTTGGCCACGCCTGATCCGTTGATTCCTCCACCTATGACAAGTACACCAAATGTCTTGTTTCTAAGATCCGTGAGATCCAACACTCTTGTCCTTTCGGAGAATTCAGGATTTCTCATTCACAACTTTCCCGTCACAAGAAAGCTTCAATCCCCTTATGATGAAGAGGAATTGCAACATTCCTATATACATATTATAGGGTTGAGAACCTCTGGAGCTGTACAGGGATAATCCAGAGTTGCTTGAGGGATTCTGTAGAGGCGCTGGGGACTGTACAGCATATGCTTTTTCCCGAATTACGAAGGCCATCTTCCTGTCTGAAATGGCAGCTAATGTTTGCTCCCAGAAGTCAACCAACATATTGCGCTCCGTCAAACCACCATCCAATGTGACGCATACCTGTGCCATTGAGCCTGGAAATGCAGGCCCCTATGCTTTAACATGGAGTAGTTGGCATGCCCCCATACATGGGATCCCTGATTCTCTTCATCAGGCTCATGTGACTGCCGTCCAGATATGGCCTAAATAGGGCACCCATTCCATGGTGGTGCGTGATCGCGCCATGATTCCTGAGAAATGCCTTTATTATGCCATCTCTGACGGCATCAAGCGTTTCAATTTCCCGTTTGAACACCGTTGAGAGGACAAAAGTGAAATAAATACAGGCCCCGGATCTGTAGAGATGTGATATGTGCGCCATTATGATCCCGTTGAAGTCATACTGCTTCTTCATTTCACTGAATGATTCCCTCACGTCCCGATAGAGGTCTGGCAGATATTCCCAGTTGGCAGCTGTCTCAAGAGTGTCCGGTATATAACCTGCCTTCCACAGCAGGTTTGCAAGCCCCGGCCTGAGATATCTGTCTCTCTCCCACATCTTTGCCGGAATCCCACCGGAATACACCGATCCAGACGTACCCATCTTCCAAGGCGCCTCATTGTTAACAACAATGAGGATGGCACCATTCCCCATACCCCTGACATCAAGATAGGCGCGGAAAAGCTTCTGAACAACACCTGCAGCATTGGACCGGATTGCAAACTCTGTCTCAGTTTCGTCAGAAAGGCGAGCAACTGTTGGAGGTCTTTCACTTTCCTGCAGTGCCTTTAGCCCATCCTCAAATGACCTGAAGAAATAACTGTGGTAGTATCTTCTTCTGGGTATCCTGAATGTTTTCAGAGTAACATCGGTGATTATTCCAGTGCTGCCTGCAGATCCAAGTGAAATATCCAGTGCAGTTATACCTGCGGACTGGCTGGGTACATTGATATCTTCTATTCGCCCTGATGATGTCAGAAGTGAAACTGAGAGGGCAATATCCCTGATTCCGCCATACTGATTGGATTCCTGCCCAACAGCACCGGTTGCAACCCATCCTCCGACAGTGGAATATCGGAATGATTCAGGGAAATTGCCGCAGGTATATCCTGCTTTCCACAATGCTGCTTCCAGGTCTGAACCTGTCACCCCTGATCCGGCACGAACAAAGTTCTTCCCTATGTGTATGGAGGAAAAGTTCTTCATGTCGATGGAAACGGTTTCATGACCGACGTAAGGCATCAGTGAGCCATTTACAGAGCTACCTCCTCCATAGGGTATCGTTTTTAAACCGTTTTCCCGAAGCGTCCTGACTGATGCTTCAAGTGATCCTGAGTCCGGATAAAGCACACCGCACACAACTTGCCCAACAATCCCGTGCTTTGCAGCAAGTATCTCAGGGGAGGATTTTCCCATGGAATGAATCAGGCGATCGTCCAGAACCGTTGACATGCCAGTTGCAGCAACCACATGTTCCGGTATCTGCCAGGAATATTTCTGGGCCGAATCTGATGGTACACTAAGATTACCGTCCCATGCTGTACCCGGTTTTCCAATTTTTCTGGTCGCGAAGTTAAATTCCATGGTAAAATCTTTGTTTATATCGCGCCCATAGAGAACTGATATGGACATTGCGATTATCAGTCATAGGAAACATATTAATTTTTGTACTTATAAACTCAGCCGCTCAACCGAACAAACACGGCTCTTCCTTCGATCTTTTTATCGTCAATTAGGTTGTGGTATAACCTTTCATTCTTTGATTTAATTTTCAGATTTATAACTGTCATTGTGTACAGTAACAACTACATAAAATGAAGATCTTCCGGTAACCACATTAATTAGTGGAAAAATTGATGGCCAAATTAGCGATTTCAAAATGGAAGATTATTGCCATAACTACCCGTGGAATACATTTTATTGTTATTGGTGATATTCCATTGTGAATATAGATATCGTAAACGATCCTGATGAACTGAGGAACGTACTTCCCATTGTGCAGTCAGCTTGGGGGATGCAGAATGCAGATCAACTTGTTAAAGACACACTGACCGCGATGAAATTCCATGGCGGAGTCGTTCTCATGGCTAGGGAAAATGGCAAGGTTATAGGGATAAATTTCAGTTTTCCAGGATTTAAAAATGGCCAGGTCTACCTGTATTCTCACATGACAGGGGTACTCGAGGAGAGAAAATACAATGGAACTGGATTTAAGCTGAAAAAGGCTCAGGAAGAATGGGCGAGGAATAACGGGTACAGACTAATAGTATGGACGTTTGACCCGTTGATGTCACTCAATGCGAATTTTAATATACATAAAATCGGGGCGATATCCAGGAAATACCTGCATAACTTTTATGGGAACATGGAAGATTCACTCAACTTTGGACTGCCAACAGATCGCTTTATCGCTGAAAGATGGCTCTTCGTGGACCCCATAAGAACCAGAACACCGGATCATATTATTGATCCGATATCTATAGATCCACTCAAATTGTCAATTTCTGATGATATCGTTGGAGTTCGGATTCCATCTAATTTCGTTGAAATGAAGAAAAATTCTAGAGATACATCCGCATTGTTTAGGAAAAACAGTGCTTTAATTTTCGAATCACTTTTCGATCTCGGATTTATAGTTGTGGATTTTGACAGAGAAAAGGCGTATTATACCCTGTCAAGAGAAAAAAGTGTAACGGAGAAGCTTCCAGCAAAGATTTTTTAGATAACCCTGTAGCGTTTCAGCGATGCTTCGTAAATTTCTCCGTCAGATCCGAGTTGATTAAGAATTTCGTCTACCTTATTTTCTTCAAATCCTAGCAATTTGGATGCCGCAGAAATGTCTTCATACCTACATCCCTTTCCGTTGTCATCATTTTGCTTTATGTAGTTAATTATTGCCTCTTTCATTCTTAACTCCTCATCATCCTTCTTTTCGGGAGCGGGTGAAGAAGCAATTACACGCTCAAAGTTTTGAATGTCGTAGTCCGGGTAGTTTTTCAACGATCTTAGGGCACAATCAGCTTCGTACAGAGAATACCCCTTATTCATCAGCGATTCGCGACTTGATTCTGGATCCTTCCCTGCCTCTCTTATAGCGTATATCTTTCTGATAGCTATATATCTGGCTCTGGAACTCCAGAATTTTTGCAGTATATCGTCAGACTTCTGAATCAACTCTGGAGATATGCTGAAATATATTTTATCCTCATTTCCAAATGAATTTAAGCGCCCCATGACAAGGACCGAGTCGTTTATCTGAAACTCGTTGAGTTCATCTTTACCCGGCCTGTTAAAGTCGTTGTTAAAGGCAGATAGGTAGAAGTTACCTGTTCCATCCGAAATTGTGAGTTTTGCCATCTCGTCCTGGACGCTCTTCTGAGATATGATTCCGTTTATCAGGACCCGTCTGACTCTGGTTCCAAGTGGTGTTATAACAATCGGTTTTGCATTCGCCCATTCCTCGTTTTTCTCTGTTACCTTCGAATCCCTGAGCTCTAGTGCAAAAATCCAGTTAGATAATTCTCGTTTCTGTGAGATCATATAATTTCCTCAGCCTCGAATATCTGCACGATCCTTAGATCGTCTTCGGACATCTGTTTTATTGTTCTAGCTCTAAATGCCAAAGAATCGTTATTTTTTACAAAGTCTCCGCTAATAACAACTGGTTTCCCTAGAAGTGTTTCATTGAGTTTCTTGATTACCTGGTTGCTCGTGATGCTTTGAGCCTCCAGAGGATCTGGGGTCAGACCAAGAACTTCTTCTAGAGGAGATTTACCAGAAGTGCAATGAACATAACCGGTTCCATCTTCGGCGGTAAAATACGCAAATAAGTCCTTGTAGAAACCATCATTAGGATGCTCTTCACAGAAGTCATCGTCAATTTTCCTGTTGCACGTTTTGCATCTCTTTATTACCCCACTCTTCGCTCCAATGTTTACTATAACAGCAGCAAGGGAAACCCCACTGATGGGCGATTTAACATCCGAAATATTTGACAGTCTAATTCCAATTTTGAAGTCCAGATCAGCGTGCTCCACCTGCGTCTTATCACTTATAGTTAGGCGTAGTCGGCCATTATACTCCGACACTTTCGCTCCCACCATCTTTACTGTCTCACCTTCCTCCAGTTTCCTGCTGAAAGAAGTGACCCTGATAACTGCAGTGTCGTCCTCGAGATTACCATAATATAGAGTGATCATTTCTCCATTCTTTTCCTTCTCCTTTTCAATGACACCTGATATCTTTCCTTTGACGGTGACAAAAGGTTCTTTCAGACTCAAATCCCTAATCTTTTTTTCCGAATATGATCTTTTAACCTCCATATCCGTTCCGGGTTTCATTACAACTTGGGATCTCGCATCAATATTTAGGCGAATTGTGCCATTATATTCCCTGGAAGATGCGTGTTCAATCTCTATAACATCCCCTACCCTCAAAGATGAAGAAAAGGTCCAAGCAGTAAACGGAATTGTTCCAGTTTCGTCCCCGAGTATCCCATAATAATACATTGATTCTCCCTTATCATTTTTTAGAGCCTTTTGCTGAAGGGATAGTATCTTGGCGATCAAGGCCACATCAGATGATACGGAATCTATGCTGGATATTTTTAAAAAGTTCTGTTTCGTACTCATCCGTACATTTCACCTGGCATTTTCTTTTCCTGACTGCCTACTATCTGGTCAATAACGCTCTGAGCCTGATCGGCTGTTAGCCCCATCTTCTCAGTAAGGTATTCTTTTATCTCATCTGTGCTCTTTCCCTGCTTCAACATGTCCTTCACCATGAGAACCATTCGATCAACAACACCGGCCTGGAACTCGTCCTCAAGTTTAAGGGCCTTTACCATGAGATAAAGCGAAGAGAGAAGAGTACTCAATCCTACGTTAAGTTCATTTTTTGAGAGCGCGTCAAGTTCAAGATCAACTCTGCTGACAACCTCTTCGTTCATTCCATCAAGCATGAATTTTACTAGATCCAACTGTCTGTTCAGTAACAGTAGTGTCCTGTAAATGCTCAATCTTTCCTGACTCTCGAGAACAGCCGTTTCTATACCTGTCTTTAGGAATATCCTCATAATACCAGTTTCAAATATGAGGTACACAGAAAATGGCACTTTATCATTTTCCAAGATAGCATATTTTTGGAATTGTTGTATTTTCCAAGGTACATCAACGAGGTTGCCCGCTTTCTCGTCGCCACCAGACAGCCAACCTAAAACCTCCTGCTGCGTTACAGTCATGGATATCAGATTGCTTTTGTTCATATATTACTTTTCTATTTCGATCGATTTTGATCAAAAAAAATGGTTCTTGAAAATGGAAAAAGTTCGTTAAAAAATTTTTAAAATCTTAAATTAGAAAATGGTAAAGTTCCATATGTCTGCTTAGAACATTCCCTTTTTCTTTATTGCGGCATTTATCTTCTGCAACAGATCTGGCGTTACTTCGTTTATGCCGTGAGATGCCTTGGCGTGGGCCTGTATAACCGGCAGAAGCTCTTCTTTCGTGTCAGCCTGTACTTCGAATGCGTCTTTCATTCCTATATCCTTGCATTTAAACACATATGTCATGTTTATCAATCTACTTATCTATAATTGGTATATCAAGTTAGAACCTCATATGTGTGCTTTTTTCATAATTTTTCGGTAACGTAATCCTGAACTACCTTTTTGGTAGCTCGCCTTAAGGTTTCCTGAAGGGTCTTTGTGGAGATCCCTATTTTTTTAGCCAGATCTGTGAGGCTTATCTTACGGTCAGAATCAAAATAACCTTCCCTGAGCGCTAAAAGAAGCAATTCTCTTTGCCTCATTGTCAAGCTTGCTCCCACAGTGTTATCATCTCCTTCGTACACAGTGAACTTTTCCTTGGTGTCTTCGAGCATTGTTCTCAGCTTTGGTACCAATCTACTGTCAGGAAGAAAGAGTTTGTAGATAAGTGCGCCAGAATCTGAGGGCCTCACACTAATTGGAATAGCCTGTATCGTTGAAATTACCCTGCAAATTGTGCAGCTGTGAGTCTCTATCCAGAAATTGTGCCTTGACACCGCCTTTACGAATGTTGCATTTTTCTTGAGATCCGATCTCAAGCCTTCACTAAGTTTCTCCATCCATACAAGGTGATTTGTCGATTCAATTCCTGCATTGAGCTGTTCTATCTCAAATTCTGATCTGGAATTAATCAGCGGGGTAAGTATAGGACAATTTGGTTCCAGGGCTCGAACGTATGTTTCGATGATTTCTCTGTTTTTCTTCACCGAATGAAGTATCAAGTTCTCAGATTAAAGCTTGATCATGTTGAGAAAACGTTTGACAATTGGCTTTAAGAACCTAATTGCATGAAATACCGGGAATGACAACTAAACTACAGAAAAACTATAGACAATATATTTTATATACATAATGTTTAAATCAATTCGGCAAATCAAACTAACGTGATAAATCTAATTTTCGTTAGGCACGGTTCTGTCGAGCCTTCTGTTGAAGGCGAGTCCGATGAGGCCAGAAAACTAGTGAAGCGTGGAATCAAACAAATGAAGCGCGTGGCTGAGTTGCTGGATGACATTAATGTTACAGTTGATAGGGTATTTTCTAGTCGTTTCCTTAGAGCATATCAATCCGCTGATGTGATCTGCGATGAACTGAAAATTGATGCAAAGATAGAGACTATTCCAGAGCTAGAGCCAGAAAGGAAGCCTTTGGATTTTATAAACAGGATTAAGGAATTTGACAATCTGACATGCCTTGTTGTCTCGCATGAACCTCTGATTTCTGCAATATTAAAAGCTATTACTGGCGCAAACATAGAAATTAGCAAGGGTAGTCTTGTTCAGCTCGACTATGAACCCTCAGACGGGGGGAGTTTGGTAAAACTTATCATCGACCAGAAAGTTCTTCAGAGATAAACTTATGCTTAAAGCAGTAATTGATGCAGGCTATAATTCTTTTAGGCTATGTACTTACGATTTCTACGAAAATAGAACATTCAGGATAAGGCGATCCGCCAAAGAATTTGTACGAATTGGCGACGGAGTTGAAAGTGGATCAGCTATCCCAGAGAAAAAGATCAATAGCGCCATATCTACACTGGATAAGTTTCAAAGGATCATTCAATCAGAGAACATTTCAGATCCAGTTGCTGTTGGCACGAGCGCTTTCAGATATGCGTCCAATTCAGGTTATATCATTGAAAAGATATTTTCAGAAACAGGCATAAAAATAAATGTTGTTTCCGGAGAAGAGGAAGGAAGATTTGCTGCTCTGGGTACACTTAACACACTTCCAATAAAAGACGCCATGATATTTGATCTTGGCGGTGGTTCGTTAGAAGTTGCAACGGTTAAGAACGGCCAGATTGGAAAAGTGAAGCTGTACGGACTAGGCGCCCTTAAGCTTAAGAAGTTTGAAAAAGATCAAAAGAAGCTTAGAAAAGAAATCAGAAAACAGCTTGAAAATATATACATACCGCGAGGAAAACCGATTGTTGGAACTGGTGGCAATGTAAGGGCCCTGGCGAAAATAGATCTTAATTCTAGCCAATATCCACTGTTATCATTCCATGGATATTCACTGCCCATTCAGCGTATCTCGAAACATGCCAAACATCTCATATCCATAGAACCAGAAGAAAGAAGAAAGCTGCCAGGGGTGAACAAAGATCGTTCCACAACGGTACACGTTGCAGCCGTTATAATAGATGAATTCATGAAATACGCCGAATCCAAGGAATTGATGGTGTCATCATACGGAATGCGTGAAGGTGTTCTCACTGGAGCCGAGATTGACCGAAAGACTTTGAGAAAGGACTGGCTGGATAATATAGCCCTGAATCTCAATTTGCATATTTCACCCACCATTTATGACAGTATAATAGATGATCGAACAAGATACGGAAAAGTCACGCCTTATCTCGCCGCTTCCTCTTTTATTGCACTAACACTGAAGGAGTTTGGCTTCCTGAACCCATATGAGATGGGTTTCAGCTTTCTCAGGCATTCCGTTATGCCAGGATTCACGTCCGAGGAGAGCTTGGTAATGGCGGCCATATTCAATTCTGCCACATCAAAGCCTGACAGAAACGTCCTGAATTTTGTCGCCGATAAATTCTCTGCTCGAGACTTGCTTCAGGCAGCTAAAGATATGAAGTCAATTACGGGTAAGAACCACTCGGGAAGGACAACATGAAAGGAAAACTCTTTGCGTTTGAAGGTATGGATGGTTCTGGAAAATCGAGCCAATCCGCTCTGTTGAGAGATTGGATAGCCCAATCCAGAGATGCATACCTTACGGAATGGAACTCATCTGAATGGGTGCATGACATAATAAAAGAATCAAAGAAGAAAGAATTATTGACTCCAATAACGTTCAGCCTTATACACGCGACTGATTTTTGTGATCGTTACGAAAAGTTTGTTCTGCCATTAATGAGGATTGGATATGTTGTAATAGCCGACCGATATATCTACACAGCCTATGCGAGAGATAAGGCAAGAGGCGTCGACAGTAAATGGATAAAGGAGCTTTATTCATTTGCAGCAAAACCTGACATCACATTTTATATCCGGGTGAAGCCCGAGGTTGCCTATAGCAGAATAAAATCGCAACGCCAGCAGATAAACCCACAAGAATCTGGCCATGATATTTTCCCGGAGCTTGACCAGAAGAATGGATTCTTAAAGTATCAGTCTATGATTCTAGAAACTTATGATGAAATAGCGGAAGAAAATAACTTCGTAATCATCGATGGAACGCGAACACCGAGAGAAGTCCAAATGGAAATAAGAAGTAGCATACGGGGGATTCTATGAATAAAGGAAAACTAATCTCAATAGAGGGGATAGATGGTTCCGGAAGAACAATTCACTCCCAGGATCTGAAAAAATATCTTGAAGGGCAGGGATACGGAGTGTTAGCCTTTGGATTGCAAATGTCTAGGCTCATTGGTGAACGCATAACAAAAATGAAAAAGGACATGATATTCAGGAGAAGGACTCTGTTTCTCTCTTATGTTACAGATCTGGCTGACCAGATGGAACTTTCAATAAAATCCGGAGTCGAGTCAGGTTTTATGGCAATTGCAGACGGCTATACCCTTTCCCTCAAGACCTGGGGCGCTACTCGCGGCCTGGAGGACTCGTGGATGTCGGATGTTCTTTCAATATTACCCGAACCTGACATCAGGGTAGTACTCGTGTCATCTCCTGAGGAAATAATGAGAAGATTGATATCAAAAAGGGGGTTTTTAGATCCGCTAGAGGCTGGAATGGACGTGTTCACAAAAGGGGATGTCTATGAATCATACCGAAATTATATAAATGTTTTTCAGAATACTATTAAGACGTCATTTCCAAAAGAAAAACAGATCACAACAGACAACAATTTTGAAGATGTCCGATTGGAGCTTATAAGATATGTGGAGAGTAAGCTTGAGGCCTGAGGAATATGCTAACAGAGCACTGAGCAATTTTCTCTCTATCAATGAATACAGTATAGAAAAAATCCACGACGAACGAGTTGAACTCAGAAAATATTTCACAGTCCTGCAAACCTTGTATCCACTTCATAACAACGCGAGAGTAGTGCATGAAACTGGCAAGATCCTGAAACTTCTCGGTGAGGTCCGGAATTATGATTTAACGAATCCTACGGCGGATCCTGATAAAAGGGATCAGCTGCTATATTCAGCGATGAGAAAAAAAAAGGTGTTTCGGATATACTATCTTCCTGTGCTCTATGGTTCGAGGTTGCTACTTTTTAACGAACTTACCAGGATCCTCAACATCCTCACGGAGCCAAGCAAGAATTTTCACTTATATCGTAAACTTATTAGGAAATCCAGATTTATTTCCGAAAGTTTGGAACATGATGCGACTGTATTAAAAATTGCTGCAAAGGAACTTGGAGAACAACTGGATCAAAATATGATATCTTTAAAGAAAATAGGAAGAGAAGATCTTGATGAAGGTAAATTTATGCATCAAGTTAAGGTGGCGACCAATGGGTTAAAGGAGATTATTGAACATTCAGAGTTTTATTTTAAGAACAAAAAGTGATATAATTTGACAGTAATTTTGTATTCGTTGTTTAAGCTATCAATGAAAACCTTCATCTATAGCGGAATACCTTGAAGAAACATTACGCAAAATGATAGCTTTCAGCAAGATGAAGCCATTTGTTTGCCGACATCCCAGTTAAAGAGAGCTCAAAATACTCTCATGGAAGGGTGAGAGTTTCTTATGTTTGCTCATCAACTTATTGCATTTTTTGGGATCTCGGTTCAGAAAATGGCGAGCCCTTGAAAAAAAAGAACCTTACTTGAATGCGAACGATAAACACTCAAATATGTTTCTTTATATCCGCCAGAACGACTTGGAACTATAAAAAAAGCTTTAAAGAAAATAGTATATACAATTAACTTGATTGAAATTGCTATTCTTTTGGCAGCTTTCGGAATAACTTTGCTAGAAATGTCCGAGGCATCGGCAGTCGGCATTGCACTTTATGCTGAGACCAGAAACTCACAGCCATTTTACGCTGTCTCTCTAGGAGTTATAACTGTACTTGTACCAACTGCATTTATCGGTAATTATATCGCCCTTCTTCCGATTTTCTACGTTAGGCTAGTTTCAGCGACGCTACTCTTGTACTTTGGCCTAAGGCTCATGAGAAGTGCAAAAAGATCAATGAGGTACCAACGCCTTGGATTTCCAGCAAAGAAGGAAGAGAAGGAACGTGGCATCCTATTCACCGCTTACTCTGTCGGTCTTGTAGAAGCATTTGAGGCGGCAATAGTGCTCGTGGCACTTTTTCCCCAAAATTATTACTATACTTTGACCGGTCTTATATTGGGCTTGATCGCAGTGATTATAGCGGTTTATCTTTTGAGATCTCAGGTTAGAAAAGTGAAACAGGCCGATGTAAAGGTTGCAGTTTCGGCCATTCTTCTTTCATTCGCAACGTTTTGGTACATTGAAACGGTTCGCCAGATATCGGACTTGTTTATTCTGCCCTTCTTCGCCATATTCTTTGGAATAGTGTATTACTA
>JAJYVJ010000191.1 GCA_021792045.1 Thermoplasmata archaeon | reverse complement strand
ACTTGATTGCAAAGATTCCTTCTGTTGTTGCGGCTATTAACAGAGCACATAATTCTAAAGAATTTATTTCCCCAGATGATGATTTGCCATTCTCATCCAACTTCTTTTATCAGGCTCTTGGTAGGAGGCCGGACAAAGATGAGGCAAATATGATCGACGAGGCCCTCATTCTTCATGCTGATCACGGAATGAACGCTTCTACTTTCACTTCGATGGTAGTAATATCAACATTATCTGACATGTATTCTGCTGTGACAGCTGCAATATCATCTCTCAAGGGCCCTCTTCATGGCGGCGCGAATGAGCGAGCCCTTGCTCTGATTCAACGAGTGGGCAAACCAGAAAATGCTGAAAAAGTAATCTCAAATATGATCGCAAGCAAGGAAAAGATTATGGGATTTGGTCACCGTGTCTATAAGGTTTATGATCCACGAGCAAAAATCCTTAAGAAATTCGTTGAAACGGTAACCAAGAAGAATGGCCAGGAGAATCTTTTCCTGACGGCTGAAAAGATCGAGAATATAATGGCCCAGACGCTTGGATCTAAAGGTATATTCCCAAATGTAGACTTTTATTCTGGTCTGCTGTATTATTCGGTTGGTTTTGATCCGAGTATTTTTACGCCGATATTCGCAGTCGGAAGAATCTCCGGATGGACAGCCCGATCCCTGGAATATCTCAGTGACAACAAGATATTCCGTCCCAGGGGGATGTACGTTGGCAACAGAGGACCAAGGGAATTCATACCTATTGATGACAGACAATAATCTTGCTGATTTGCGAAAAGGAAAAACGTACGTGCTCGACACTTCCGCGATCCTTTCCGGAAAATTTAACCTCTCAGAGGGGAACTTTCTAATCTCAAGGAATGTCATTAATGAGATCAAGCTCGGTAAGGCCTCCCGTTTACTCAGCATGAGTATTTCAAGTCTCAGGGTTGTCACACCAAGCAATAAGATGGTTCAGGCAGTTAAAGCTGCTGCCAAAGAAACCGGTGATTTACAAGAGCTGAGTGACACGGATATTGGACTGATCGCTATTGCACTCGAAACTAAATCAACGCTGGTAACAGACGATTTTGCAATGGAAAACGTAGCAAATTTTCTCGGAATAGAATTTGCTGGAGCTGATCTAAAAAAGATAGGTTACAAAGTTACATGGGGATACAGGTGCACAGGTTGCGGGCAGAGATTCAGTGAATATTCTGACGTCTGCCCTGTTTGCGGGCACAAGTTGAAGCGGTTTGCCAAAAAATATAAGGCAATTTGAAATAACTCATTATGATAGATATATCAATACCACTGGAATGGAGCATGTTAACTTATCCTGGTGATGCCAGGTTTGAAGAATACCCTTACATGACGCACGAGAAGAATGGGGTTCATATAACTAGACTAATAATGGAAACTCACTCTGGAACCCATTTTGACGCACCGTTCCATGCAATCCCCGGAGGAAAGACCGCCAGTTCAATCAATATTGAAAATCTTATAGGCCCGGCTTCGGTCATTGAGGTAAAAGGAGATCGGATCTCAGCCAAGGATATTCCTGATAATGTTGAGAAGAGGGTATTATTCAAGACAAAAAATTCTGGCATGTACGATACGTTTCACACGGATTTTTGTTACATAGCTGAAGATGCCGCGAACAGGCTTGTCGATCTGAAGGTAGATGCTGTCGGTATAGACTATCTTTCAATCGAGCAATTCGGCACCAAAGGCATGAAAGTCCATAAAATATTGTTGAGCAAAAACATAGTTGTAATAGAGGGGCTGAATCTTTTAAATGTTAAGCCTGGTAAATACGAACTTCTGTGCCTTCCGTTGAAGATGGACTTCGACGGCGCGTTATGCCGTGCAGTATTAAGATAACGGAATAAATTAATCTTCGCGTAAAGTCAAAATAATTGATGATTTTAGTTATTATTGTTCCATTCTTGGAGCCAACAGAAAAGACCCACTAATGATTGTCGCGTCCCCTGATCTTGGAATCCCGAACTTAAATTCTATAGTAAGGGGGTAGTCATCCTTGAAGCCTAGTTTCAGGTCGTCTGAGCTTGACAGGGATTTTATGAGTTTCAGGAGATATTCAAGTGGATACGAACTCTTCACCGGATTGCTGCATTTGATCTCCTTTAGCAGTTCCTTGGTGAGTATCAGCTCGGATTCCTCTGAATCTGATATGGATCTTGCCCTGAAATCATCTGGAGTTAGCATGAATCTGATCGAATCTGAAACGTCCTCAGCAGCTTTAAGGCCTTTCTCAAGCTCAGGTTTAGCTACAACGACATAAGATTCGGATGAAATTTGCGGAACTCTTGGGGTAAAAACAGTGTTATTGTCGAGGAGCGATACACTCTTTATTATATTATTTATCTCAAATTTAAGCTTCTCCTTTTCCCTGATCATAGTGACGGTGTCATTAGAGTTTGCAAGTTTGATAATGGACTTTAATTTTTCAATATCTATGGATATTTCCTCTTCACCATCTACCTGAAAGTCAAGGAATACTTCCTTAGGTACATCTATGCTTATCATTGCTACATGAGCTGGATCGACCGCTTTTACGGATAACCCATTGGCATCAAGCTTGAACTTTGCCTCATTCACAACTGTATTTAACAGATCAGCTATTTCTTTTAGATTTTTTATTGATATAGTCATTCTAGTAGTCGACATCGGATCACTCATCTAAGTTAGAAGTAATAGACAGACGGTTAATTAAAACTTTGCAGGTTTTACAGTATCTCCGAATTGAGTTAACTTTTTAGACAGCAATGGCTATCCTTATTCGGAGAAAGGAAGAGAATGGCCATCCGCCCACAGTCTTTATTCAGGACTGTTTGCGGGTTCTTTCCTTTCTCT
>JAJYVJ010000036.1 GCA_021792045.1 Thermoplasmata archaeon | reverse complement strand
TAATATCCACCTTGTTTTCCATAATCGCAGCAAATGCAGCCGCACCAGAGGGTTCCACAAGTATCTTGCTCCTCTCCAGCAGCTTGTATATCGCCATTGCAATGGTTTCGTCGCTTACAGTAACTATGTCATCTACGTTCTGTTTCGCTGCTTCAAGAGTGAGTTCGCCTGGATACTTTACCGAAATACCATCGGCAATGCTGTTTCCAGAAGTGTGTGCCACAATCTTTCCTGCCTCCAGTGATTCTTTCATTGAGTCAGAAAGTTCGGACTCTACACCTATAACTCTGATGTCCTTATTGAGTGATTTGAGTGCTATGGATATACCCGAGATAAGACCTCCACCACCAACTGGAACTATCACCGTATCAACGTTTTTGAGGTCCCTGTAAATCTCCAAACCTATAGTACCCTGGCCTGCAATCACGTAAGGATCGTTGAACGCCTCGATGAAAGTACGTCCCTCAATTTTCTGTATTTCCGAGGCAACGGCTCGTGCGTCCGAATAATCCTGTCCCTTGAGAACTACCTCAGCCCCATAGTTCAAGACTGCATTTATCTTGGCAGGGATCGTCGTCTCCGGCATCACAATCTTTGCCTTTATGCCGGAATATTTTGCGGCGAAGGCCACCCCCTGCGCATGATTACCGGAACTTGCTGTTATAACTCCGCGTTTTTTCTCATCTGCGCTCAGCTTCGATATTCGGTACAAGGCACCCCTACTCTTGAACGAACCAGTTTTCTGCCAGTTCTCCAGTTTAAAGTACAGATCGGAGCCGTAAACTGTACTGAATGTTGCTGATCTCTGTAGGGGAGTCTTGTTAATCTTCCCCTCGAGGTACATTTCTGCTTCCTTAATTTCATCAATACCCGGTAACTTTGTATCCAAAATGTATCACACAATCCTTTCCTCAACGACTTTGAGACCGTCAAGGTACGTAGCTTCAGAATCTTCCATGAAGACCTTCATTTTCATGTTCTCGGATTCCTTTATTTCCTCGTTCCTGACAGATTTTAGGTTTATCTTTATGTTCTCCAGAGCGCCCTTTATGGCCGCCATGGAAAATTCCAGAGCGCAACCGGCATCTGTTGCTGCACTTTTTATTCCTATCCTGGCGATTAGAGCCGCCTGAATCAGAACTTCCTGTGATGTCGAAGCAATCTTCCAAGGAACTTTTGTCGCTTCAAGAGAAGCTTTTGCTATTTCTAGAGACCTATTGTTTTTTTCCTCCTCAGTATTCTTTGGAAGTTTCCACGCTGAAACAATGAGGCCAAATACCTTCTCATCTTCCTCCATAAGTTTTCTCAACTCGCTTCGAATATCCTTTGAACGTTGAAGAATCGCCACTATCTTTTGTTGATAGTTTTCATAACCTTTCTTTCCTACAGTTAGACCTGCAACCATTGAGACAAGCGACGATGCGATTATTGTGACAGATGCACTAGCTGCACCGCCACCTGGTGCTGCAGTAGGTTCTGCCAATCTTTCAAGGAAACTGTCCATAGATTCCATCATTCCCACATCCTTTTCTCAAGTATCTGACTGGATCTGAATTCGTTAAGCTGTAAATAGTATTTTGTGGAATCAACAATCGCATCAAGCGGAATCAGGCCCACAACTTCAGATTCGGCGATGCTTACTCCAAATCGTGACGCTTCTAGGCTAACAAGCTCAAAAGCGCGGTATACCGGAGTTTTCCTGAAATTTGTCAGGTTCATAGATATCTGAACCATCTCTTTATCCTCCAGATAGAATGCCAGAGATTTTACAAAGGTGAGACCCCCATCCTTTGCTCTAAGCGCACGCGCAATTTTTTTCCCTATTTCAAGATCTTTTGTTCGTAGATTTACGTTGTAGGCTATCAAGAAATCCCTGGCACCTATTATGGTAGCACCGGCAGGACCAATCTTGGATGGGCCGTAATCCGGTTTCCATTTAGGCTCGTTGATTGATGAGCGCAACTGCTCGTATTGAAAATTCTTGCTTCTTATGCTACCGAGATCCTTCCGCCAGTCCAGATCTGCAGCCTCACCATAAAGATATACCGGGATGCCGAGTTCCGATCCTACCTTTTCTCCCAGATCCCTTGAGAGTTTAATGCATTCTTCCATCTTGACGTCACCTAAAGGTATAAACGGAACAACATCTGTAGCTCCAAACCTTGGGTGTTCACCAGTGTGTTTATTTAAATCGATCAACTCAGATGCACGTTTTATGGCTGAATAAGCTGCCGAAAGAACCATTTCAGGTTCTCCAACAAATGTTATTACACTCCTGTTGTGGTTTGCATCCATTTCCTGGTCCAGGATACGAATTGATGGTACAGACGATATAACAGAGACTATATCAGATACAACCTGATCATTTCTACCCTCGCTGAAGTTGGGAACACACTCAATTATTTTCATCAATGTAGGATTGCCGGTGTAAATATTAATGTTGACAACCAAGTTTGATTCCATAAAATATGAAACCTCTGTCCAATGTGAGAGATTGACTAGAAAATTGACACCCTTTCGTAATATGAATACACACAACATAAGTATAAGAAAAGCATTTTATAGAATTATCAATTGTCTAATCATATCACTAATCAGATCTTTTTCAATTTATTAACTGGTTTGAATCAACATAGATAATACAATGAATGAAATACCTCTAACAGATCGCAATGTTACCGACATTAAGGTGAAATAATGTTATCCAAGCAGGAAAGTAGTATAAAGAAAATAATCAAGAGAGATGGAACAGAAGTAGAATTTGATCAATCGAAGATCTCACGGGCAATATACAAAGCAATGCTCTCGCTTAAAACTGGTTCAATGAAAGAGGCTGACGATATATCCGCAAAGGTTGTTAGAGAGCTTGAAAAAGAAGCAGAAAAACCTACTGTAGAACAGATTCAAGATAAAGTTGAAACAACATTAATGTCCCAATCAAAGAAAGGGAACAGATACAATGAAGTGGCCAGAGCGTACATACTCTATAGGGAGAGAAGGAAAGCAATAAGGGAAGAGAAACTCAGACTAGGAGTAACAGACGACCTTAAACTCTCTATAAATGCGGTCAAGACTCTCGAAGCTCGATACCTATTAAAGGACGAGGATGGAAAAATAATTGAGACGCCTAGCCAGATGTTTGCTCGAGTTGCTTCTCATGTTGGCGTCGTTGAATTACTATACGATTACATGAAATTCCAGAAAACTGGCAAGTTGCCTGAAAATGGTAAATTGTTTGGTAATTTCGATAAATACCATATGGAGGTCCTAAAAAGAGCATTTAACCACCTTGTCGTGGAGAAAGTATTAACTGGTTCCTTTGATGAATTCATGGATTTTGCACACACAAAACCAACGACGGCAACAGAGGCTATCGAAAAGTTCTACAATGTCATGAAAAATCTTGAATTCATTCCGAATTCGCCTACGTTAATGAATGCAGGTGCCAGACTTGGACAGTTATCGGCGTGCTTTGTGCTGCCGGTAGGTGACAGTATTGAAGAGATATTTGATGCCCTGAAATACCAGGCGATGATACACAAATCCGGTGGTGGCACCGGTTTTTCCTTCTCGAGATTAAGGGAAAAGGATGATCTTGTCGGTTCAACAAAAGGTGTGGCCTCTGGACCGGTTTCCTTTATGCGTATATTCGATACAACCACGGATGTAATTAAACAGGGTGGGAAAAGGAGAGGGGCCAATATGGGTATACTCAGGTATGACCACCCGGACATAATGGATTTCATTATGAGTAAGGATTCGGAAAACACTATCCTTAGCAACTTCAACATATCTGTTGGTATGACTGATGAATTTTTCGAAAAATTGGAGAGTGATGATTACGTCGATTTAATCAGTCCTCGATCACACAAAGTCGTGAGGAGAGTTAAAGCGAGGGTAATGTGGGATTCGATAGTGAATAAAGCATGGCAAACTGCCGATCCTGGACTGATATTTTTGGATGAAATGAACAGGAAGAATCCTGTCAAACATATCGCGGAGATAGAAGCAACAAACCCATGTGGTGAACAGCCACTGATGCCTTATGAACCATGCAACCTTGGCTCGATAAACTTGAATAAGTTCGTTAAGGATGGGGAAATCGACTGGGAACGACTTGAGAATGTCGTAAGACTCTCCACCAGGTTTTTGGACGATGTCATCGATGCGAATAAATTCCCTGTGGAAAAGATAGAACAAATGGCAAGAATGACAAGAAAGATAGGCTTGGGATATATGGGCTTTGCCGATCTTCTCGTAATGCTCAGGATCCCGTACAACACCGGAGACGCGTTGGAGACGGGGGAGAAGGTGATGAGTTTTCTTGATGAGATATCACATGACGAATCACACAGACTGGCTGAGGAACGCGTAGTATTTCCAGGGTGGTACGGATCGCTTCACGAAAAGAACGGAATTACGATGAGAAATTCGACAACAACAACTATAGCACCTACAGGAACCATTTCGATCATAGCCAACTGCTCATCTTCCATAGAGCCCTTATTTGCTCTTGCTTATGTAAGGCACGTATTAAATGGACAGGAATTGATGGAGGCGAATCCGTTTCTTGAGGAAACCTTGAAGGAGAGAGGACTTTATTCTGATGATTTAATGCAGAAGATTGCGAAGACCGGAACACTCCATGGAATCGAGCTGCCGGAAGACATAAAGAACATATTTGTGACAGCACATGAGATTGATCCGGAGTGGCATGTTCTCATGCAGGCTACCTTCCAGAGATACTGTGACTCTGGCGTCTCGAAGACCATCAATCTTCCAACGACCGCAACTCCCGAAGATATAGCTAAAGCATACATGATGGCACATGAACTTCACTGTAAGGGAATAACCGTCTACAGGGACCGAAGCAAGAGAGAACAGGTCTTATACTCTGGCTCAGAAAGCAGAAAAGTAAAGGAAGAGGAAAAGGTAAGGCCGGATTCAGAAAGACAAACTCTCGAGCTTATCGCCAAAGTCCCTGAAAAATACTTGAAGCTTGACGCAACTTTCGATCCTGCCTGTCCAACTGGCAGATGCGACAAATAATATCCCTACAGAAACAGTTTTATTTTATTTCTTTTTCCTAATCCTTAGATCACGGATTCAATGGAAAACATTTTTCAACCTGAGAAAATGGACCAAATGAAGAGTAAATACCTATCGAACCGTTTAAGAACAGATCCGAAACGAGTCCGAAATTCTTGTCGAATCCCGTTGCCTCATAGGAATAGATCAATTCCGTGCCGTCAAAATTATTTTCGCTGATAAATATAGCTTTACTTGATTTGTTTTCATAGTTTATACTGGTTATATGCAATGATACATAAAGCACTGTGGTGTTTACAAGAGAAACACCAATAACACGGACTTCAAATTCGAATGGAAAACTGCCAAAAGAACAACTTTGGGATACATTAAGCTGTATATACAAATAAGTAGATTTTTGGACCGAATTTATGTCTTCGTAATATACGGGAACGCCTGATGAAAAGTAACAGTTGATATTTCCTGCGATCATTGTTTCAAGTTTATGCGGATGTGGCCCGGCCTCATAAACAAAAGCTGGAGTAAGAAGTGCCAGAGTCACTATAAAGACGAGCATCCACTTCACAGAATGACTCATTAACCACTACCTCCCACACCAGAACAAATATAAAGTACAATCAGAGATATAAACTTGAGCAGAAGTGTCATGGCATAGAGTATCACGTTGTAAATGTTATCTAAATCTTCCGGTTCGTATTATGCCGAAAGGCTTAGAACAAATCGTTTAGTTTTGCAATTTACTGCTATTTTACCATTATTTAACATATATGATGATCCTACGTACACAAAAAACAACAGAGTATTGCGAAAATTTAACAGACCTAGAATAAAATCAGCTGCCAAACATTTATTAATATGATGTAGATTCATCTTCGTGGCAGATGTTACCCAATCACACGGAACCCCGTTAAAAAAGGAACTTTCTTTTTTCGATTTAATAATAATTGGCATTGTTGGTGCTGTTGGCACTGGTATACTGTTCAGCGCCGCTGGCATGACAGGAATCGCCGGTCCAGGAAGTTGGCTTGGCTGGCTAATTGGCGGCATATTCTATCTTTTTATTGGACTCACTTATGCAGAACTGGTCACTACTTACCCTGAGGCGGGAGGGCCATCGAGGTACGCATTATATACGCACGGATGGTTTACAAATACCATAAATTCCCTTGCGGATCTGATCTGGTATATTTTCATACCAGCTATAGAAGCATTTGCTGTGGTTGATGGACTCTCAATTTTTGATCCGAATCTGATAACGAGTACTGGTGGCCCAACCCTGCTTGGAGGATTGGTTGCTGTTGGGCTTATGTTGATAATGATACCTTTCAACTATTTCGGTGTCAGATCATTTGGCCGATCGACAGTTGGATTTGGAATCGTAAAATTGTTCTTCTATATCGCAGTAGCAATTGGTCTGGCAGTGACATTCTTCGATGCCAGGAATCTCACTATTTACCATGGCTTTTTGCCTTTTGGTTTTTCAGGAGTGTTTCTCGCAATACCTTTGGCCATGTTTGCATTCGGCGGCATTAGAGTGATCCCAGATTATGCAGAAGAAACAAAGAAGTTCCGTAAACTTCCACTCGCAATAATCATTGTTGTTGTAGGGCAGTTGATAATTTATCTTCTATTGGACTTCGTCTTTGTTACTGGTATCAATTGGTCAAAGCTCGGCATTTCCCCAGGCGACTGGGCGTCTGTCGGAGCAATACAAGGGAATCCATTTATCACTCTTGCACACAGCTACAACGCACCATTTGTTCTTGTTCTCACTCTAATTATAGGTATAATTGGCCCGTTTATAGTAGGTTATATTTATCTCGGAGGCGGATCAAGAGTTGTTTTTGCGCAGGGTAGAACAAGGATTATGCCTAATTTGGTAAAATACATACACAAAAAGTATTCTGTGCCCTACTGGGCCCTTTTGATTACTGCACTGGTTGGAGCTGTACTTGCATTTATAGCAGCACCAATCCCGAGTATATATGGCTTAATAGAGGACGCTGTTGTGGCAGGTTATCTTGGATTTGCAGTCAATCCTGTGGCGCTTGTTGTATCTAGAAGACAGGGGTCGACTAAGTACCGCATACCTGGTGGCTATATATTTGCACCACTTGCTTTCATTTCAGCTTCTCTTATAGTTTTTTGGAGTGGGTGGCTGACGGTATATTATTCAGTATTGATTCTCACAATAGCGGTCGTCATATTTGGTCTGATTTTCCCACTGGTAAGAGGGACATCCAGAAGGGATTTAAAAAGTGTCAAGAACTCTATCTGGTACATTGTTTACATTGGTTTCTTGCTTGCAATGACATATATTGGAAGTGATGGGGGACTTAACCTGATTCCGTTCTACACCACAACAGCAATCGTGGTGGCAATTTCTGTCGCAGTCTTTTTCCCACTTGGAATCATGTCTGGTTTAAAAGAAAAATTAAATGAGCCGGAATATTCAACCGAAAGGAACTTTGAGGAAGAAGAACCTATAGTGCTGCAGTGAGAAATTTACATATTTAATCAAATTTTAATAAAATTATATTCCCGCAATCCATCTGGTTAATACACTGAATACTAAAATTTTGTAAATCCTTTGTTTCTAAAAACTGCGTTGAATTTTAAAAATGTATCGATTCAGAGCAAGATTAATGCCATCGTAACCCATCAGTTTTTGTGGAAAGTAGAAAAAAAGATATAATAATCATAGGCGCTGGAAGCACAGGATCAAGTGTTGCATATAACCTTTCAAAAACCGGAAACAGGGTCACGGTTATAGATCAGCTCGGTGTTGCAGGCGGTAATACCGGTAAGTCAAGCGCACTCATAAGAACACACTACAGCAACGAAATTATTGCGAAAATGGCCCTATACTCATTCAAAGTGATTTCACACTTCGAAAATATAGGCTACTCAGGTTTTAGAAAGACGGGAATGATCTTCCCTTTTCATGATAGGGACGTCGAAATTGCAAAAAGAAATGTCAGTATGCTCAAATTCATCGGAATCGATGAAAAAATAATTGAACCGACTGAAATCAGACGCTTTTTTGACGATGTGAATCTTGAGAACTTTGACTTCGTAGCCTATGAGCCAGAAAGTGGGTATGCTGATCCTGTTGCAACATCAAATTCTTTTATGGAAAAAGCAAAGGAATCTGGTGCTGTAATGTTCTCAAAGAAAAAGGCACTAAGGGTGGATAACAGGGGTGAGAGCGTTAGAGTAACTCTTGATGATGGTAAAGAGCTCTCAGGAGACCAGATTCTTCTGGCGACAAATGTGTGGACAAACGATCTTCTGTCAGAATCAGGAGTATCAAAATCCAATTTACTGCCTATTTCAACCTCAATGCATGGGATAATTTACATAAGGAGACCAGAACAATATGCCGGTCTCAAACCAACACTCTGGGATCCGCCTCAAACAGCTTACTACAAGATGGAGGGTGAGACCGTTACTGCAGTCGGGAGTTTGGACCCAGAGATAGACAAAGGAGAGGTTGATATACATGAATTCATCCCTGAAACAGTCACTCAGGAATATATGGAGGAATACCTTGAAAGAATAGTGTCCAGATTACCTTCAATGCGTGACGCTACAGTGATTTCATCATTAACTGGATTATACGACATGACCCCTGATGGGCAGGCCATAATAGATTCACTTTCAGGCATAGGTATGGACAACATATATGTCTGTGCAGGTCTGAGCGGTCATGGTTTCAAGCTTTCCCCGGCTTATGGCAAAATTGTGGCGGATATGATAAATGACAAAGACCCAGAGAAATCTATTTTCGATTGGAGACCATTCAACATGCGTAGATTTCACGAAGGAAAATTGATAAAATCGCTCTATGACGACATAGCAACTATATACTGAAGCCTTTATTTGGCAACAAGGAGAAAATAAATTCGGCGCAATAGAATGCGGTTTCAGCGAAACCGATTTTTTTTATGGATCTGAGCTTAAATGCTAGCCCGTGAAGTATTGAAGCACATTTCAATTTCGCCCAAAATGACTTAAAAATCTGGTTGAACTCGGAAATTTAATAAAGAGTATCTCAATCACACACTTCCAGCAGGGGTTGTCGAGATTGGTCAAAGGCGCCAGATTGAGGGTCTGGTTCCGTAGGGATACGAGGGTTCAAATCCCTCCCCCTGCATTTCGATTTACATAATTGCCTAAAATTGATAATAAATCTATCTGGCGATTCCTTCTTTTATTGCATACTCTGAAAAATAGCTTATAATCAAGTCTGCACCAGACCTCTTTATTGAAGTTAACAGTTCCTTAACAACTCCTTTCATGTCAATCAAACCAGATTTTGCAGCATTTGCTATCATTGAATACTCACCGCTCACGTTGTATACAGCTAGAGGAGGCAGGAATCTTTTCCTTGCCTCATGAACAAGATCCAGGTAGAACATGGCCGGCTTTACCATAATTATGTCAGCGCCTTCGGCAATATCCTCCTCTATTTCATGCATCGCTTCACGGGAATTTGCAAAATCCATCTGATATGATCTGCGGTCCCCAAACGAAGGTGCAGAATGCGCTGCCTCCCTGAAAGGTGCGTACATAAAACTTGCAAACTTTGCACTATAGCCCATTATTAGGGTGTTTTTGAAACCGTAATTGTCGAGTTCCTCCCGAATGGCCTTTACCTGACCGTCCATCATGCCTGAAGGGGCGACAACATCTACCCCTGCATCAGCATAAGAGTGAGCAATTTTTCTGTATTCTACCAAGGTTCTATCATTATCAACATAATCATTAGACAGGATACCGCAATGCCCATGATCTGTATACTCGCACATGCAGAGATCCGCAAAAATGTTAAGAGAGGTTTTTTTCTTCAATTCCCGTATCGCCCTTTGGACTATACCGTCTGAAGCATAGGATTGGCTTCCGGTAGAATCCTTTATTTTCGGTATTCCGAACAAGAGTACTGAGCTAATTCCAATATTTTCGTATTCCTTTGCCTTTTCTACACCGGAATCAATGGAGTAATGATATATCCCCGGCATTGTGCTAATTTCTTCTTGATCCTTTATGGTCTCGTCAAAAAACATTGGCATTATCAAGCTCTCCTTTCTTACAACATTTTCAGAGAGAATTTTCCTCAAATTCTCAGTTCTTCGCAAGCGTCGCATTCTCATCTCGGGATATATTGACATAAATCACCACTACCAGCAGTGTTTATTAAACTAAATACACTGGCAATATCCACATAGCAATCGATCTGATAACTTTATCAGTATGACTTCTATTGTGAAAGACACAGGATGCTGCTCAGATACCGGTGTGGATCTATAATTAGTAATATACGTTCCGATTATTGAGTGGACACAGTGACAAGTCCTTCAGAATGTTTGCTTTTTGCAGATAATGAAGATTCAATTTACATTCTTCAAGTAAAGTTCAGATTTCTATTTGAATGATTTAAAAAAATGCTAAATCTCAGATTCCATTTGTTCGAGGATTGCATTTATGTCAGGACGCGCCTCCCTGTTATAGGGAGCGAATCCATACTGCCGCATAGTTTCTGCGCTTCTCTCCCCAATAGCAAATAATTTCTTATCTCCCAGCACTTGTGCACCATACTTTTCTATGAAATATTTGAAAGAGAGAGAAGAACCAAAAAGAAGGGACTTGACCCTTGAGAGTTCATCCATTGAGACCATATTTTTCGAGGGAACGATCCTGTACGCTTTAATATAGTTAACAAGTATATTTCTTTCCTTCAAACTGTCCAGAAACCATTGTGATGTGCTATCACTCCCTATAAGTTCCAAACTTTTCCACCCTTTGGCGATTATAAGTTCAAGGAGTCCGCGTGAATTCATGTTTTCAGGGTAAACCGAGTGAATACCGTATTTTTCTAAAAGGGATTCAGCAGTCTTGCTACCTATGCAAATAGCATTTGCATTCTCGATTCTGATTCCAGACATCTTGAGGGAATTTACCCCACGTTTTGACATTATCACTATGTTGCCTGTTAACACAGATATGTCGGGGATCTTGACGTATTCAATATCGAGAACTGGGACGTATAGAATACCTGTAAGCCTTGATTCAGGTAATGCTCCAACATAAGCGATCTCGTTATTTGCCAAGCAGATCACCAATTTTCTTTATTGAAGCTTTAATCTGAGATTCTTCTGAAAAATCTAAAACCATATCAAACCTTGAATCGTCTATTACTGTAGAGAAGTACACTTTCTTTTCCGGGAATTTACCTCGAAGGGAAACAGGTGAATTGCATCCAAGACCAAGCTCCATTAAAACACGTCTCTCCGATGAAGCCTCCCAAAGTGAAATTGGATCCTGAATTTTCTCAAAGAAACCAGTAATGGGATCTCCCTTACGAGCTACCACCGCAATGAAACCCTGGTTTGGATCAGGGGGAAGATCATGCTCTGAGAAAACGAAACCCGGAGGGTCCAGACCCAAGCGATCAAGCGCGACCCTTGCGACAACAGTGGCGTCATATTCACCGCTGAGGCACTTGTTTATTCTGGTGTTTATATTTCCTCTTATCACCGAAAATTTTACACCTTTTGTTAGCAGCGATATGTAAGATTTCCTCCTGATGGAGCTCGTCCCTATTGTACCTGTGAATTTGTTCAACGGAATATTGGAAACAAAGAAATCACGGGGATCTCCTCTCTGGGAAAAAAAGACAACACTCAGATCTGGATCAATAAATGACGGCATGTCCTTCGCAGAATGGACGGCAATATCAGCTTCTTCCCCTAGAAGAGCTTTGTTGAGTGATGAAACAAAGACACCATCACTGCCTATGTCAGAAATAGGAGAAGAATCGTTAATGTCACCGATGGGTTTCGTTGTTAATACATCAACACCAAAGGATGCGCCCTTAAGAATACTGGAAATCTCACCGGTCTGCCTGAGCGCCAGCTCGCTTCCTCGAGTTATTATTCTGATGTTTTGCATCTATTTCCTCTATCTTAAACACCGTAAAAATCTATTTGTCTGTATCGTTGCGAAACACTCACCTCCGATAATTTGCAAGGGTCAAAACACTATGAAATCAATATTTGCCTACATATTGTCATCTTTATCTGCCAGGGAGAAACATGAAGCGTTGTAGAATCTAAAGCTGCGGTGGGAGACTCTGGCAAAGTTATTTACTTATTCTATGATTTGTGGTGAGTGAAAATCTTACTTCAGAATTTAAAGGGAGAGGAAACAGATGGAGTACCGTTTTGGTACATGAGACAGGCTGGCAGATATCTCCCAGAATTTGCTGGATTCCGCAAGGAGGGTTTCCTGAACATGCTACTTAATTTCGAGACCATGGTGTCCGTAAGCAGTCTTCCATTAAGGTATTACGATCCGGATGGGATAATAATTTTTACTGATCTACTTGTCCCGCTCTTAAAAACTGGCAGAATGATACATTACGATGAAAATCTCAGAATATCAGAAGATTACACGGCTAATAATCTTTATGATCGTATTAGCAGATCGACATCAAAGGCGTTGAACAAACTCAGCCAGACAGAGAAAACAGTGATTGGATTTGTAGGTGGACCGTTTACCGTCGCCTCCTACATTTTTGACGGACGGAAAACTGGGTATCCCGAGACGAAGAGGATCCTGGAAGAAGGCTCCATGAAGGATCAGTTGGAGCCTGTAATCAGCGCCATTCTTGATTATGCAAAAGTGCAGGTCAATGCGGGTGCCGAGGCAATACAGATCTTCGACAGCTGGATTGGTTCACTCTCTTCCAACCTTTTCGGAAAGTACCTTGACGAGGTCGAAAAGGACTTTGTAGATGAAATAAAGAGGCTTGGTAAGCCCGTTATATTTTTTGCTGAGGGTGCATCGCACCTCTACGACCAGATCACTGAATTAAGCTATGATTGTATATCAATAGACTGGAGACTCACACTTGACCAGTTTTCAAAGATAGATCCTGACAGACCCGTTCAGGGTAACCTGGACCCGTATTTGTTGTCATCCGACACAAAATTGCTGATGAAGGAAACAGATCGCATACTGGAAGAAGGGAGAAGATTCCCGGGACATGTCTTTAACCTGGGACATGGGGTTCCCCCTTATACAGACGTGAAAAAGCTTGTTGAAGTTTCAGACAGAGTGAGGCAGTTCAAATGTCATCGAAGTACGTAGTTCTGATGTATTATGGGTTTCCAGAGAACACTGATGGCCTGATGGATTATCTAAGGGATATTTTTAAAGGAAAAGATCCACCGGAATTCATCGTAAGAGAGAATGAAAAGAAGATAGCTATGCTTGGTGGTACATCACCTTCCGTAAAAATAGTCCGCGCAATCAGAGGAAAGGTTGAGAATTCGCTCAATAGGGTTCTGCCAGATTATAAGGTAGTCCTTCTGGCAAAGCATGTCAAACCCTCAATAAATGAGGCAAAAGAAATAATTGGCAGTCCGGAAATTTCTGTTGAAGTTCCATTGTTTCCTATATACTCCAGCTTCATATTCTCATCTTACTTCGGACCGTTTGAGAATTCTGTTAACTCAAAACGAAGTATCAGAGTAAGCGATCTCTCTTCCAATAAACCGTTCCAGCAACATTTCATAAATCATATAAAGGAAAATTTCGACGCAAAAGACAGAAATAGTCTTTTCATTTTCACAAGCCACAGTGTACCTATAAACGGCTATGACCCTTACCCCAAAAACATTAACGATCTTGCTTCTGCTATCTGCTCGGCCACCGGCATTAACAGGCCTTTTCTCATCTATCACAGCAGGGGTCCGTTTGGAAAGAGTTGGCTCGGTCCGGATTTTGAATATCTCCGCCGTTACTGCCGCAAGAACTCGATAAAAAATGTAATTGCGATACCCATAGGCTTCATTTATGATCACCTCGAAGTACTCTACGATCTTGATATAGACCTAAGAGGAAGGCTTGCTCAGGATGGACTTGGTTTCCAAAGAGTACCACTTCCGAACGACTCGGAGGCGACAGTATCCTCGATAGTTTCTTCAGTTCTGCGCAATGCAGCGGGCGATATATAGACACATATTAATAGTTATGCTGCAACGTCATGACATGAACTAGCATTTGAAGGGAAAAAATATAATATAAAGTTACCTATCAAATACGAGTGTTCAGTGAAAAAATAGCGTGGAAGATCGGGGTAACTGGAATGAAAGGTTCGGGCAAATCCTCAATAATTTCACGCATTGTTTACGGTACGTTCGATCTGGGAGGAAGGACAAAACCCTTCTTCAAGAAGGCGGTAACTTTCAAACACGAAAGTAAGAATGTCACCGCCGATATATTCTTTCAGGAAATTGAGAATGATCATGGCACCGAAAAACTCTACTTCGGGATGAATCTAATCATCGTCGCAGTTGACATATTAAATAAAGAGAGCGTTGATTATGCAATCTCGGCCATAAAGAATTTTAAGGTGGGCAACAAGAA
>JAJYVJ010000190.1 GCA_021792045.1 Thermoplasmata archaeon | reverse complement strand
AGATCTGGCAGCAAGAATCGCCGAAGATCCGCTGGCACTTGTATTCTCTACAGACATGTAAGGAACGTCAACGAGCCCTGAAATGGAGGTGAATGCGGAACTGATCCCAGATGCACCATTAAAAGCGAGTGTGTAAGGCGTGGAAAGTACCACATAGTCTATTGTGTCTCGGAACTGCTCTACAATGCCGGCAGAGGCCTCCAGTAAATGATCCATGAGTTTTCTGCTATCGTTTCCAAATTTGGACATTCCTGTTGACACAATAGAAACCATGTTTTACCAGATACCTACAGGCTATTGAAATTGATTCATCTATTTCTTTGAATTCAATAAGAATTTTTCAATTATACGATACGGGTGTTGGGAACAGGGCACAGAGTAAGGACTGTACATTGCAAAGAACACATCATTTTTAAAAGCCCTACGGGCCATTTCCAGCTTCTATTATTAATGGCACAAGTAATTTTCGTACCCTTTCACCAAATTCGGTCAGCGAATATATTACGTGCTTCTCTGATGTGCTCCGTTTAACTAGCCCTGCTGAAATTAGTTCTTTCAGACGTTGAGATATTGCGTTCGCACTTGAATATGGAATCGCCATGAATATTGCATGAAAATTTCTTTTGCCCTGATTATTCCCTAACAGTGCAAGGATTAACAAGGTGTATTTCTTTCCAAGTATCTTGATAAGAGGCAAAGACGGATCTATGCACAGAACTCCGTTCTCCGTTTCGATCATGCATGCGTTCTGCCGGTTTCCAATCCTTTTTTCCTCAGTTTTTTCTCTTAACTATACCACCCGCCTGATAATGAATGGATATAAACCATTTGATCCTAATAAATTAATCTTGCCATTGGAGTATTATCTCCGATCATCTCCGTTTTCGCTTAATGAGCGTGAAAGAAACAATTCCAAAGTTGCGTGGTCATTATTTATTCAACACAACATGACATCTTAGAAATGTCTCTAATGAACGACTGGGCTGCAAGTTTAATGCCTTCTGAGATAGACGGGAAGATATGACTCGTAGCAATAATATCGTCAATCGTGAAGCCATTCTTTGTCGCGTAAGCTCCCTCAGTTATGATGTCCGTTGCATTCGGAGCAAGAACGTGAACACCAACGATACGATTGTCTGTGGGATTTACAGTAATTTTCATCATTCCATCGGTCTCTCCTATTATGCTTGCCTTCGTAAGATTCTCAAGGGAAAACAGTCTGCACGAACAAGATCCGTTCTTCCTAGAGAACTGATTCTCCGTCATGCCAACACCTGCGACCTGTGGATCGGTGAAGACGGCCCAAGTCGCAGAATCATAATCGATCTTCAAATCCTCCCCAAACATGTTGCTTACTGCTACAACGCCTTCTCTTGCTGCCAGTGTTTCCAGGAACATTTTCTTTGAGACGCAATCACCTGCCGCATAGATCCCTGCAGATGTGGTCTTCATCGTATTGGAAGTTATAATGCCACCTCCGGGATCAGTATCTACCTCAGCAGCCTTCAGGTTAAGGTATTCTGTATTAGGTTTCCTCCCGGTTGCAACTATTATTTCCTGGGCGGACACTGTTTCTTTCCCCCTGTGCGTTACAATCTCCAGAGACTTTTTGTTCCCTGATTTCCTCGCGGAGACCACCCTGGCTCTGAGGTAAAATTTCATACCTTCGTTTTCCAGGTGTTCCTTCAGAGCAATTCCTATCTCAGGTTCTGTTTGGGGAAGCAAGGAATCCAAAGCTTCTATAACAGTTACTGCCGATCCAAAATGCAAGAGCGCCTGACCTATTTCAAGTCCAATCGCTCCTCCTCCTATGATCACAACCGATTCTGGCAATTCGCTGAGCATCCATACTGTGTCACTCGTAAGAAATCCTACTTCATCAAGCCCCTCGATTTTCGGAATAGTAGGATGTGATCCAGTTGCAATTAGTATATTTGATCCTGAAATCAACTCGCTCGAACCTTTTTCAGTGTCCGTGATCAAAATGGTTTTTCTGTCTACAAATTTGCCACGGCCATTAAATAAGGTAACATTGCTATACTCTTTTATCACCTTCTCGTACTTCGCATCTCTGGCGTGGTCAACGTACGATCGGAGGCCTTTCATTATTTCTTCAAAACTGTGATTTACATGGGTCTCGTATATTCCATCCATCTTTGGATGTTCTGGCATGAATACTCTGTGCGAGGCTTCCAGCAGGTATTTTGAGGGAACACACCCTACATTTACGCACGTACCTCCAAGGAGACCATATCCGATCATGGCGATTTTCATTTCACCATTGCTTAGATCCGAAGCCTTTATTGCAGCCGAAAATGCCGTGGCGCCATTCCCTAGAATCACCAGATCAAATTGTTTTACTTCTCCATCCACTATCAATCACCAAATTTATTGTTCCATGATTATTGCTTTGTAATGAGATTCTTTCGAGAAAATTTTGTTCCTAAGGATATTCTCAGGCGTAACCTCCGATGGATCGATCTTTACATTCCCAGTGCCGGAGGATAGTGATATCTTGACATCTTTGATACCACGCTGCTCCATAAGGCCCCTCGATATAGTGACGACACAGTCGTCGCAGGTCATTCCGTATATTCTTAGCTTTACATTCTTTTCATCCATGCTACTCATATGACAGAATTGTACTTAAGATGGAAAGTTAAAAAAAGTTAACCAGTGAATTGGGCAGGATATCTATCCGGGAAGTAATTATTGTTCAGGATCTCAGATCACGTGATAAGCATATTCTTGGGGGCACTATCCAATATAGGCTAATTGCATGAGAGTTAAATCCAACGAAACGATTCCATTCGATTCACGTTGCAGAATAATTTGAGGCGTAACCTGATTGTGCTTTTAGATGTAATAACTCTCTATCTTTCGATAGAATTTCTTATAGG
>JAJYVJ010000035.1 GCA_021792045.1 Thermoplasmata archaeon | reverse complement strand
ATATGGAGAAAAGGGACATCGCCAGCATTCCCATATACCCTGAAGGGAGGGAATGCTCTTCTCCCACAGCATACAGGATACTTTCAATGTTTGACAACATCATGCTAAACCACATACTCATAGATGGAAGGGAGATAAAGAAAATACATACAGAGCTGACGGAGATGCAGAAGCGTATATTGTGGCTTCTTGATATCACGGAGGAAGTATTCTGGCGGGATCAATAATTCAAAAATCTGCTATTGAAAAGTGCGGAATGTAAGATTCATGTGGAGAAATTTTTGAATTCGATTATAGAAAGAGACAAACCGGTACCTGTATATACTGCCGGAGTAACGATACAGAGTTTATAACGAAATTGCCTTTAATCTATCATCCTCGACAGTTTGTCCAATGGCCTTTAGATTTTAAGAAAGATAGGTATGAAGAAATCTTGGACTATCTTAAGAATGTATATCGGCATAACTGCAAAACCAGGAATGAAGAAAGTGGTTCGTGTAACTGCAAAGAACGAGACTTTCAAAATGAAATTGTAGAATATTTTCTCAAGTTCTATGAACCTCTTTTTGACAACCTTCCTTTTGGATTGAAAACTACTAAAGAAGAGGAGAGACATAGACAGAAAACTGGGAGAGATCATACTGAGATTCCCTGATCTTACTTCTGATCTGGATGAGGTGATTATCAATTTATTTGTAGAGGATATCTCTGAGGGGAAAGATCCACTTATGGATCAACGACTTGGAAACCGGTTGATACAAAAGATGTCTACACCTGATGGAAAAGTCCCGATGATCAAAAACCTTCTATTCGATTATCTCAACGCTGCTGTGCTTAAGAAGAGTGATCGGGAATTCGCCATGAAAGTGTATAATTACGAGAAAGGTACCCAAGGTTTGCTTATTCGGATGAGAAAATATGAGTATAGTGCTAAGCTCTAAAGAAAATACTATGGATAGACTTACAAATTAGGGGTACTATCGTATGATCACTCAGAAAAGTGTAGGGTATTATACTTCTAATTGAGTACTCCGATCGGTGGTTTGAACCCGAGGCCTCCTGCTTGCAAAGCCCTAATTTATTACTTCCAGCATCAGAGTATTACAAAGATCTGAAAAAATAGATGGACCAGAAAGGATTCAGCCAGGGTTATAAAGCAGACATCATGAGGTATCTAAAACCCATTGAAAATAAAGAAATTCACCAATTATCTGAACTCAGGGAGATTGTATCAAACAGCAGCTCATCAATGGTCCTTACAGTTATCGGGGATTACATCAATTTTCTCCTGGAAAATGAAATAATCAATGAAGAGACTGCAATTTATTTCAGGAAAGCACTGCCTTCAAGAAAAACCACACCTGACGACTATGTGCCACAGACAATGATATAAATGTGGCCCATGAAAAGATTAAGAATAAACTGGACAGATTTCTATTTCAGGTCTTGGCCTTCTCAGGAATTAAGATAACGGAACTTGTTAAGATGCTAAGGGAATTTTACCCATCTAAGCTTATCATTGAGGAAAAGATCTCAAAATATCCCCTGAACTATGACAAGGGCAATGAGATCCCATTATGTTTACATGCCAACAAAACTCGCAATTAAAATGCATAGGTTCTATATTCTCAAGTATACTATCTCAGAAAATATAAGGAACTATGGAATCATCCCTCAATACCTTCGAAAGTGGTTCTACAGCTTCCTTATAATGAACAACGTTCCAGATTCTTTAGCGGATTTCATTGAGGGCAAGGCACCAGAATCGGTTTGGACCCATGCATTACCTTTTTATGATTAAATAGGCAAATTATTTGTGTCGCATAGCTATCGTAAACCTAAGTTTGGCTCAGACGATGAAATAATGCATACTGGGAAAAATTATAATAACTCGATCTAATATCTATTTTGTATGACAAAATATTTCTCAGATATAAAAGGAGCTAAAAAAATCATAATAACCCGAGCTCCAGCTAAATACAAAAGAGGAATAAAGGTATCTCCATTAATTCCATCAAATGTAAAGGTCGAACTTGAAAATGGAGATGTCAAGATATTAACATACAAGAAGAGCTAAAATATTGCACCCTTTCTGGTGATTTGAATTTTTTCTTATCCATCTAAACTGAATATAGCATCTCGTAGAATTACTGTAACTCACACTGGTGGTTTACTCAGACGTGAAGTCATAGAGACAATTACTCTGTTCAATTCTGGCAATTCGCCATTAACTGAAATTGCACTGGAGATGGAGGAATTTAGGAGTGGGCTCTCAATTTTTGATGAGGTAGGTAATGTAATTCCATTTCTCACGAAGGAGGATATTAGAAATAGATTATCCGAGGATATTAAGGCAAAACTAGACAACGATGAAATATTTCTGGCTTGGATGGTTCTTTCAACACCAATTCAACCGCAGCAATATGCTGTGATAAAACTTCGGTATTTAGACTATGAAGACCCAGGGAAAAACGTATCTGTTAGGATGACAGGTGTCCTGTCGTCTTACAGGGCTCCTTTTTTTAATATTATTGTCGCTTTTTTTGCCAATGAAACTTTGAGTATTTCATTCAATTTTGAAGAGGGAGTTACTCATGAGTACGGGGCAAGTTTGTTAGCGAGAGATAAAAATGGGCATGATATCGAAGATGTTAAAATCGGAGATAACTTCCATTACATTGTAAATCAACATAACTTTTCTTTAAGTATATCTGGAAGAAAGAGAAATCAAACGGGGATTCAATCAATCTTGCTTTTATATGCTGTTTTTCCAGATAAAGAACTCCGTAATATTGTAGGTGGTATAACTTCGTTCGCTATTTTGTTTCCCATCCTAATAGTTATAACTTATTTTCACTTCAATAACCTTTCTTTATTTGGCATTATGTCCACGGCCGAGTTGTTGGCAATCATTTCGTTAGGAATAGCGCGATTCCCAAGTGCCTTAATATCTATAAAGATGAGATTGATTATTTCTATGACCGAGCTATTTTTAGTATATGTTATAATTCTTTTTCCAGCAAGTTGGTTTTTCTTGGTATATGAATTCATACGTTCTCTAATATAGATTCGAGATAATTAATGTCTCTGCACTCATTGAAACGTTCCACTCAGTTAGCCCTTTTCTTTACCCTCATTTACCGTTTCACTATGATAATGAAATATGATCAATGAGTTATCAAGACATGTCGTAGGCTATGCTAGGGTTTCAACAATGGAACAGGACCTGACATCCAATGTTGAGAAGATCCAGAGATACATTTCGGATTGTGGCCTGATTCCCGCTATGGAAGGAGCAATATTCCAGGAGAAAATGTCCAGATTTTCTAACCAGAGGCCAGAGAGGTACAGGATTCTCAATCTGGCAGAACGGGGTAAAATTGACATGGTAGCATGCACCAAGTTTGACAGATGGGGAAGATCCCTCAAAGACCTCATAGAGACCTTGAACTTCCTGGAGTCGCATAACGTGAGCATGGTATTCATGGACCAGAACATAGATCTAAGGACGCCAATGGGAAAGATGCTTTTCCAGATCCTTGGTTCTGTGGCAGAATTTAAGAGAAACCTCATAGTGGAAAGGACCCAGGAGGGCAGGATGATGGCAATGCTTCACGGTACCAAGTCAGGAAAACGCATGCATGGTCATCTGAGGATCTCCCTGAGAAGGTCATAATCCAGAAATACAAAGATGGTACATAAATAAAGGCCCTTGCAGCGGAATACAAAGGTTTCGATTACGATATCTATTGCTATTTTGTTGTTAAACGACGGCGTTATAAATTACGTCCGTTCCTACGGTTGCATAAAGGTTATGAAATAGTAATTACAGAATTCGAACAGCATTGAACTTTTGAGAACATGCCGTGAGCCGGGATTGAACCAGCGACCTCCAGATCTTCAGTCTGGCGCTCTCCCAACTGAGCTATCACGGCCTTCGTTTAGGATATGTTAGCGTTATTTAACGTTTCCATTGATCTGTGCCATTGATAGAGACAGGGCGAACGATATTTATTATATGTAGCTATTAGCCTTACATATATGATACCCGGCGGCATGAACTCAAAAGAAGTAAAGAGAATGATGGCACAAATGGGCATTAAATCTACAGAAATGCCAGACGTAAGAACAGTTATTTTAAAAGGCACAAATAAAGACTACACGATAACCAATGCTCAGGTTACGATGATAGAGGCACAGGGTGTTAAGACATTTCAGATACTAGGAAATTTTAAAGAGGCCCCGAAAACAGATGCTGAAAAACCCGCTGTGGGATTTCCGGAGGAGGATATACGCTTGGTTATGGAACAGACATCCTCCTCTCGTGAAAAGGCAATAGAGGCACTCAAGAAAAACGATGGAGAACCTGCAAGAGCTATACTGGATCTAATGCAAAAATGATCAACAGAGAAGAAATTCTTAGACGATGGAAGCCTGATGAAGCAGAGAGGAAAAAATTACATGACATTTCAAACGATTTGTTATCAAAAATAAGAAATATACTCCAAAGAGAAAAGATTGATGCCGAACCGTTAGTGGTGGGCTCTGTTGCGAAACATACGAATGTCAAAGGGGGCGATATAGATATTTTCGTTGTGTTCAGCAGGAATTATTCCGAGAAAGACATAGGAAAGCTTGGTCTGAAGATCGGACATGAGGTGCTTTCGGATGGAAGGGAAAAATATGCAGAGCATCCATATGTTTCTGGAACAATCGACGGAGTAAAAATTGATCTGGTCCCATGCCTGAAAATAGAGAAAAATTCAAAGATTATAAGTTCTGTAGACAGAACCCCTCTACACACTCAGTATGTCCTGGAAAATTTGGCAGAAGACCAGGCAGATGAAGTCCTTCTACTGAAGGCTTTCATGAAATCTATAGGCGTGTATGGATCTGAAATCAAGGTTTCCGGTTTTTCCGGATACATATGCGAGCTTCTCGTGATCAATCTTGAGACTTTTGAGAATGTGATCCGGATGTTTGCGACAGTCAGGGGAAGAGTACTTATACCAGAAAATGCAGAAACTGAGAAGAAGTTCTCATCTCCTGTTGTGATAATAGATCCTATAGACATCAACAGAAATGCAGCTGCTGCCGTCAGTCTTGAAAACCTATCGAAGATGAAAATAGAATCTAGATTGTTTTTTCAAGATCAATCCATGAAATTTTTTGAAGGTCCTTTATCCATCAAGCCGTCCCAGTACAGGGACCGTGGAGCATTCATGAGAATTTTCAGGTTTCAGAGACCAGATCTCGTCGATGACATAATATATAGTCAGGCAAATCGATTCCAGCAACAACTCACGGATCTCTTATCCTCAAAAGGGTTTTATCCGGTATCATCTGAACTTTCTGTTTCTACTGAATTCATAGATGTTGCAATTGAAACGAAGCTTGTCACCCTTCCTGGAACAAGGTTACACATGGGCCCCCCAGTTGACGATGAACGAGCCAAAGATTACATAGCCAGATGGTCAAACAACAACGCGATAAGAGGACCATACGTAATTGGAGATCGCCTTGCAGTGGATGTTTCAGTAGAGCCGAGAACTCTGGAGGAAACGGTGATATCGGAATTGCCCAGACTTAACATAGGGAAGCATCTGAATCCACTGAAAGATAAATTGATCATTATTGACCCATCAAAGACCAAGGCCAAATATGAGGTATTGGGAAAATTTTACTCAAGAAAAATTATATTTTAATACTATCCTCCTGAAAATACCTCCAGCAGAGATATCTCGTCTTCAGGAAATATTGTGTCATTTCCAACAAGTGGCACACCATCTTTAATACAGACAAAGGATTGCTCTGATAAATTTAATTTGGCAAAGAGGTTAGCCACCGTTATCTCCTTATCTATAGAGACTTTAGATCTGGTCCTTCCTATTATTGTGACTGCCGAATCCAACACCACCATTTTTTACATAGCCCCGAGCAGATTTGAACTGCTGTCAACGGATCCAAAGTCCGGTATGCTTGGCCACTACACTACGGGGCTAGGTGTCCATAAAAATAGCACTGTCGTATTAAAGCTTAACTGGGAAGAACAGGCAAAAAGTCAGAAAGTCATCATCTTCTTGGCGTTCTTTTTCACTCTTCTCCATAATCCGCTGGTGTACCTTTCACTCTCAGATATTTTGCCCCTTTCATGGTAGCCGTACTGCTCCCAGTATCCGTCTTCATAATCACCCATCAGCTCAATTTGAGTAAGCCATTTCGCGCTTTTCCAACCATAAAGTTCTGGTACGAAAGGCCTTGCTGGAAAACCCTGTTCAACCCTAAGTACTTGATCATTCATCTTAAGTGCAATGATAGATTTTTCGTCAATCGCGTATTCTATCGGAACAGGGGTGCTGTATCCTTCAGCACATCTGAACATAACCCATGCAGCTTCACCCTTGGGCTCTGAATCGTTAATGATGTCTCTCAGGCTTGGGCCGGACCATTTTACCCCCTTTATGCTCCATGCTGTTACACAGTTAAAATCGCTAATATATTCGAGTTGCGGCATGCTTGAAATCTCCTTATAAGAGTACTTTCTGGGTTTATTAACAAGACCAGTAATTTCCAGGCTCCATTTGTCTTTGTTTATTTCAGGTTCGCCAAGAGCAGAATATATGATCCAGTCGCTTATGTACCTCTGTCCAGGATTTGGAACACGAATTTCTTCTAGATCCATCGAAATGAAATAGTATCCCGTAAATAAGGATATTGTACAATAAGGCGCTAAATATAAGTCCTTATTTGTAACGCATTAACAAGAAAAGGGAAGCTGCTTTCCAATCCCATGAAATAGGTAAAATTTATGTCAATTGTTAGGCTTAACCACAGTAAGTGATTTTTATGGAGTCTCCACAGTTGAAAAGAATAGAAGAAATTGCACATATTATTGGCCTTAATGATGATGAGTTTGAGAAATATGGAAATTATATGGCAAAGGTTTCGCTGAGCGTTCTCGAGCGAGTAAGAAATAAGAAAAAGGGTAAATTAATTCTTGTCACCGCGATCAGCCCAACAAAAGAAGGAGAGGGCAAGACCACCACGGCTATAGGTCTTGCTCAGGGTTTTCAGAAATTAGGCGAAAAAGTAAGTATAGCTATAAGAGAACCCTCCCTAGGCCCATGCTTCGGTATCAAAGGCGGTGCTACTGGCGGTGGCCTGGCTAAGGTCGAACCAAGCGACAGGATAAATTTGATCTTCACTTCAGATTTTCCTTCAGTTTCTGCTGCACATAATCTTCTTTCATCAATGATCAACAACCACATTTATTTCAACAAGGAACCCAAACTGGATCCAAGGAAGGTTGTATTCCCAAGAACGGTGGATATGAACGATCGATCCCTCAGGGATATACTCGTTGGAGTAGGTGGCTCAGAAACCGGGGTGCTTATGAAGGACCAGTTCATTATCACCGCGGCCTCCGAGATAATGGCAATTATGGGCCTCTCATCAAGTTACAGGGATCTGAAGGAGAGGCTGTCGAGGATTCTTGTTGGATATACTTTTGACGGATCTCCCGTTTACGCATCAGATCTGAATGCCCAAGGTGCTATGGCCGCTCTTCTCAGGGATGCGTTACTTCCCAATCTTGTTCAGTCTACTGAAGGTGTCCCTGCCTTTGTACATATCGGGCCGTTTGGCAATATAGCTCATGGGACATCGAGTATAATCGCAGACAAGATGGCACTTGGACTTACAGATTACCTCATTACAGAGGCAGGTTTCGGCTCTGAACTAGGTGCCGAGAAGTTTTTCGATATGGTGAGTCGAATCGGGGATCTCCCTATTGATGCAGTTGTAATAGTTGCGACAATAAGGGCTCTGAAACTGCATTCTGGAATGCAGGAAGGTAAGGCTGATCCTGTTGAGATGCTTTCAAAAGGATCGGAGAATCTTTTGAAACATGTTGACATTATAAGGAGTTTTGGCATCGATCCGGTTGTAGCAATAAACAGGTTTCCCTCGGATACTAAGGAAGAGATCGATAAGCTTGAAAGTATTCTCAAAGAGAAAAAGATCGAATGGTCTTTATCAGAAGGGTTTGCCAAAGGGGGCGACGGTACAGTGGATCTTGCTACAAAGGTCATAAAGAAAATTTCGGCCGGGAATGCTTCATTGAAGAGAACCTACGCGGAGGACGAAGCCGTAAAGGATAAGATTGTCAAGATTGCAAAGCAGGTTTACGGTGCAACCGGTGTAGTATTTGAAAAACAGGCGACAAGAGATCTGCGGAATTTATCTCTCACAGGAATGGAAAAAGCTTATGTTTGTATGGCCAAAACTCAGTACTCTGTAACGGACGATCCAGCTAAGCTTGGATGGCCAAAAGATTTTACAGTTACGGTAAAGAAGATCTCGGTTTCTTCGGGTGCAGGATTCGTTGTTCCATTGCTGGGAGATATAATGACTATGCCGGGACTTCCAAAAATCCCTGCAGCGGAAAAAATAGATCTCACAGATGATGGTGAGATCACAGGTTTGTCTTAGGTACAAGTATTATAAGAGAGAGATAATACGGCATGAAAATGAGCTCAGGAATAGGTTTCGGAGAAACTGGTCGCATAGGAGATCTAACAATCAAAAATAGGATTGTTATGGCCCCAATGATCTCCAATCTTGCCAATCCCGATGGGTCTACGAACGAGACACACATTGCCTATCTACGGGAAAGAGCCATCGGAGGAACCGGTTTAATAATCACGGAGTACACTTACGTTGACAATATAAATTCAAAGGGCTCGCGGAATGAGCTTGGCATATATTCAACAGATTTCATTCCAAAACTGAAGAGACTTACGGAAATTGTTCATAACCAAGGTTCTAAGATTTTCATACAGCTAGTTCATGCAGGCGGTAAGGCTTTAGAATATTCTGAAAAGCCCATGGCACCGAGTAGCGTGAACTACCAGGGCAGAATGCCGAGAGAAATGAAAATGGATGACATTGAACGTGTGATATCGGCGTTTGCACGGGCTGCAAAAACAGCTGAAAGGGCCAACTTTGATGGCGTTGAACTTCATGGTGCCCATGGGTATCTTCTTCAAGAATTCATTTCCCCATCTCTGAACAGGAGAACCGATAGATTCGGAGGTGATTTTGAAGGCAGGATAAGATTTCCTCAGGAAGTAATAGACGCAGTTAGGGCTGAGATAAAGATTCCCGTAGGGATGAGGCTTAGTCTTTATGAGGATGATTCTGATGGGTATGGCCCTGAATATGGTCTGAAAGTCGCAGAATCTCTTAAAGGAATAGATTATGCACATTTTTCTGCTGGTAGATTCGCTGTTCCAGGTTCTTCTGCGTCTTTTTATAGCCCGAAGGCTCATATATATTCAAGATTGCCTAGGAAACCGAAGATAACTTCCATTGTTGTTGGTTCTGTGACTTCGCTGGAAGATGTTAATATGGTTCTTGAACGCTCTGATTTTGTATCTGTGGGAAGGGGCTTATTGTCCGATCCTCATTTTGTCAAAAAACTGATTTATGGGCAAGCCATAAGGCCTTGTATCAGGTGCAACCAGGCATGCAGAGATCTTTCCTTTGGTGAGGTGAGATGCACAGTAAACGTAGACCTTGGCTTTGAAAGGATGCCTCACTTTATGAACAATTTCAAAGGAGAAATGTCCATAGTCGGAGGGGGTATCAAAGGTATTGAGGCAGCAATAACTGCGGCAAAGGCCGGCTTGAAAGTCACATTATATGAACAGAGAGACAGGATCGGAGGGCAGATACTTGATATATACGATCCGTTCAAGAAGAAGGAATTTCAGGCCCTCCTTAACTATTATGAGAATGTTATCAAAAAGCTTGGAATTGAAATACACATCAACGAGCGATACACAGGGAAAGGTCTGTACTGTCTGCCCGATGTATCATACGAGCATATTCATGGGAATTCTGAAATAACAATAAATTCGAATATTTATCAGCATCATGATGAAGCGCTTAGCACGGCCAAAAATTTAAGTGTAAAGATGACGAGGGCGAGTCTTTCATCACTGGACAGGACAAGGGCCGCTGGTTTTGAACTCTATGCAACTTCTATGGGGATAAAATTCATCGATTCAAAAGAAGGGGATATAAACATGATCGAAAAGGATCAATACGACATAAGGAAGGCAATAATATCCGGGAGAAAGGCTGTTATGGAAGAGCTCAGGATGAATTCTCCTGATTATCTCTAGCCATTCTTCTGGCTCTTCGTTCAGCTCGTTCTCTTACTTGTTGTAGTTCAGATTTTTCTTCATCTGTCAGTTCGAATTTTTCTGTAAGTTTGTCCTTTATGAATTCCGGTGGGATGCCAGAGGTCAGGAAAACTTCATTCGTCGCTCTGTAAACGAACTGCCCAGATTCTCTGAGTCCCTTTACGTCAATCTCCACGACGATAGGATCTGAAACATGGAACATTCCGGAAACATACGCCTGTCTCTGCGCAAGAGACAGATGCACCCACGTCTTGTCTGAAGGTGAAATGCCCGATTCCCTGATAAATGGTAGCTCATCTTCGGTAGTCTGGTAATAGAGAACATCAGGTACCCCATCTGTCGGAAGGTCATCCATGTTAACCGGGATTGTGTGTCCATAGGCCGCCCTTATCTCATCCTTTGAGTTGATTTGGTATCTTTGTTTTGGATCGGTATCCACTATGTACTTTATGTGTGTCGGGGTTATCCACCAGTAGTTTCTCCTCTGTGCTCTTACGACCGGGATAACAGTGTAAATTTTTGCCCATCCATGCTCATTCAGCTTTATTCCATAATTGTCCGGAAAGTGCCTGAGCATCCCAGCGAGTATCCGGCCTATACCTTCAACTTCCTCTTCTCTTATCAGTAATTTTCCGTGCTCACCACAAACAGGGCATACTTTTCCCCTGAATGGTCCATCCTTGCTGCATATACGTAATTCATCATTCATGCTATCACTTCAACGCTGCTATATTATACATGAGTGATTACATAGTAACATTATGACTTTTTCCATGTGCGGTAGCCATGCTTTTAGAATGATCACTCAAACTTAAGAAAGACACCTAAAGCCATTTCCTGATCTCATCAGAGACAGGTTTTGCGACAGAAATCCTGCTGAAAGGTGTGGCGAGTGTGTCAGAAACGACTAAGTCGTCAACAAGTGAACTTATCTTTTCACCTGAGGAGTGGGCGAAAACACCATGTGTGCCGGAGACTTTAATCTTCGATGCGCCCATTGATCTAAGTAGGCCAACAGCCTTAACTATGGTTCCACCTGTAGAGATAATGTCGTCAACCAAGAGTACAGATTTATTGTTAAAATCCAGTGCTGGTGGTTCCATTTCCACAGTGTTAGCGTCTATCCTTTTTTTGTTGAAGAAAGAAAAATCGCAATTTAGTAATTTGGCATAGTCCCTGGCTCTATTCATGCTTCCGTCATCCGGCGAAATGACATAATCCCACTTTTCCCTTGAAAAATAATCGCCCATCGTTGAAATGACCTTGATGTTTTTAAACTCTTTATTAGTGAAACCAATGCTTTCTTCATCGTGGATCTCGACAGTAGCCATGTAGTCGCTGAATTCAGCAATGGTCCGTACCATCACCTTTGATGATATCGCCTCTCCTGACTTGTATACCTTATGTTGGCGTGCATAAGAAAAATAAGGGATAACAGCGATGACTTTTTCCGCTCCGTTTTCCTTTGCAGCGTCGAGTGAAAATAACAGCTTAAAATACTCTTCAAATGTTCTGGTGTGGCCAACTACAATTACGGTCTGATTCTTTAGATTTTCATCTATCTTGAGATGAAATTCTCCGTCCGGAAACTTATCTACAGCAGGTTCAGTAAAATGACAATTCAACTGCTCAGATATTCGTAATGAAAGAGAAGGCGAAGAATCCGCTCCGATAACAAACATTATCTCCCCTATGCTAGTTCTTTTTTAAATTTTGTTCTCCTGGATTATGGCTTCCAAAGAAAATTTATTCCTTTTCAGAAAGTGGATGCCAAATATCATTCACCGGTTAGGTTATTGCCTTTTAATAAAGATCTGAATAATTGATCAGAGTTTGTTATGCTATATCATTTCTGGATATTTGAGAGGCAATCCTGAGCATTTTTCATGAGATTAACTTTCCATTGGGCTTCTTCCTTTAAAAGGCTACAAACCATTTTTAAAAAGAGTGCGATTTAGGAGTATATGTCAAGAAAGATCTGGTATCAGGGTGAGATTAAAAATTATGAAGACGTAAAAGTGACATTACTGACGCACACTTTGCAGTACGGCAGTGGAATATTCGAAGGTATTAGGGCCTATAAAACTGATGATGGAACTGCAATATTCAGGCTGAAGGATCACATAGAAAGATTCTTTAACTCTGCAAAGATCTTGAGAATTAATCTTGGTTTTACCGTCAATGAACTCATAGACGCAACAGTAAAGGTCGTTAAAGAGAATGGTTTTGAATCCTGTTATATCAGGCCCTTTGCCTTCCATGAAAGCGATGGAATCGGTGTCAAACCCAAGACCGATGATATACGCGTCGCAATTATTGCCGTTCCATTTGGAAAGTACCTGGGTGACAAATCCGTTAATGGAATTAGAGCGAAAATATCCTCATGGAAGAGGATAAATTCAGACGTTCTGTCTGTTCAGGCAAAGGCAACAGGTAACTATTTGAATTCTGTTCTGGCAAGTTCGGAGGCTATGGATGGAGGCTATGATGAGGCCATATTAACATCTCACAGCGGTTACCTTGCAGAAGGCCCTGGAGAGAATATAATGCTGGTTAAAAACGGAAGGTTGATAACGCCGGGGATCGAATCGGACATATTGCTCGGTATCACCAGATATTCTATCATCGATCTTTCGGAAAGTTTAGGAATCCCTGTTTCGGAAAGACACGTACATAAGGATGAGCTTTTCACGGCAGATGAAGTTTTCTTTTGCGGAACCGCTGCAGAAATTACGCCTGTAGTTAATGTGGACAATATCGAGATAGGTAACGGCAGAGTTGGGCCTATTACATCTAAACTCATGCAGGAATACGCAAACGTAACTGCTGGAAGAAACAAGAAATTTAATAAGTGGCTCACTTACGTCAAATAAATATATTTTTATTAATCTTTAATCACCATATTTATTTAGGTTTTTAGCATCATAGATAGACGTATCTGAAACTGATTTTGAAAGATTTCATCTAGTTTGTGATGTTTGTCGTCTGGAGGATGATTTTATGAGACCATCGAAACTTAAAAAAGGAGGAAACATAAGGATAATAGCACCTGCAAGTGCTCCAAGCCTCAGGAGCTTAACAATAGGTGTTTCAAAGCTTATCGATCTTGGGTACCGAGTGACTTTGGGAGATAACATACGTAAGACAAAACAGATAGGGTATCTGTCAGCATCGGATCAGGATCGTGCAAATGAACTTAATAATGCTTTTGCCGATGACAGTGTTGATGCTGTATTTTGCGCTAGAGGTGGTTACGGATCATTGAGAATACTTCCGCTGATAGATTTTGATGTTATAAAAGACCATCCAAAGATTTTCGTTGGATACAGTGACATCACAGCTCTGCATTTGGCAATAGGAAAGAAAACTGATCTCATTACATTCCATGGTCCAATGCCTGGAGTCGATTTTGAGCAAAAGATTCCAAAGACAATCGATGAGATGTTTAAACTTCTTCGGGGTGAAACCTTAGACCTTACACCACAAATATCTAGGATTTTAGGTACGGTAGTGGAAGGGGAAACGAGCGGTATAAGTGCGGGAACAAATTTCTCCCTTGTGACTTCACTCTTTGGAACGGAATTTCAACTCATACCGAACAGGAGGATTTTATTTCTAGAAGATGTCGCCACAAGTATACTTGATATAGATCGTTACATGGCTGAGCTACTGCTTTCCAAGACTCTTTATCAGCTTAAAGGCATGGTATTCGGGGATTTCGTAGAGATACCTCATGAAGACTGGCCGGTACCTTCACTTAAAGAGGTAATTTACAACTACGTTAACAAAATGAAAAAACCGATAATTTATGGCATGCCGTTTGGCCATGGGGAGGACCAGATGACAATCCCATTGAATGCAGAGATAAGAATCTCTACAGAGGACAGCAATATAGTGCTTTTGGAGGACGTGGTTGATTAGGGTCTTAAATCCCCTCATCCATCAGAGATTTTTGCTAACCATTAACATATTTCTTGTTAAGTCGTGAACTGTAAGCTCGATATAAACAGTAACAGGTGAGCTGAGTGATGTATCACCAAGTTTAGTTCCATTCTTTAATGTCACAAAGAAGTGTCCCTCTATACCTGCAAGATTAATGTAGTGCTCTGCCAGTTGAAGATTATAAGTTATGCATGAGAGGTCTCCAGGGTTATAATATGATTGAAAATTTGGAGAAACAGGGCCAAGATAATTATTCGCCAGATAGTCATTTCCATAATAGTATGATTGATCTAGTGCGGAATAATTGACAGAATATGCGAGCGCCAGCCTGAAATCTGTTATACTCGTCGGAAATCGTTGGGTATTCATTGAAACATAATATAACGATGGTTGAGCACCGTAATTAAGAAAGAATGAGGACATAGGCATTGAATCATAGGGTTTCGTATTCGCTATTGAGCCAATATATCTTTGGCTTACGTATGAGATCTGGTA
>JAJYVJ010000189.1 GCA_021792045.1 Thermoplasmata archaeon | reverse complement strand
CAAAGCGCAAACGCAGGTGCAGCGTAAGTATATATACGTGCCCCAGATAGAAAGGAGTGCGAAAGGTAATCATAGACACGATAATCTCCCTAGACGGCTACTACACGAGTCCAAAGAGTGAAATCGATTGGTTTGAATTCGACAAAGAGGAGATTGAATGGTCGAAGCAGATTCTTCGAAGAGTTGACACTATGCTCTATGGCCGAATCACCTATCAAGAGTTCAGTGAATTCTGGCCGAAAGCATCCCCAAGTACAGACGGCTTCGACACAGAGATCATCGGGCAGCTGAATGGTCTTCAGAAGGTTGTATTTTCTCACACGCTCCAGGAAGCGAAATGGCGCCCTGCAATGCTGATCCGCGAAAACCCAGTGGAAGCAGTGGCTAAGCTCAAAAGAGGATCTGGAAAAGACATGGTGATAGTGGGGAGCGGAACCCTCGTTTCTACACTCGTTAGGAGCGACATGATTGACGAATACCGCATCCGGATTCGGCCTATCATATTGGGTGCAGGAAAACCTATTTTCACAGATGATAAAAAGAGGCATAAGCTCAAGTTGATTTCTGCGAGAACGTTTGATAACGGTGTGGTTGCACTACATTACGAACCTCTCTATTAACACGTCCTACAGGTTGCTGATGTACATGGACGCTAGTTCCTCGCTTTAAAAGCAGTAAGTGAACCGGCCGAGATTTCATTAAAGTTTTAATCGAATATGAAATTCTCAAAAAAACATAGATCATATGATCAATAAAAACTGGCATTTCGTGCTATTCTGTGGAGACATTGTCGTTCATTTCAATAATTCTAAATATTTTGGAGGCTCTAATATTCTTTTGACGTTTATGCCATTTCTGACAGCATATTTGAGAACGTCCTTAGTATTCCATGTGACAATGTAGTCGATACTGACAGATTTGGCTATTGAAATCATATACCAATCATTTCCGACATCTTTTATTGCTGTAGGATCTATCGTAAGATTCTCGGTTTTTACGAATTTCAACTGCATAACGTAAGGGTCAAGTCTTGCGTTCAAATACTCAGTTCTAACGTTATGTAATGCTCTAAATACAGCTCCTTCCTTCTTTCCACTCAGTGAAATCTTCTCAATCAGATCAGGGTCTAAATCAAGCAGCCTTTTCAACTCGCCGTAGAATATATCGCAGGTAAATGCCTTATCTAAACCATTTATAACCCTTCTACACACCTCCGTATTTGAGGAGCGAGCAGACCCGGATATCAGATAGGCCAATACAACATTGGTATCTATTACGAGTTGCATTTATTGTCTCATTGCCTTCTTAGCTAAGTTGACAGCGGAAACTACATCCTCTTCAGTTATTTCATTTTCCTTCAGAAAATTGGCGAAGTACTTATCGACCACCTCTTTCCTGAGTGCCGATCTCTTAGTGAATTTTGGATACCTTGAATACACCGTATCAATCAGTTCGGTCAAACTCATATAATTGAATGTAGCCTTGACATCAAGTATTTGTTGTTTTTCACCGTCATTCAAGTGATTCCAAACCGAAGCCGCAATTTTAAATCCTTCGCTGGTAAGTCTCAGTTCACCAAATGAAATTACACCTCTTGATTGGAAATCAGTAAGGTCCTCAGATAGTTCCTTTGAAAATGGGCCATACCAAAGAGGTTCGAAGTGATAGATATCTTTCATTTCTGCAAATGGAGTTCTTCTGCAAAGGAGGAAAATCTCTTTCTGTAAATGTGTAACTGAAGGGATCGGTTCATTGTTCTTCTTTGATTTACCCCACGCATAGATGAAGGAAAGCAACAAATCACTTTTTGAAACCATACAAAAAGAATATTCTATCGTTATATACATACCTTATGTAATCTGCTATAGCGGTTGTGTTATCATAGTTGTATGATCACAATCCCAGTAAAAAACAAAGAGAATGAAGCGTGAAGTCATCACAGAATTGTTTCTATGCCAAGTTTCTTGACTGCTGCATTAAGTTCTTTACCAGCTGAACAAAATACTGTGTTTCATGCATTATTGCAGGTTTTCAGTCGAATTGCATCAATAATGTATGTGTGTTGTTTAAGAACTATTTTGGTGGCACTTTGGATTATACGGCTGCTTGTATTGTGCATTTCAACAGAAGAGGATCTTCTAAGACCTCTCGGTTCAATTAGCATTGTTTGAAGCAGGGTTCTCGCGCCAATGCCTTTTTTTCAGGAATACTTATCAAAAACAACTGCTACCTCATCAGGATTAATATTGGGCAGACAAGTAACAGTCTCTTCACGTTTATCTTCATTAAGGTAGTCGTCAGCCGTATTCCTGTTCTCTTCTTTTACATATCTCTTAAACATCAGTGCGATTATAAAACTGGATTTCCAGTTGGCCAGTGAAGAGTTAATGATCTGGAGTTTGGTCTGTATATCTGTGAATCTAGCGGATCGCGCTTATTATTGTCATGAATACTGGCAGCGCCGCTTTGTTGAGAATTATATCTATTGAGTTCAACTTGAAAATATTTCATATGTTATTGACTTCTGCATTTACGAATTGTATAAGAAGAGGATAATAAGCTATTTTTTATCGGATTCTTGAACCATGTCAAAATTGCTTCGTCCTTGCCTCTAAAAACTCTGCTCCCTATTATTCCTTTCCTTCCAATAGGTTTAGTAAACATGTAGATCGTTTTGTCCTTGAGGATCACTTTTATAGGTGGAATAAATCCTCTCGAATCTCTGAGTCTTCTAAAAAATCCATTGTACCCAACGATGATGTCGGTAATAGCATCTCTTTTTACTTCGCAGGGTAATTCCATTTCTGAATTATAGAAGCGCATATATTCTTCAGAGATAAACAGATAGCCTTCATGCTTGTGCAAAGGTTTTCCGATTCGCTGCGATGTATGTGCAGAAATGAATCTTTCCCATGCGCT
>JAJYVJ010000188.1 GCA_021792045.1 Thermoplasmata archaeon | reverse complement strand
GTTAGAATGAAAATCAAAAAATAGTCTGATTGAATGTCAAAATTAAACAAGTCAACTACCACACTGCATATAGGTGTTGGTTGCTGCTAATCCCATATGCTCTTACGAAAGTTTCCATGACATAACGATTGACTTCCTGACGGCAGACTAAAACACAGAGTTCACCGAGAATTCGGATGGTTGTTGGGATTCAGATCCACATTAAAAACACATGATCTGCATCAAGCAGGGAACGGTAGCTCTCACCAACTTATCTCTTTAATCTGCGATGATAACATATGCATTCCTGGGGATCAAGGCGTTGATTCCCAGACTGGATGATGTCCTGTGAACCTTATCAAAGTCCAGTGATCTGCGCACCTCCAGTGCTCTCACATCACTGGTTGATATCTTCCGCACCACAGAGATGTTCATCTCCTTGCCCACGTATCTTATGAACTCTTGTTTCACCTTGCCGTCCATCCCCTTATTACGTGCCTCAGCGAAACATGTTAAGGATTTTGTCTTGATTTTCCTCATGAACGTCCTAGTGTATAGTTATACACTGCACAGCATTTACATGTTTCTGTGTATCCTTGATAATTAAGATCGGGGGAATGTAGTGAGTAAGAGTGGTCAAAGATGTGAGTTACCAAATCAGTCGGCGAAAATAAGGTTTGTCTCATTCGTTAACAGTTTGACCATTATTCCATTTGATAGAACCATATTAAGAGTTGAAACTTCTATGAAGAAATTGCCCCTGTACCCTATTATAAAACTCTGATAAGTAGTATTGCTACCGAAAGTATATGTATTGTTGGCATAGTACCATGTAACATTATTGCTAACCTCAGAACGATGGAAAGACGGACCTATCGAACCGCTGTTCATAGTGTGATTGAAAAATGCGATAGCATAAGAATCATTTATAAAACCTATGGCACTAATGGCGACTGAATAAGAACTAATAGCCTCTTCAGCAAGTGCTTCTACCGAGAATAATTTAAACCCCGCGGGTGAACTTACACTAGTTGAGTAAAAAGAGACCCCGTCGTGCTTAATCAAAGAGCCATTCACTAAATCTGAGTTTGTGTAGTTATTTCCGCAACTGAATTTCCATTGATAACCCGTAATATTATCAACATCTGAAACAGATAATAATGGGAGATTAGGCCGTCTGGAAAGGTTGTTGAGTGTGTATACTCCAACAACTGATGAAACGGCAATTACCACCACCAAAATGGAAACAATCTTCGTTAAATTCTTCATCGTACTGGGTTTCACCTCCATTATAGGTTTATGACCTGCACACCTATTGTCAGGAACGAAGAGGTTCCCTGTTCCTTGACATACTGATTAGATTATGGCTGATCTTGAGAAAGACCCGGGAATGCGGCATGAACCTCAGCAAGGACAAGACTATTGACGTGAGTATCCCGCTTATCTTACCTCTTATGAACATCATTAAATACTAAAAAGATAAACACTATTTGAATTTTTCTTATAAACAGAGCGGGGGAGAGATTCTTGTATACCCAGTGGTTCCCATTATATACAGTTTTGAGCTGGTCCAATATTTTGATAAGTCTCCAGATGCAAGACTAAATAATATTATTTACAATTTTATTGCGTACCACGATCAATTAAAATCATTAAATACGATCTCTTCGGCAAGTTCTGGTTGGATGAATAACATGGAAAAGTTGCAAAAATACAGTGTTTTCGCCATACTGAGTCTTTCGTTTTTAGGTCTTGCTGTTATATTTTACTTTGAATTTAGATTCTACCTTTCCATTCCAGTAATACATCCAGATGATTTTTATCCTTTTTATGCGGAAACTGTTATTGCCTCGCTTCCGGTTATAACTGCTTCTTTATTTCTTTTCAGGAAATATAAGAAAGTTATAGAGAGTAGGCCACAAAAATTTATCCGTCTTTCGTTCGGTATTCTCTGGATAGTTGACGCCATTCTTCAGGTCCAGCCTGAAATGAACAATCTTTTTGCTCAATACACACTTTACCCGATTTTACAAATGGGAGCAGTACCCGCATTTTTTGCAAAATTCGCAATCAAATTCTGGGATACAAACCCGCCGATGATTGATCTGGCAGCGGCAATGGTCCAGTTATATGTCGGTGCGTTGACACTAGCAGTCAAGAATGGGAGGTTGTTTGTTGCGGTTCAAGCAATTGCAATTATCTGGTCTATTGGCATTTGGTTCTTTGGCGAGGGTTTGGGTGGTATTCTCTCGGTTGGATCAACGTTTCTCACAGGACTTCCAGGTTCGGTTCTTTTCTATGCAATAGCTTCCATATTGCTGATAATTCTTCTCTACAGGCCTGAAGGAAGCGCACATAAAATTATCAAATTTTCTATGGTTATAGTCTTTATAATATCTTTTACAGAGCAGGTACTGCCATTAAACAATTTCTGGCATGAAATTCCGCTGCAGGTGTATCCATCACCTGATAACTTTTTAAATTTCGCAGTTGTTGTTCAGACATTCATATATAATAGATCATTCTTTTTCAACCTACTTTTTTCTGTTATCTTGATTTTTATCACTTTAAGCTGGGTGTTCTCAGACAGGATGGGGGCAATTTCCACTTTTTTCTTTGCCATGTTCAGCTGGGTGGTCTACCAGGGCCTGGGTATCTTTGGTCCTTTCAGCACCGACTCTAACTCTGGTTTAATAGTAGCAATCCTTTGTGTTGCCGATATCCTCATCCTGAAGAATGGATTCAGGGTTCACGAATCATCAATTAAAGCAATGGATAGGCAGACTAACCCTGGCAGTTGATAGAAAATACATTTACATTTCGATTCTATTTTCTGTCGAAGCATATCCCATTTATTTGATTGATAGAAATTCAAAAAAAGTAATGGATAAGTTAAAGTGACATCCTCCCCCAGCTAACGCAGGGGGCTTCCCGTTTCAATGACAGGAGTTGCCATTACCGGCAGAGCTCCAATCTCCACGGGCGTGAATTCGGGAGTGCCCCTCCCTACCTTTATCAGTCCC
>JAJYVJ010000034.1 GCA_021792045.1 Thermoplasmata archaeon | reverse complement strand
CATTGGCATGTCATAACCGTCGATGTTGTATCCCGTGATGAGATCAGGATCCTCTTTCCTGATGAATTCGACGAAATCCCTCAGCAGATCCTTCTCGTTGCCGCTGAATGATCCTTTCCTTACGCCCCCGCTGTCCTGGATTGCCCAGCCTATCACAAATATTTCCTTTGTCTGTATAGAGTTCTCGATGTCAAAGCTGAGTATCTTGAGTGTTGGGTTGAAGGCCTCGACATTCCTTATGGATTGAATTTTGATGACATAATCAGTGGTGAATCTTCCCTTCTCCTCCGGCATCTCCTCTCCGTCAACCTCAACGCATGAACCCAGATCATTGTCATATATGAACCTGTGATGGAACGGTATGTCAGCGGCAAGAGTCACCTGCCCGGCATCTTTTCGCATCTCCGGCACCTTCCATGGAGATTTGACTATCACCTTCAGCGCATCATAATTCTTTCCCTCATACCAGAGCTGGGTGTTCTCAACACCCTCAAGCTCGCCCTGAGCCTTGAGATTCCTCTGGAGATCGGGTGAAGGGCCAATGACATAGAAGTAAGGCTTGAATCCGAAGAACAGTGCAGTTACAGACTTTCCGTCCGCTGTCCTGCCAAAGAGTTCAATGGCCACATCATTTGTCCTGTAGGATGCGGCCACAATCCTGAAGGATAATTTCATCGATCATAACATAGCAGTCTCCTTAATAAGAATGTTTTCAGACAGCTTCACCATTGATGATATGGAGAGAATAGATTCAAGCTCGGTTCGGATTTTTCAGTCCATGCAATATCCTCTCGCATTGAGTGAGGCGATCCTTATATCTGAAAAGATAGGATTTCAGTCCCCTGATCTGATTGCGCCGCCTATGAAACCGCCGAGTCCGCCTATCAGTACCGAATACGAAATCAGGAGGATAACAAGTTTCTCAATGGGCAAGCCGATGAGATTTATGGTCTCGAATGTCACTGAATAAAGAACCGTGGAGAACGCAAGATGCGATGCAAGTGTGACGAGGCCGTTGGTTGCCTTTGCGGCAGCCAGTATTATCACTATTGCGGATGTTATGAGACCGGCGGCAACGCTGGCTATTATACCCCTGAATATGCCCCTGGCTATTATCCCCGTGAGAATTCCTGCCAGTATGAACAGATAAAGAGATACAACGCTGAAGAACACATTCAGTATGATGCCTGCAATGATGGCAGCAAAAAGCGTGCTCAGATACCTGTTATTCTTTGCCATGAACGGTTCTATATAATTTACGTATTATAAATAATTTGCATTAGCCCCATTGTCACAAACAGTGGTTAACATTTCAGAAGTGACTTTTATGATTTCTTATCGCAGATACTGGATATTATGATGTTTATTGTATTGGCGCCCAGATAAAATGTTATTAAGGCAGGAATCTATTTAGATGTATGGAAAAGGAAGTCGAAGTTATTTCTGTTCAAAGATTAATTGATCTTTCAGATGGATAAGCGTTTATCAGGTTAATATGGCAAAGCCACACAAAATAACCGGGGAAATAAAGAAAAGGCTTTATTATGAACAAAAGGTTTCGGATCACTATTAGGAGCATCCCTCATATGAAGATGTAGCGAAAATCTTGGATATTCCACAACACAGATCTCGGCGTTGAGGATGTCGTGAGAAAATACTACGACGAGGATTCTGCGGAGAGGGCATTCAAGCAGATGAGGGGCATTCCTGACCTGAGGCCTGAGAGGGTATGGCTGAAGTCCATATATTGGGTGTCATGTGAAGATATGCCATCTCACATATTCCATACTCAATTATCTTTCTTGCATACTGGAGAAGAAGGAAGTATCCGACCCATAGACACAATGGGAACTGGTTAAAGGGTATGTCTGGTGGATCAGAAGATTCTATTCAAATGGCAATCAATGGTTGTTCTGTCGGCAGTATAGAAGGAAATCATGGATACAGTGATCAAAAAGACCTAAAAACTTAGGAAACAAACTATAAATCTTCAGTGCTGAAAACGTTGTTACTTTCAGTAATGAACAATAGTGTTCACCACTGATACAAAGATTTATGCATTGTCCCAATATACTATTTTGTGATATTGAAGGAAACTCTAAGGAATATAGTCAAAGGTCAGAGATCTGAACTTGAGTCTTATGAATATGGTACAGAGCGTGATGATCTGGGAAGAATACCAATGGAGTTGCCTTTTGCGGTTATAATCTCGGGAATAAGGAGATCAGGTAAGAGCACATTGTTACATCAACTTCTCAGAAAGCTGCCGGATTTTTATTATCTCAATTTCGAAGATACAAGACTTATTGCCTTTGAATCCAGTGATTTTGAAAAACTTGACCAGGTGTTTCACGAAGAATTTGGATCTTCTGAATTCTATCTTCTGGATGAAATTCAAAACGTCAACGGCTGGGAAATTTTTGTTAGGTCCAGGTTAGACAGGAATAAGAGAGTATTCATCACCGGGTCAAACGCTTCGCTTCTGAGCAGAGAACTCGGAACCAGATTAACGGGGAGGCACATAAATGTTGAAATGTTTCCGTTCTCATTCCATGAGGCACTGAGATTTATGGGACAAACTCCTTCTTCTAAATCCTTTGGGCGATACCTCACCAGTGGTGGGTTTCCGGAATACCTTAAGTACGAAAAACCGGAAATCCTGAGGGAGTTGCTTTTGGACATTCTGCACAGGGATATAATCTCCAGGTACAATCTACGGGAAACAAGGACTCTTCAGGAAATGGCAATATACTTACTGACCAACGTTGGTAAGGAATTTTCATATAATGGCCTCAGGAAGATGTTTGATTTTGGCTCGGTGAACACGCCGATTTCATTTGTTTCTTATCTCGAGGACAGCTATCTTCTCTTCACAGTACCAAAATTCGACTATTCCTTGAGGAAGCAGCTGGTCAATGCAAAAAAAGTATATTCAATAGATAACGCTATGTCAATTGCTAACTCTGCTTCATTTTCGTCTGATAAGGGTAGAATGTTAGAAAATTTGGTTTTTTTGATACTTCGCAGAACATACAGAGAGATTTATTACTTCAGAGAGAAAGGGGAGTGTGATTTCCTCGTGAAAGCAGATGGAGTAATTAAGGAGGCAATACAGGTTACTTACGAATTGAACGAAGACAACAAACGACGAGAACTTGAAGGACTTCTCGAAGCAATGGATAAATTTAGCCTAAACGAAGGGTTGATATTGACTTATGACCAGGAAGATGAGATTGTCATCGGAGGCAAGAAAATAAAAATCAAGCCTGCATGGAAATGGATGTGATCCTTCTGATGGATGTGGGAAACAGAAATAACATATACTGCGATTTGTGGAATCATATGGAAGCGTATTCCCTGATTTCCCTGTATGAGATGGTACTGGAGCCAGAACCGTGCATCACCAGCTCGTAGGCAAGCCTTGCATTGGTTATGAGAGGTATCCCGAATTTTATGCACAGTTTCCTCATCTCATTGCCGTTCTTCTGATCGGTTGAATTCATTGTCGGCGTATTGATCACGATCTGCGGTATCCTGTTTATGATCAGGCTGTCAATCCGTGGTTCCCTCTCGTCCTCCATCCTGTAAACCGTCCTGTTGGCGATACCTTTCCTGCCCAGATAGGCCGATGTGCCGGGAGTCGCATATATTGCCGCCCCATTGGCTGACAAATACCTGGCTATTTCAGAACCGATCTCCTTGTCCTCGTCCTTGAGCGTCATTATCGCTGACCTGATGTTTCTGATTCCCATGTAGCCGGCAACCTTGGTTATTGCCTCCTCATATGTCTTTCCGGCCATCATTATCTCTCCTGTTGATTTCATCTCCGGTCCAAGCAGAGGCTCCTCCTCAGGAAATTTCTTGAATGGGAAAACCGGCACCTTGATGAAGTACGCCTTCACCTCTTTCTCGTCGGTGTCCACAGGCTGCCCGAACATGATCCTGACGGCAGTTTCCACCCACTCCCTGCCGGTTGCCTTGCTTATGAAGGGAATTGTCCTGCTGGCTCTCGAGTTCAGTTCAATGACAAAGATCTCGTCGTTCTTCACCGCAATCTGGAGATTTGAGAATCCGGAGAGATCGAATACTTTCGATAACCTTTCAACAACGCTTCTGATCTGCTGCATAACCCCACTTCTCAGATGATCGCCGGACAGCACCATTGTTGCGTCGCCCGAATGTGTTCCAGCTTCCTCTATATGAACCATTATGCCCACTATGATCTGCTTTTCCGGGGAGCTGATGAAATCGACATCGATCTCCTGCGAATTCTCTATGTATCTGCTGACCAGGATGTCCTTGCCAGGCCTGCTGGTTATGATCTCCTGGAACCGCTTTCTTGCTGTTGCCATGTCGTAGATGATGTCCATTGATCTGCCGCCTATCACGAAACTGGTTCGCATTATCACGGGAAGACCTATGTCCTTCAGTTTGACCTCAAGTTCCTCCTCGTTCCTCACGTACACAAACGGAGGCTGCTTTATCCCCATCTTCTGAAGCTCGTTTGAGAACGCAACCCTGTCCTCTATCCTCTCTATTGAGTCCGCCCTGGTTCCTGCGATGATGTCATCGCCGAACAGCCTGGAAAGCCCAAGGGCGATGTTCTGTCCGGTCTGGCCGGATACCTGAACCAGGACCCTGTGGACATCTTCCCTGATTATGACGTTGGAGACATGCTCAAGCGTGACCGGCTCAAAGTAAAGCGCATCGGATATATCGAAATCCGTCGAAACGGTTTCAGGATTGCTGTTGAGCATTATAGCCCTGTAACCCATCTTCTTCAGTGCAAAGACCGCCTTGACGGCAATGTAATCAAATTCAAGCCCCTGGGCAATCCTGTTTGGTCCGGATCCTATGACAAGAACGCTCTTCTTGTCATTCTGGGATTGGATTATCTCGTTTTCCAGTTCATATGTTGAATACATGTATGGTGTTGCTGCCTCGAATTCGCCGGAGCAGGTGTCCACAGACTTGAAACCCGGAATGATACTGTTCGATATCCTGTATTCGATTATCCCGGTCTCTGGAATCATTGAATATGTTGAGATCAGACTGTCCGAAATGCCGTATTCCTTCAACTCTGCCAGATTTTCGGGGATTGCACCTGTCTGGATTCCCCTCAGCTTGTCCACGATGTTCCTTATCTTGAATATGAAGTATGGTTCGTAGCCTGTCAGCTCTGCTATTACATATGGATCCATGTCCTGGAACAGGGCCTCAAATATGGCGTATATCCTGAGATCGCTTGACTGGTAGAGCATTCTTTTCAGATCATCGCCCTTCGTGTATGTCCTGAGTCGGAAGGATTCCGGAGTGTCGAGAGAGGCGATGGCCTTCATCAGGGCCTCTTCGAACGTCCTCCCGATGCCCATGACCTCACCCACGGATTTCATCTGCACGCCCGTGCTTCGCTCAAGGGAGAACTTGTCGAAGGGCCATCTCGGTATCTTCACTGTCACATAATCAAGCGAGGGCTCAAAAGCGGCGAAGGTGTTCTTCGTGATCGGGTTCCTGATCTCGTTGAGGTTGTATCCCACCGCTATCTTGGAAGCGATCCTTGCTATGGGATATCCAGACGCTTTAGAAGCGAGAGCCGACGATCTCGAGGTTCTAGGATTTACCTCGACAACGAAATATTTGCCGGTATTCTGGTCAAGGGCAAACTGAATGTTGCATGCGCCGATTATGCCTATGGATGATATCACATGTATTGCGGCTGTGCGCAGCATCTGGTATTCCTGATCGCTCAGTGTCTGTGATGGCGTCACCACGATGCTTTCTCCGGTGTGAACGCCCATCGGATCGAGATTCTCCATGTTGCAGACGCAGATGCAGTTGCCGGCGCCGTCACGGATCATCTCGTATTCCAGTTCCTTCATTCCAAGCATCGATTTTTCGAGTTCAACTGTTCCCTCTGGATTCGAGGAAAAATAATCCCTGAGGAATCTGGCAAACTCTTCATTTGTTCTGATTATCCTGCCGCCGGTTCCGCCAAGGCTGAATGACGTCCGGACTATGCCGGGAACGTAGTCGCCGAATGACGGTTCATTGAAATCATTGATGGATATTTCCACAGCCGGGGATGTGGGTTCCCCAATCTCGTTAATGAAATGACTGAATTCACCCCGATCCTCTGCCAGTTCTATTGAATTGATGGGAGTGCCAAGCACCCTTACTCCATGGGCGGAGAGAATGCCTCTTTTGTGGAGTTCGAGGGCAAGGTTTAGAGCGGTTTGCCCGCCCATTGACGGGAGGATTGAATCGATATCCTCCTGGACAATTATCCGCTCAATCGATTCAGCTGTCATGGGCTCTATGTATACGCGATCGGCAATCATCCTGTCCGACTGGATCGTGGCAGGATTTGAATTGATGAGCGTTACCTTTATTCCCTCCTCCCTGAGGGAGAGGCATGCCTGCGACCCGGCGTAATCAAACTCGGCAGCCTGGCCTATGACTATCGGCCCGGAACCTATCACCAGTACGCTCCTTATATCATTATTTCTGGGCATCCTGCACTTCCATTGCTTTTCTCAAGTGATTGAAGAACACCGATCCGTCTGACGGCCCTGGGGAGGCTTCGGGATGGTACTGAACGGACATCAGTTCGTGGTATCCTGAACTTATCCCCTCGACAGTCCCGTCATTTACGTCCCACTGCACCATCTTCAGATCGGTTTCGTCAAGGCTCGATCTGTTTATTGCATAACCATGGTTGTGTGAGGTTATCATTATCGAGGTGCCATCGGTGACCGCATGGTTCACGCCCCTGTGGCCGTATTTCATCTTCTCTGTCTTACCGCCACTCGCGAGCCCGATTATCTGGTGCCCCAGGCATACTCCAAAAATCGGTATCCTGCCGATGTTGTCCGATACGAATCTGACTATTGGCTTCAATGATACGTGAGAGGGATCTCCAGGACCGTTGGAGAGAAAAACTGCATCATACTTCACTGTTACGGAATCCGGATCAAAGTTGTAGGGTACCGTGAATATGTTACCGATGGCAAGCATATTTTCCATCAGCGAAGTCTTTGTTCCCAGATCGATGTACAGGTAGGTTGTTTTTCCATTTCCCTGAATGAATTTATTTGTGGATAAGGAAACCTCGGAAACAAGATTCCTCTCCATGGGATCAGGCCAGTTTTCAGGAGGTTCAGGATCATCCTTGATGATCGCCTTCATCACGCCCCTGTCCCTGATCTTTCTCACAATCATCCTCGTATCGATGCCATCTATTCCCGGGATTCCATGCTTTGAGAGCAGGTTCTGGAACTCGATCCATTCAGGATCGGAATGCATGATGGCATGTGCATCCCTTGTGACTATGCCGGAAACGCTTGGAAATGAGGACTGCATCTTTCCCTTCCATAACGGGTAATTGCCAACCGTAGGGCTGGCAAATATGACTATCTGGCCCCTGTAGGAAGGATCTGTTATGGTCTCGACGTAACCGGTCATCGAGGTTGTGAAAACAATCTCCCCGTATCCCGGGGAAGCGGATCCAAATGGAATGCCCTGAAAAGAAGTTCCGTCTTCAAGTATCAGCCATCTGGACATTCTATCCTCAAAGCTGGGCTCCCTTAATTTTTTTTCTTTTGAACATTTCATTGGGACATTATTCATGGATCTGAGAGCTGATCATGGTTTAGCCCAGTGGAGGTGAACATTCAGTTATTCAGCAAAAATTTAGAATAAAAGCCTGCAATACTATTCGTCTGCAGTTTTCTCGTTTGCAGATAAGAAACTTTTCGAATTACCAAAGATCGGTGCCACCATCATACCCACAACAACAAACGTCAGAACTTTCAATACAACGTTGAATATGAATGCTTCCTGCGCAATCACCGGATTGGAATCTGTTATCTGCGGAAAACCTGCAGACATCCAGAGAATCCATCCTGCCAGATATGATATGACCAGATACAGGAAATATTTTTCAGAATTCCAGAATTTGAAGTATGTCCCGATCAGGGCTATGGAACTGATGTTCACTATGTACGTTATTGCTATCTGATTTCCTATGTGCATTCCAGATCCAATATTCTGCCATATTATTTCGAACAATGAAGTTGCAGCAAACGGTAATGATAAGGAATAGACGATGGTTCTCACAGCATCCAGTTTGAATTTTTTTGAAAACAGTATAATACCATATGCAAACAGTATCAGCGCTGATGCCCACGTGTATGGAAATATTGTGTTGGCATTCTGCTGAAACGTGCCAATTCTGTAAATGAACTGAACATAGGGATAATAGATCAGGAGGTTAACGATAATCCACTGTCCCAGAAGCGGTACAAATGTCCAATCCCGGAAGTCCTTGCTGAGTGACAGGATTCTATTGATTCTGACCAATTTAAACGGGTGCCAATAACTATGCAATAATAAATATCTTATGAAGAATATGCTGTGATATTTGGTCGCTTTACGAAAAATACGCTGTCACAGAGATTTATCCTGCAGGCCGTATGGCTGTTCAGAACACTGATGATCGAACAAATTTTCATCTGCCAGTGATTGAAAGGGGTCCCGATTTCGCCGCGAATTTTACAAAAGATAGATAACTTTTCTCGACTTAGTGTTGGAAATGGAACCAGATTTTGGTACATATCACCATTCCACGCCTAAAAAATCTCAGGAGATGAGGCAGAAAATTGAGAAGATATTTTGCCCGCTGCTGCTTTCCCTCTATTCAGATGATTCAGAACTTGAAATCCTGGATGCAGGTTGCGGTCTCGGATTCTTGACCGGCATCGCAGCAAAATGTTTCCCGAAATCCAGAATTTATGCCGTAGATGTTTTCCAGCACGACAGTCTTTCAGAAGCAACAATAGAGAAGGCAATATCAAACATTAAGTTGTTTGGAATAGAATCGAGGGTTGGCATAGTTCAGCATGATCTCAGGGAGCCGCTTGGTATGCCTGAGAGATTTGATATTGCAGTTTCAAATCTTGTTTTCCATAACCTTGGAAAGAAAAGATTTCTTGCATACGATAATGTTTTCTCTGCGCTCAAGCCGGGCGGATATTTTGTCATAGGCGATTTATTTCCGTTCATAAAAAAGGATATGGGATACTTTGACCGAATGTCTTCAGCAGTGCAGGAAATATGGAGAGATGGCTCCAGCAAATGGTCTTACAGGATCATAAGTGCCAGAAAAAAGTGAATTTGATTTGGCGTGGTGGTCGCTAAATTCAGTTGTAACCCGTCAAAAATTTGAATAAAGGTGTTTTGAAAACCAATATTCGAAAACGTCTTCTTGATTTTCAAAAATTGCATTATTTTCCCTCATCAATACATGATTTGAACAAAACTTTCTCTTTACGCATCCTGATCCATTACGTAAGTATCTTTCTCTCATAAGGATTCAAGAGCGTGAACTACTCGCCTGACACCTTCCCTGATTGGGATCATGTCTGGAAGAACAGGTGCCTTGGCAAATAGAGATTCTGCCTCTGGAACCACAAATTCCTTTTTCTCGATGTTGATCCTTGTTCCAGTCTCTTTCTCAACCATGGAGATGAGATCAAGAACCGAAGTCCCTATTCCGGTGCCAACCTCGTATTGCCCGGGAGGAATCTTTTTAGAAATAATGGAAGAGATCGCCCGAACCAGATCCGATACATGCACGTAGTCTCTCTTGTGAGTTCCGTCGCCGTATACAATTGCTGTCTCATGGTTCAGTGCTGCCTTGCTGAACAGGTATACCGCACCCTTCCTGCTTGTTTCGCCATAGATGTTGTAAAGCTTCAGTATGTAATGTTTTACGCCGTAAATCTGGCCGTAGAGTTTTACCCATTCTTCCCCGTGCCTCTTTGACAGCGAATATGGATTGGTTGCTTCCATTACAGAGCCGGAAGTTGGGAATACGACGATGGAATCATCCTTCCTCGCCTTCTCCAGGATCCGCATTGTGAGATCAGAATTGTCAATGAAATATTGATAAGGAAGCTCCTTGGACTTCCTGATAAGGGTTCTTGCACCGAAATGAAGTATCAGATCAAATTTCTCCTCTGGAATTTTCTCATGTTCATCGAATCCTCGGTGCGGGTATTGCGATTGCTCAAGCCATTTCCAAATTTCCGTGCCGATAAACCCCTTATTCCCGGAAAGCAGTATATTCATCTTGCGTGATTCACGCATTCAATAATAACACTTTTCAAAGTTAGCTAATGGTACCCGTTTGCAGGGCATACACTGGTAAACAGCGTATAATATCCCAATTACGCGTGATATATAAGTAATTGGTCTTTCTTCTATCTAAGGAAGACTTGAGTTGAAGCGGGCATAGATCACCATAACATATGGGAAAATAACCTGCATTAAATCTATCGATACACAGTTTAATGCGATAGAACGGCGTTAATTTTCCAGGATTTCTTTAATTTTTGAGATAAATATATCGTCGTCGAACCGAAGTGCCATTTTCCTTCCATTTTCACCCATTGATTTCGCCAACCTCCAGTCTTTTGCGAGAATTAACATTTTTTCAGCCATTTCGCTCGGCGTTCTGACCAGATAACCACTTACACCATCAGTTACTGTCTCTCTCATACCGCCTTCGTCCAGTGCAATGACAGGTTTACAGGATAGCATTCCCTCAACTGGAATTTGGCCGAAATCTTCGTTTCTGCCTGCATACAACACTGCGAATGAATTTGAATAAAATTCCAGAATATCTTTTCTGTTCTTGTCTAGAACAAATTCTATCTTATTTTTGATTTCGTTTCTGAGCCCAGAAACATAACTTTCCAAAACCTCAAAATATTTTTTTGCCTCGCCCGAACCGCTAGGATCTGAACCTGCGAGGATCAAATGGAAATCACTCTCATTATTTGTCTCCTTCCTAATTATGTCACAAAACTCCGCAAACGCTCTGATCAGGAAAATCTGGTTTTTTTGTGGCGTGAACCGAGAAGGCGAAAAGAAATAATTTCCTTGTTTTCCACACAAAAATTCATCCTTGTCTTGCGTAGGGTAGAGCACTGGAATTAGCTTATCTAGTTTGCACAATTGAGAAATCCTGGCAGAGGTGTTATTGCTGTTGGCAAAAACAACTTTTGCATTAGAGAGAGAAGCACAGTATGAGTGCCTGTAAGCAATTTTGAAAATTTTCCAAAAAACTTTGTTTAAAACTCCATTTTTATTTTTAAATTCTTCACTAACCGTTAATCTCCGAGAAGGTGTGTGTATGTATGCGACTGTTGTGTTGATGGGTACAGGATAATAAGGTGTGCTAACGAAACTTTTCCTTTTGCCTGAAAATGAACAGGAAGAAATCAAAATATTCATAAAAAGTCCTCTGCCATTTGGGATAATCTTACAAAGAGAGGTGATCAATTTAGATTTCAATCCATTAAACAGCGCAGTAGGTGAATCGTTACCCCTGGGCCATATAAAAGAAATGTTGCTACTTAATTTTTTTGTGATTCGATCTAACCAGATATACTCTCCGCCGAACGTTTTGGCAGCCATATATATATCGAGTTCTTTGTTCTCGGTTCCCATGAGATTACACTCTTCGTCCTTGGACAGTCTCTCCTTCAACGAGAGGATTTATAAATTTTCTCCTGATTTCACGATCTCCAACAATATATTCCAAGCATACAGAAACCCCTTATTTAAGGGAAAATGTGAATTGTGCAATGCTGGTGTAACGGAGAAAAACAGTTGTCTGCTCTCTAGTTCACAATCCGCTCTTTCCAAGAAGGATTGGTGTTACTCTAGCATCGAATCGTAGTATTCTGTGAGTTGATTTGAAAAGCGTTCGAATGAAAAGTCCATAGCTCTTTTCAACCCTTTCTCAATAAATGCCGATGGATCTGCTATTACATTGTATATTGCTTGTTTTAGGTTTTTGATGCTTGGTTCTACTAGTTCTGCGGCATTTGCGGTAACTTCTTCGATGACCGGTATATTTGATGAGACAATCGGAAGTCCTGTAGCCATAGCCTCAACCAAAGGATAACCAAATCCCTCATCAAGCGTCGGGAATAGAAGCATATCACACGCGTTGTATAATTCATTCACTTCGTTGCTTTTGAGCTTCATAAAGTTGTATGCGCTATTTACAGGTGAGCCTATACGAACCAAACTGAAGTTGGGGCCGAGTTCTTTTACTGTTTCGACCACTGTCTTTACGTTCTTTCTCGGATCATTGCTGCTGATCGAGAATATTAGAGTTTTATTCAATGGTAAATTCCATTTTTCTCGAAGTTCTCTTTTATTTCTTATCTGTTTAAATTCTTTAGAAACTGGTGGATAAATAACAACAGGATTACCTTCAAATCCGTTTTCCGTTGCTTCGTTTGCAACATATTTTGAATCTGTGATTACATTACTGAAATGTCTATATTTCTTAATATTTTTTTTCACGAAACTATAAATTTTATAACTATACTTCCTGTTATATTTATCTAAAGCGTTAAATAAATCATGTACGGTCACAACGCTTTGGGTTGGATCGGTAAAAGGAGTAACCTGAATATCCGCATAATGAAAGATTTTGCCTGCCGGTTTACTCACAGTATCCATTCTCAGTCGTTTAAATGCTAGACTTTGAAAGTGTGAATTAAAATACCATCCATTTGTAAAAGGCAATTTTAAGTCGCCGTCGTTCACTATTCCAAGATATTCTTGATTAATTTTTCTTTTGAACAAAATGGAAAATATCTGAGTATCCATAGAAACGTAATTGACTATGTCCTCAACATACTTGCCGATGCCTGTATACCTTGGTTCAGCAAGAAAAATCAACCGTTTTACCATGGCATTTCAGAATGATAAGTATTTAATTATTGTTTGGTTCTCCTAAAAACACGTCTATGATAGATAAAATATCAGTTATCATCACTGCTCATGATAGACGAGAATTTTTGCCTCTGGCAATTGCTTCTGTAATCAATCAGTCTCTGGACAGAGATTTGTTTGAAGTGGTTGTTGTTAAAAATTTTTCTGACCAAAATATTGATAAGATAATTAATGACTACGGCTTCAAGTCTATAATAGTTTCAGATAACACAAATGTGGGAAATGATCTATATGAGGGCATTGTAAAAACCACCGGGGAAGTAATATGTTTTCTGGATGATGATGACCTGTTTCAGAGGGATAAACTAAAAGTTGTTTACGAAAAGTTTGCAACAGATGATGACCTTTCCTTCATTAAACACAATGTCGTACTAATAGATGAGAATGGGAATGCAATTCAAGGGAAGAGAGGATTGTCGATTAACAAAGATGCCAAAATCCAACCGTCTGATTTTAAAAGAAAGGTGTCGTTTTTTCATTTCGTCAAGGCAGACTTCAATCTGACTTCTATGAGTGTAAGAAGATCTTGCATTAGAGAGAACTACCTCCAGTTTCTTAAAGATTCACTGAGATATTCTACTGATACTTTCTTTTTTTCGTTGGCCCTGAGTTCTGGCAAAGCAATTTATTTAAGTTCTGAAAAATTATCTTATTATAGACTCCACAACAGCAGCAGTCATTCTGGTGGGATTGCCGAGGATAGTTTGATTGGTAAACTAATATTCTGGGGTAAGTTGGTTGATTCCTACAATGTTTTTTTAAATCTGTTCGGTGCACCGAGCAAACCCTTCATTCAGAACCGTATTTTTGCCCAGATGCTGGCAATGAAAATGTTATCAAAAAGATTAGGTAAACGTTATGAAGTGCCCCTCCAAAAAATATTTATATACAGTATTAAAGAAAGGGACGTTCTATTATTATATGATTTATTGCAGTGCTTATAACAGTACTGATTGTTCTCATCGATCATTTACAGTTTTGGTTTCCATTTGCTTGATATCGTTTTCCACCATTATCTTCACGAGTTCGGTGAAGGTTGTTTTTGGCTTCCATTTCAGCTTCTTCTTTGCCTTGGAATAATCTGCCATGTAGTTGTCTGATTCAAGCGGCCTGAAATAATCCCTGCTGACCTTCACGAGTGTGCGATCATCATCGGAGATGCCGATCTCGTTGACACCGCTTCCCTTCCAGGTTATGTTCATTCCTATTGTTTTGAAAGCATATTCCGCGAATTCCCTGACTGTGTGAGATTCGCCAGTGCCGAGAACGAAATCATCAGGATAATCCTGCTGCATCATCAACCACATGCCTTCAACATAGTCCTTAGCATATCCCCAGTCCTTAACTGCACTGAGATTGCCGAGGATGATAGGATCCTTTGAACCGTTATGGATTCTGGCAACGCCCTGAGATATCTTTCTGGTGACAAATTCAGGTCCCCTCACCTCTGATTCATGGTTGAAGAGTATTCCGTTGGTCATGAAGAGTTTGTATGCCTCTCTGTATGTTCTCACCGTCCAAATCCCGGTTAGCTTCGATACTGCATATGGACTCCTTGGGAAAAACGGGGTCATCTCGTTCTGCGGTGTCTCCTTCGGCTGGCCGAACAGTTCGGAAGTGGCAGCAAAATACATCCTTGTGTCCGGGGACGAGTCCTTTATCGCGTTGCACACGTTGAGCGTGCCGCCGATGTTTGCGTCATAGGTTGAAAGGGCGTTCTGGAAGCTGTATCCCACGAAACTCTGTGCTGCAAGATGATACAGTTCCTCAGGTTTCTCCTTTTCGAGAAGGGTGGAAAGAAAGTGCCCGTCGGTTATGTCACCATAATGAATGGTGATCTGTTTTCTGATCTTTTCCGGAAGAAGATCGACTGTTCCCTGCGTCATGGAACTGTTTCTTCTCAGGACGCCATGGACCTCATATCCCTTTGACAACAGCAGTTGAGTGAGGAAATAACCGTCCTGGCCGGATATGCCGGTGATGATGGATTTCATTATTCTTTAAACAGTTGAATCTATAATAGGTTTTCTTTAAGTGGACATTGTCAACATTTAGTTGATTTTTCTCCTAAATTCAGCATGGAACCGAAATCATGAAATATGAATGAAACATACCATTACATGCGACTGAGGAAGGCGCCATATACTGAGTTCAAGAGGATCTCAACATCCCTTGATGATTTCTCACCACTGGGCACTTCCCCCATATTCATGATCAATAACATACCCATGATGGATCTTGAACTGAAGGATCAGGATCTCATAAGCTACATGAATCCCATGTGTCCTCAGTGCCTCTCCAGGAACGTTGTGAAGAATGGCTCATGCATCAGGA
>JAJYVJ010000033.1 GCA_021792045.1 Thermoplasmata archaeon | reverse complement strand
GCCTTTTCTGACCCCATTACCTGGATTGAGCTTGCAGGCATAAACGCAAGTGCCTTCAAGCTACCAGCTCTGTAGAGCAATTCAGAAGCTAATTCTTCACCTACAAGTGCGGAGGTGTTGGGCATGACCCTGTTTATGCTCTCAGATATTGATTTCATTAAGTAATCCTTTAAATTGCAAAGCGAGAGTGCAGTTTCAGATATCCTTGTAAGGGATTCCCCTAGAAGTGTTTCCTTCCTGTCATCAATTATTCTCGAGAAAAAGACGCATGGGTTTGGAGCATTTCCGTATTCCGGATCAAGCGCCTTGAGAACATCCGACACCTTTTCGTAAATGAGATTTATGGAAAGAAGAATGTCAGGTATCATAGAATAAATCTTTCTTATGTACTGATCCTCGGTGAATTCCTCGCGGATCCTAATCTTACCATAAGATATGAGAAGTGGCAGGAGATCAGGTGGGCTCTCTTTCTCCTTGAGTTCCAAGTCGGGTATTTCTCCGGATCGCAGTCTATTGAATATTTCCACGTACTTTGTATCGAGAACAGAATACACAAGGAAATTATCTCGATTCTTTACACCATACCACATTTCTCTCCTTGAAGGCCCCCTGGTTTTGACCGTATCGCCTGATTGCTTATTTCCCAACTCCTTCACCTCCTTCGTTTTTCCATCTCCTTTTTTTTATTTGATTTGTTTCCAGGGGGATTCTGTGGATTCTCTACGATAACTCGATCAAAATCCACTACCTTAAGGTCGCGTATGGCGTCATATGAAACAAGCATGTGGCCTGTTCCGAGAAGTTCGTTATTCTCAGACATGACTGCAACGCGATCTCCCTTCTGCGGCTTCCCGAGGATCACTTTGATGCCCCCGGGATACAGATCAGATCCGTGGGCTATGTTCCAGATTGAAGATTTCTTGACTATCACCTTCGGATAATCCTTGAAAAGATAATCCAGCGGCAGGAATATCTTATCAAAGAACTTCGTGTTACCTTTATTCTTCAAGGCCAGACTATCTTTCAGGTACTGCAGTGTGACTGCATCTCCCTCCTTGAACACACCTGTTGATGTTCTCCTGAGATCCGCCATCTGTGCGCCACAGCCAAGCGTAAGACCCAGGTCCTGGCAGAGCGTCCGAATGTATGTTCCTGATTCGCACTTGACCCTGAAAAGGACCAAACGCCCATCGGTCTCCATTATGTCCAGATCGTATATATTACGTATTCTGAGGTTTCTGGCAACGGCGGATTTAACCGGAGGAAGCTGATATATTGGCCCGTGATATTGCTCAAAAACTTTGTCCAGAAGATCGCGGGGAACATCGGCATAAAGACGCATTACCGAAACGTATTCCTTTGGCTGTTCATGCGCTACGTCTATGAGTTTTGCTGCCTTGCCTATGGCCATGACCAGTACGCCTGTTACTTCAGGATCGAGGGTTCCTATATGCCCGACCTCATTCACGCCAAGGATCTGGCGAACCCAGTAATCAACCTGGTGACTTGTAGGGCCCTTCGGTTTATCTATTACGATAAAACCGTTGAGTTCATTTTTCTCTTTCTCTGATCCTTGCATATATTTCATCGGCAACCTGTTCAGCAGATAATGCGTCTGAACTTATAATTAAATCGTAAATGGACGTATCTTCAGAATCTATAGAATAGAATTCCATATACCTCTTTCGTTCGGAATTCTCTCTCTTGATAATCTCTTCCTCTCCAGAAAGATCACCTCTATTCTTCACCCGTTCCTTTCTTATATAGAAAGCAGCATCAATGTACACCCTGAAAGCCGGAATATTATTGCGCTTGCTGATCCATCCCGCCAGTCTGGATTCAAGGACGATGTCGTCCTCCTTCCGCAGGAGTTCCAAGTTCATTTCATCGATCTCCCGATCTATCTCAGGATGTTTCTCTGCATACTTTCCAAAATCCTCAAGCGACATACCCATCTGTTTGGCCTTATCCCGGAAGAAAAACCCACCGGAAAAGAACTTACAACCCAGTTTATCTGCGAGGATCTTTCCGGAAGTGGACTTGCCGCTTCCTATTGGGCCACTAATTGTAACCCGCATAATCAGATTTCCGCTCGATCTCTCTTATCTTGTATTTGAAGTCGAAGTACTTTATGACCATGGTAGCAAAATACCCGACCGGGAGACTGGCAAGAAAGTATCCCAGGAACCAGTAAGGAAAGAGCCATAACTTGTCGTTGATTATGTTTATGTTGAAGTCCCACGGGAATGATATTATCTGGTAAGGAACGAGACTGAGGAAATAATAGAGCCATACATAAAAGAGCAATGTGAATATGGTAAGGACCATTAATGGTTTCATCGTGTTCATGCTTAGCTGAGACTGTTCCATCGTCATTTCCATTCTCATCTTGCTAAGCTTCTGCATCTTGTCTTTCTGTCCACTTCGCATTGCAGCGGAGTAAACTTTATTGAAGGCACTCATCCTGTTCTGTATCCTGCCCATTTTGATCCAGTCCGTGAAGAAATACCTGGGGACTGATGTAACGAGACCGATGGCAACACCCATGAGTGTAATGGTCATCCAGGGCAACGCATAATTGAATCCTATGAGTGGCATGAATACAACGCTCATTGCAGATCCAAGGGCATCTCTTATCGTTGTGTTGAAAATGATGAACAGCATGGCAAGAGAGATGAGCATGTACACCATCTGGAACTTCATCATCTTGTTCATAGACTGCCTTTGCTGCATAGCAGGATTTGCATTTTGACCGGCGACAGGCTGAGCATTTACCGTTGTGTTACCTGTTTGTGTTGGATTTTTATCAGACATGTGGTAAGAGCCTCTCAACTATATTATCTGCTACTATGTCAGGTTTTCCCTCTACATTTTCCATGAAGAAAACAGAAGCGCCGGTGTAAATCGAGTAGGAAGCCGCGTAGTACCTGTTGATTTCCTGATATTCACGAATCGACTCTACGGTGTCGGTGTCCCTGGTCCTGGTCTCATCATTAGATCGTCTTTTTAATACAATTTCGGGATCCGCTTCGACTACAAAAAAGGCCATCACGTTCAATTCACGAATCACCCATTCAGGTAGGCCTGGGAAATATCCACCATGACTCCTTATCGAAAGATGCGTATCGATGATAACGTCGTTCATTTTCCCTATAGCCGACGATGCTTTTTTCTGCAGATTTATCTGCGTTTGAAATGGAAGTTTTCTTATCTCGTCTCTCTGATCGACCAGTTTTAATTCCCTCGCCATCTCAAACATGAGCGTACCAAAGTTGATTACTTCATATGGAACACGCTTTCTTACCAGATCTATTACTGTCGACTTACCGACACCGGGAATACCGGCAATTACAACCCTCATGTTTATCCACCAGTGAAGAACTGCCTTATGATCGGGTGCATTTCCATCATCTGCTCACGGCCAATCGCCTCATAGAACTGTATTACTATACCGACAGCGAGAAGAAGCCCTGTTCCGCTCGTATCTCCCACAGTTCCGATGAGATCGGCACCTGCAGCCAGCAAACCAACGACAGCTCCACTGAATACCGTTATCACAGGTATATATTTTTGCAGTACACGTTCTATTACCCTTGGATCACGCCGAAAACCAGGAATCTGCATTCCACTTGACATAATCTGCTTCGCAACGGCACCCGCACCCATGTTTGTCGTCTCGATCCAGAATTTGGCAAAAATTACGCTCATTATTGCCATAAAACCTACGAAGACGAGTATATGGATTGCCATCTGCCACGAAGTATGACCGAAAAGAACCGTCTGATAAGCAGATGGCTGCATTATCGGGAAGAGCCACCCCACCAGACCGTTGGGTTGAGAAAGATAGAACGCTAGCCCTGCGGTCGGCGTTGAAGACGACACATTGAGCGCAGAAGCTGCGGTTGGCGTGAGATATGAGCCCAGCAGAACATTATGTCCGAGTAAAGGAACATGGCTTAGTACCGGGCTGCTCCAAAATAGAAGAGTCCACATGGAGACATTTGCAAGTACAGCGGTGGCAAGTATGACAGGTATGTTTGAAGCATAGAATAACTGGAGCGGATAACGCCCCCTTGCTCCACGCACACGTTCGTGTGCTATTGGCAATTCAATCTTGCTACTTTGGAAAAACGCAACTATGAAGAATATGAGCACCGTCCCTAGAAGGGCAATCATAGGATTTGGTTCCTGAAACATGATCTGAGTTAGGCCCTGTCCACTGAGATAGCCGACGCCTCCACCCAGAGCCGGGTTTCCTGCATTCATAACCACATACAGCAACTTTGGAATCGCTCCCGCTGGTGGATTCGAAAGAGAAAGGGCGGTTCCGAGGGTCGATGGAAGCCAGTTGATTGTGCCCGTAACTAACTGTTGCGAAACTCCCGCGGCAATGAACAGTGAAATTCCAGAGCCTATACCGTATTTCGAGACGAGTTCGTCCATGAGGAATACGAGATAGGATCCAAAGAATAACTGGCCCACAATTATTGTTTCAGCAAGAAAATGTCCATATCCAGGGGCAAGAGAAGCAAGACTATTGACAAGACCAGTATCAGGAACAAGATATCCAAAGGCCTGTGGAATGGCTTCCACAAATATCATGACTATGACGAGAAGCTTCTGCATCCCCTGATACATTGCCTTATCGTCACTGTTCTGAAGGTCGATGTTGAATATCTTTGCACCAGCGAACAACTGCATAACTATACTTGCAGTGACGATAGGGCCGATACCAAGGTCCATAAGCGAACCTTCAGCACCTGCGAATATGGCCCTGAAAGATGCAAATACATCCACCGAGCTCTTGATATTCAGGCCGTAGACATATATGTTTGTAAGCGCAAAATACAATACCACTACTAACGCGGTCCACAGGAGCTTGTATTTGAACTGCACATGGCCCTTTGCCTTCTTAACTGCAGGTAGTTTTGCGGTTAGGTACTCAAGACCGTAAAGCTTGCTTTGTTTAGGCCCCTTGTAGCTGAGCATCAGGTAAATTATGAAAAATACCGGAGCCAGCATTACTGCAATTACGGCCAACTTTATGGGCCCGTAATGATCTAGGTACCAGAATGCCGCAACAAGCAGAGCCCAGACCACTATTACTGGTCCGGCTACAGCTTTATTCCTTTGAATGTCCGTCATTAGTTTCTACCGTGATACCTGCAACTGAAAGCTTGTTTAATGCTTTTTCGGTTATCTTGTCAATTTTGATGCTTGATTTTACATCAAAGTTGCCCGAACCGAGGAGTTTTGTGAAACCAGCGGACCTCAAATCAATGATCAGTCCACCTCCTTCCTCAGTGACATAGCCCTGTTTTCTCAGTCGATCAAGGTTGTCATCCAGCTCTGATAACGTTATAGGAATGTCGAGAACACCCCGATGGTGACTCGTGAATCCTTTTCCACCGAAATGGAGCGGATCATTTATGATTGTCCACACCCATCTGTGTTTATGGAGCCCGGCCATTCCGGAGCCTCCTTTCTTCCCTTTTCCACGGCCGGCTTTCATGCCGCGCCCGTAATGTCCCCCTCTCAGTTTTTTAGTCCTTGTTCTTACCAGAAAGATTCACCCCCGGTTTTAGCATCCTCAATATGAGATCGTTTATCTTCGCTCCACGGTAACCCGCAGTTCCGCCTTCAGTGAAGGATTTTCTTATAGCTTCATAACCTCCACGTGGAGGATTGAGCCTTAGGACTGGTACGAGGCCAAGATCCTTCAATTTTGATTTGCCATCAAAGATCAACTTGGCCAGATCATCCGTAGAGGAAAATCCCTTCTCTTTTAGGATTTCTTCGTTCAGAGGTTTCCGTCCAGGAGCAAGAGCCCTGAGCTCGATAACTTTCTTCAAAGTTTCGAGATCGATTTCTCCCCATGTTACGTAATCTTTGACGACCTGTAGCATGCCTCTGTTAACTGGGTTATCCTCAAGCAGGACCATGTGGTTTATCCTGTTAAGCCGGAGAAGCTCCACAGTTTTTACAGCTGCTGGGCGGCTACCGTTCGTTCCCCTAATCCTTACGGCCGCCAACATTGGCAACACCTCCCACATATATAGGCGTAGTAAGCGTCAATGCAGAGTTAAGTCTGAGTTTTGATGTTTCCTTGAGTGCATCGAAAACAGCCAGAGTATAGTTGACCGTTGTCTTCGTATGTCCGGCAGCAAAGCCCCACACATCCTCTATTCCAGCCATCCTCAGGACCGTTTTTGCGATATCGCCAACAGCCCTTCCAACGCCCTGGGGCGCAGGCTTCATCGTTATAACTACGGAACCTGATTTACCGCGCACCGTGAATGGCAGTGAGTGTGGTTTTCCACAACCGCATTCCCACGATCCACAACCTCTTCGTATCTCGATTATGTTCAATTTAGCATTATTTACTGCTTTCTTTATCGCAGGTGCAGCTTCCTTTGCCTTACCGCGACCGACACCGACATATCCATCACCGTTGCCGACGACAGCAGTGACTGAATAATTCATTCTTCTTCCAGAGTCTGTCATCCTCTGGGCACGCATGATATCCATTACCTCATCCTGCAAATCGGGCAAAAGAACATCAACGATCTGGTATTCTTTCAGCGGCAATTTTGTTCTCAGCGCCTCCGAAATTGTTTTTATCTCTCCCGAGGCAACCATTCTGCCGAGCTGTGTTCTTGGCGTCCAGCTTTCTTCTGTCATTTATTTCCCTCCAGTATCTTCTTCATCGATTCTATATCGACCTCTCCATTCTTCAGATGTTTACCAGATATCCTGTCATCGGACGGAAAAATCGAATCATCATGCGGGACATTGAGGCCGGCATCAACACTTCCTCTGAGCACTGCTGATATTCGCCCGCCCTTCGAGACCCTGTAAAGTCCAGTGTCGAGTATGGCTTTCTTAATACGGCTCTTCTTGGCCCTAAGACCTAGATAATACCCGGCAAGGTAACAGAATGGGGTGCTATTGCCTTTGACATCTATTCCAAGCTTTATCAGCGTGTTCCTTGTCACTGTAACCTTGACGTTATCGCCATTGTCTGCGTATTTTACCAACTGCACGACAAAACCCTTGTTTGATGGCCTTACCACCAGCCTAGGTTCCCCTGACTTGAGAAGCGTAAACCTCTTCCGGTAATCTGTTCTTCCTTCTCTCTTTCTTTTCATGAGCACCTGCATCTTATTCACCCCTAGATTTACTCGAGGAAACATGCGCCCTCAACTGTGCCCTTGACTTGATAGTTCCACTCTTGATTATCCTGTAATATGTCCTGTATTCCTTTGAACTAAGCGAACCTGTTGTGTCCAATTTACGCAGTTCGTCTCTTAGTGCCCTTACGGTCTTTACCCACCTTGTCTTCCTTGGGAACCTCGCATTTCTTGTTCCGCGAATAGAACCTGGGCCTCTTCGGAGTTCCTTTGACCTCTGTACTACTCGTTTTTTCAGCCTGGAGTTAGAATTGCCCTTAGCATTCTTTAACTGTATAATCCCCTTTTTTGCCAGTGCCCTGATATCCGCTCTCGTTGCAGCATCCGTTACTTCTTCTATGTTATTTGGATCTATCCATACCCGTGAAATACCGGACTTAAAGTAATCTGCCGCTAATCTTCTCGCTGTCTCTATTTTCATTCCTTAACACCTGGATTCAGCACTCGGATCGTTAGTTCCGATGCCCTCTTTTCAATCATTTCTCTCTTTTTGGCACCAACACCGGAAGCAATTCTAGCTGCCTGCCTTAGCGGGTCCAGAGCTTCCAGCTCTTTGACGTTATGAACAAGGATATCCTGGAAACCGGATGGATGCAATCCCCTCACTAGTCTCGGTCCCCTGAAGCCGGCATCGACGATGGGCGGTCTCTCTGCCCAGTGCTGCCGAAGCTTGGAATGCTTTCCTCTTGGTTTACGCCATGAATCATCAAATTTCTTGTACCTGAACCACTCCTGCCTGTGGAATTCTACACGCTTCCTGGCCTGTCTGTTCTTCATCCTGAGAAGTCTCTTCTCCTCATCAGATAGTCTGGGTTTTGGATCAAGCATCTATTTCCACCCCCTTAAGCAGATATATTCCATCCTGGAATACTCTCAGGTCGAATCCCTTTATTTTTGTTGCCCTTTCTATGTTGGCAGCCGTGCCCCCTATATCTCGCTTGTCTATCCCGGAGATAAACACTCGGTCACCCTTTATGTTCACCTTGCTGCTTCCAAGAATTTTTGCCTTCCTCGGTGAACGTTCGCCAAGGAAATTATCGATCTCGACATTACTTCCCTTCACAGACACTCTCATTGGGAAATGTGTATAGTCTATCTTCATTTCATACTCGAAACCTTTTGATACCCCTTCAGCCATGTTCTTCACTTCAGATAGCCATGTTCCAACGATTGCGTTGTTTCTTCTGCTTTCCTTGCTTATCTCTAAGACGATTTTCCCGTCACCCAGCTTTATACGTACATAATTGTCCTTGAAAGTCCTTCTTGCTTCGCCAAGTTTTCCTGAGGCTTTCAGCTCACCATCTGCAAGGGTGAAATTCACTCCACCCGGAATCTTAAATTCTGATACTTCCTTGTAGTTAACCATTTTTTAAACACCCTAATAAATGTAAGCCAGGAGCTTCCCTCCAAGTCCCTGCTTGCGCGCCTCTATATGGCTCATGACGCCTTTAGTCGTTGTGAGAATCAGGATACCGAAATCCTGAGCAGGCAGAAATCTTGATTCGTAACGCTCCAGCGAGCTCTTCTTCACAGGAAGCCTGGGTCTTATGACGCCACAGTTGTTGATCGTGTCGCTTAGCTCTATCTTGAATTTACCGCCCCTCATCTCGTCCACAACCTCGAAACTCTTCAGGTAGTTATAGTCTTGCATTACCTTTAGTACCTTTCCGACAAGCCTTGCTGCTGGTTCGGCTTCAACCTCTCTCTTTCCCGTTCTTGACGCATTTTTTATGGAGTTTATTATATCATTCAGCGGATCGTGTCTCATATCTTCACCTCAACTATACTTCCTGAAGCCAAGCTCTGCTGCGGTCTCCCTGAAGCACTGGCGGCACATCCTGATGCCGTATCTTCGAACAATGCCTCTTTTGCGACCGCATCTGACGCACCCGACTTTCCTTCCGAAATTCTTCTTTGGTTGTAATTTAACCTGTGACATTTATTCACCTTACTAAGTTTATATTGAATTTTGACACCATGAATTCTGTAGCCTCTTCTGGCGTAATTCTTATCCTTCTAGGAACGTGCCTAGACTGTACTCTTCTTCTCTGGAGCCTGTAGCCTCCGCGCCTCTTGAGCACTACGGAGACATCAAAACCGAATATGCCGATATCAGGATCATATTTCATCTTCTCCATGTCCGTGTAATCAGGAACACCGAAGTGAGCGTTTCCCTGTCTATCAAACGAGTAAGCTGGAATTCTTCGATCTCTCGCAAACAGGGCCCTGTTAACGAAGTCTTCAGCTTCCTGCCTTCTCAGGGTCACCTTCTTGCCTATTTCCAATCCTTTTCGGATGTTGAAATCCCTCAATGTTTTCTTGGCATGCGTTGTGACGGGTTTATGGTTTGTAAGCATCTCAAGAACTTTCTCTGCCCGTGCCAATCGCTCACCAGCCTGACCAACACCGATGTTCACGACTACCTTATCAATAACTATTTCCCCCATTGGATTCTTTTCAGTCATGCGATCTCACCTTCCGTGACTGGGAAACTGTATTTTGGGTTTCCGACAACGAAGACATTTTCCGCCGTTGTGGAGAAATTTTCCTCGAAGTGGACAAGATTGCTTGACGAGGATTTCTTGACTTCTATACTCTTTATTGTTACAAATTTCCCGACATGGTTGCCCCCGACAAGAAAGGCTTTGCTTCCAGCTTGCATCTTCAGAACGTGCTCTATTTTCTTCTCAGGAACAGACACTATTACAACATCACCCGTAGAGATATTTTTATCGTCTGAAAGCAGCGTTTCTCCATCATGGAAAACAACCTGGGTTTTACCGCCCTTTATCGTCACTTTATTCATGACCTTCAGGGGCTTTAATTTCTTTGCCTCCTCGTTTTCCCTTCTCAGGATTAGCTTGCCTCGCTCATCCAGCAGAACCCTGTACGAAGAACCAAGTGGAGTTATGGTGATCACATCCATCAGACCGATACCAACTCTCCTCTTTTTTACGGCCTTGCCATCAACGAGCACAGATCTGCCGTTTAGTATCCTCGAGACTTCCCTTTCCTTGTCTCCAAATTTCAGATAGTCCCTCAGAGCTATAAGTATAGGCATGGAATTCTCCCTACTGTGCTTTCCTGGTAGAGATGTAGGTGCCCAGAAATACTTCTTCCTCGGCAGCTTCAATGATCTCGATGCATCAAGTCTCTTAGTCTTGTTTATCAACTTTCTTTCGCCCCCCTTTTTTTGGTGCAGTTTCTTCAGCCTTATCAGAATCTTCTGCCGTTTCCGGCTTCTTTCTTGATCTGGATGTGGATTTCTTGGCAGTCTTCTTACTCTCAGTATCAGAGGTGTCCTTAACTGAAGAATCTACTTCTGTTTCTTCGTCTGGTAGAGATAATTCTTCCTTTTCCGCCAATTCATCCTCAGACTCATTTGATTCCATGGCCGTCTCACTTGCTTCAGAACTCTCCGGCTCCGCTTCTCCCATGTTGGTATCTCCCAATGCAGATGGTTCCTGCGAAGTTTCAACAATCTCCGATGGTTCTGCAGGCTTTTCCTCAGGTTCTGGCGCAAGTTCCTCAGGCGTCGGTTCCGTGATTGTGAAATTCTTCATCTGAGCAACTCTTCTGATCCGATCAAGGCGCTCCTGCCTGGTAAAGTCTATCTTAGTTATTACGAGCTTTTGGGGCTTCATCTTCCTCTCTTTCTGTTTCCCGTCAGCCTTTGTTGAGGTGACACCTTCAACCGAGATGAGGCCATTCGAATGATCGACATTTATAACCTTTCCACCTTCCCCTTTCAATTTTCCTGACTTGATCTTAACTATGTCCCCTTTGCAGATTGGAATGGATCGTATATCGTACTTCTTTCTGAGTTCCTTACTAACTGCAACATCAACGTAATTCATCATTTCAATCACCTAAACTATAGCCGAGGCTATGGCAGCTATCCTCGGCCATCTCTCTGCTGCCTCCTTTGCTACTGGACCTTTTATTTCAGAGCCACGAACTTCACCGTCCGGAGTCACAAGAACTGCTGCGTTCTCTTCGAACTCCACCATTGAACCGTCAGGTCTCCTGTAGGGGCGTCTTTGCCTTATGACTACGGCATAAACAACCTTGCTCCTCATCTCAGGAGTGCCTTTTTTTACACTTGCCATGAACATGTCTCCAACGCCAGCCGCAGGGATTCTTCTAGCGACACCGTGGTAAGCCTTTACACCAATAAGGCTCACGCTCTTGGCACCACTGTTATCCGCACATTGCATCACCGCTCCGAGTGGGAGTCCTCTCTGTTGTCTGCCAGCAATACCTTTCATAGTCCTATCTTCTCCACAACAACATATGATATGGTCTTTGCCAGTTTCCGGCATTCAGCAATTCTTACTCTGTCTCCAGGAGATACCTTTATGCATCCTGGAACATGAACGTGATACCTGGATATCCTGGTTTCCTTTCGCTCATATTTCTTAAGATCTCTCTTGTATATTCTTTCCACGGTCGCGCTTGAAATCATTCTGGATGATTTCACGACTCCGGTGAGAATCTGTCCCCTGATCTTTAAGTTTCCATGAAATGGACACTTTGGATCTTTGCATTCCACCGCTGGTGGCACAACTTCAATTCCAATATTTCGAACCATTATTATGACCTCTTTCTTCAATTATCTTGAACTTTCTCATGTTTTTCAGACGATCTTCTGGCCTCATGTCAATGAGCGCTCCCTGAATCTCAAAAGTCTCTGTCTCTGTGGCAAATATGAAAACACCGTGATCCTTGGGTATGATCCTCCTCTTCCCGTTTGAATCTACAAGGAATGTATGGTATGTCTCGTCAATGACCTCTCCCTGTATATTTTCGTAAAGTTTATTGTCATGTTTTTTAACAACAACCCTTGAACCGATGAATTCTTTGATGTAATCTTCTGCTCTCATTCTAAACTGCCTCTATTTTAAATCCCATACCTTCCAGATACTTCTTCACGGTATCCCTGTGGTCTCCCTGAAGTTCGATCGTCTTTCCATCCTTGACAGTACCCCCGGAAGCGACCTTTCTCTTTAGTTCCTTCGCGATATCCTTGATGTTCTCTGATTTGGGATCGATGCCTTCGATTATCGTCATGGTCTTTCCGTATCTTCTCTTATCAACGCTTACCCTGATAGTCTGGGAATCCCTTGAAAATCCTTCCCAGGGGCGCAATTCTTTCGGAAGACCCGTGAAATCCTTATCACTCATTTCTTTTGCCCTCCGACTCTACAGTCATGATTCGCGCGATCTGTCTTCTTAGAGACCTGATCTTACCGGGATTCTTCGGTGCTCCACCCATGGCCACGGATGCACGCTCCTTCAGCAACGAATCCTTGAGAGCATCGAGTCGTTCATTGATTTCCTTTTGATTCATCTGCCTTATTTCCTTCGCTCGCAGTTCCATTTTTTTCCTCCTCTACTTTATCCACGCCACTATTAACTTCCGGCTCTTTAGTTTCGATAGGCTTTGGTGGTGCCTCTATCTTAATCACTGGATTTATCTTATCTGGAAGCTTGTAATCGCCCTTAAGCATTGATACCCTGACACCAATTATACCAAGTTTCAACTTTGCCTGTGAATACCCGACTGCCATTCCAATTCTTCCGGGTTCACCGGAATATTTGACTGAACCGTACATGAATTTCTGGGACCTTGCCCTCTCTCCTGATATCTTTCCTCCGATTCGTATCATAACTCCCTTTGAACCGCTGTCGATTATTCTTCTCAGGGACGTATTGCCCGCTTTTCTGTAGTGCCATCCTTTTTCGAGTGACAGAGCAATCTTCTTGGAAACAACCTGAGGATTAAGATCCGGGTTGCTGATTTCCTTGACCTCTATTTGTGGGCTCTCCACCTTATATTTTGTCTCCAGATACGATGTGATGGCCTGCACTCTTGAACCGCGATGCCCGATAACCAGCCCGGGCTTGTTCACATAGAGAGCTATGTTGGTTCCGAATGGTGTGCGTTTCATCTCCATCCCACCATAGCCTGCTTCGTCTGTCTGCCTTTTTATATATTCAGATATAAGCAATTTATTAACTGAATTTGATATGAATTTTCTTTCCTTCATTCCTCTTCCTCCTGTACCACAATCTCCAGGTTCACGAGATCCTTGAATGATGCTCCGGATCGTCCCTGCGCCTTTGGCAGGTACTTCTTGATCATTCTACCCTTTGATGCCGCAACGTGAACAATTTTCAAATTGTCCGTATTAAGACCATTAAATTCGGCATTGGATTCAACGTTAGCCAATAATTTCATGAAAGCTCTGGCGGTCTTTATTGGATATCTTCCCGGACCTACAGCCTTCTTGTGAGACACGGAATCCAGGTACCTAAAATAAGGAACTGGTTTTTTCTTTTCTATTACGAGATCAAGCGTGTCTTTTGCAACCTGCAGGTTCAGCCCCCTTAAAAAGTGCGCTACGTTGACTGCATCTTTTAGTGATACGTCCTGTTCGTAGAGCCTTCCCTTGGAAGAATGCTCCGGAATTTCATTAATTGAGTAACCTTTCATTTTAACATCACTTCAACGGCATGAACTTTGAAGATCTGGTTGCACCGACTCCCGGACCAGAGTGCTTTACTTCTTTCCTTGTCATGGAGAACTCTCCGAGATAATGCCCAATCATCTCGGGTTTTATCTCAAACCTGGTGTAGGAATTTCCGTTATACACTTCTACGACTTTGCCAACAAATGCAGGAATTATTATTGCGTCCCTAACGTGAGTTTTCAGGTGGGAAATGCTCTCAAGGGAAAGCTTTTTGAACAACACGCCTTGATCATGGTTATTCTCTCTCAGCAGAGACCTTCTGGCTCTGGATGGGAGCAGTTCAACGAGCTTAGCCATCGGCATTTTCTTCAGCTCTTCCAGAGTGTAGCCTCGGTAAGTAAATTCTCTTGCCCTTCCCATCACAACTTTCTGTGACTTTCTTGCCCTTCGTTTTATGGACTTTACTGATGCCTGTTTATTTTGTGCCATTACTTATTCCTCCTCTGAGGAGATAGTCTCCCAACCTTTCTTCCCGGCGGTGTTCCCCGCCCTACAGTTGATGGACGACCAACATGCTGATGATTGCCTCCGCCATGCGGATGATTTATCGCATTCATGGCGACACCTCTTACAGTGTATGGACGCTTGGCCTTGCTTCTCAAATAATGAATATGAGTTCCGGCCTTAAGAATTGGTTTTGTTGTCAAACCGGATCCTGCAACTCTTCCTACAGTAGCCTTGCACATAGGACTAAAAAGTCTTAATTTTCCTGACGGCAACTTTATAGAAACCTGCTCGCCATGCCCTACAACCAGGGCCGCAGCACCGGCCGTCCTGCAGAATTTTCCACCATCTCCGGGGAAACTTTCTATGTTATACACATATTCGCCATCAGGTATCTGGCCAAGCTCAATGGTCGATCCCCTGTCTATTCTTGATGGATCATCCATGACTATATCCTGACCAACAAATACCCCGTTGAAGGCCAGAGTCATGTGGTTCTTGTTGTTCCCATCCTGGAGCAACATAACTGGTGCATTCCTTCCTGGAGCATGCACGATATCTTTTACCTTGTACTGTCCGGTGGACAGATTCTCAATCTTACCAATATGACGATGACTTGGGCTCCTATATACAAGCCCCCCCTTTCCTCGCCTTCTTGGAGTTATACGCTTTCCCATATTTCACCTCAGAATATACCTATCCTGCCTGCTATTTCATCGGCAGAAAAATCTTCCGTCAAAGTAACTATCGCCTTCTTACCGTCCTTCGTAATGACGGTATTTATAGAACTAACCTTAACAGAGAATTTTTTCTCTATCTCATCCTTTATCTCTTTTTTTGTGCTCTTCTTTAGAACCAGGAATGAAAGCTTATTTTCATTCTCGGTTTGCAGCATTGTCTTTTCTGTAGCAATCGGTCTCAGTATTACGTCCATCATTTCACCTCTGAAAGTTTCTTCAAGGCAGACTCCGTAAAGACTGTCAAACGACCGCCAACACCGCCTGGAGCAAGCTTCTTTATGCTCAGCCCCTCAATCGTGGCAATATCAACCCCGGGAAGAGACGAGAATACGTCGAGATCCTTCCTTTCGGTTCCAACAATAAGTACGCTTTTAGCCTGTTTGTAAGTTCTGCCTCTCATCTTTCCTCTACCGGCCCTAACGTTGACGCTATTCTTTGATCTCATAACATCGTCCCACAGATTAACCGTCGCAAGGAAAAATAACGCCTGCTTAGATTTCTTTATATTCGCCAGTGCATCGTCAGAGACAAC
>JAJYVJ010000032.1 GCA_021792045.1 Thermoplasmata archaeon | reverse complement strand
AATTAAACCTGTTTCGCAGCGGATCGACTGTAAGGAAATGATTGTAGAACGCAATAAGATCAGCAGGGGAGTTTATCTTCGGTATCTTGTTCAGAAAATAGTTCTCCACCGTATGCGGATCCCTGAACATGAAGGAAATCTCTCCGCCCGAATATATCTTGTCAAGAATCTTTCCCTGCAGCTCCTTCAGCAGCTTGGAGCGATCTTCCATAAGTACGATATCAGAAATACCGGCTAGTATGAGACCGTACGAGAATGGACTGCTTTCTGTACTGTAGTTCAGTACGTCGTACCTGTCCTTCTTAATCACATCATCCACATAATTCAGAGCACGAGGTACATCCATCATGTCATTCATTATTTCATGAAAGGTTTCCTTTATTACAGGAAAGGATTCCATTGAACCAAGTGTTCGAAGTACCTTGTCGCTCCGCAGCTGTTGCCTTACCACAGAGATATCAAAGCCCTTGTATTTCCTGAGAACCATGAGGGATCTGGTAGCGCAATGCCTGAATCTCTGCTTGAACACTTCCGTATTGATTATTGATCTTCTTACCAGATCCGAAAAATCAGATTTCTTTATGAGCTTGATCTGTTCCTGAATGGGAATCTTCTGGTTCGTGGTAAGCATGAAGCCGTCATCCGTTACGGTAATTCTTGTGTTAACAGAGTAGTTATTTGAGATGGCCTGTGCAATACCCCTGGACAGGGCATCGTTCACCCTTCTTCCGAGTGGCACGTGATATATCGTGTTATAGAGCTTGGCGTTGTCTATATAGCCTTCAACAAGCAGCCAGTTGTTGGTGGGCATTCCAAATGCTCCCTGCGATCTTATATAGGAGACAATGCTCCTTGCACCCTGCGGATCAAGATGGTAGTTATCAACCAGCCAGGATTCTACGTCCTCTTTCTTTGATATCCGGCGGGATACCTCTTCCCTGAATTTTCCAACCAGTACGCCAAGATCATAACTCCTGGGAAGCATTTCTCCTGTCCATGAAGGCACTGTCGGTCTCATTCCTGCTGCATCCTTCACTATCACACGATTTCTTCTTGTGCTCAGGTACATGTGGATCTTGGCGCCAAGAACAAAAACGTCTCCCGGTTTCAAACGCTCGACAAATTTGTCGCTGAGCTGCCCAAGGTGCTTTCCCGCCTCGTTAATGACCTGATAATCCGCCTCTTCTGGAATGGTGCCGACATTCATGAAAAAGATCATCCTTGAGCTTTTCTTCTTGCCGAACTTTCCGTCCTGCTCGTCAAACCATATTTTTGAATAAATGGTCTGATCCTCAACCTGGCCGCCGAGGTATTTCAGGGTATTTATGTAATCATCATGGTCGAGGGTGTGGTAACTGAACGATCTTCTCAGGACCTGGTATGCCTCTTCCACATCCCAGGCTTTCTCCAGGGACATTCCGACTATGACCTGCGATAGAACATCAAGTGAATTGGTCGGGATAGTAACACGATCAATCTCCTTGTCATATGCTGCTTTCGTTAACACAGCACATTCGACCAGATCATCAAGCTCAAAGACCACGAACCTGCCTTTTGAGAGCACATCGAGTCCATGGCCAGACCGCCCTATCCTTTGCAGGCCTTTGGAAACAGATTTTGGGCTCCCTATCTGGATCACGAGGTCTATGAATCCTATATCAATTCCAAGCTCAAGCGAAGTGGAAGTTATCACACACTGGAGCTCGCCGCTCTTCAGCCTTGACTCAACATCGATTCTTGTCTCCTTGCCGAGGGATGAATGATGTGCCTCTATGCTCTCTATTCCGCGCGCTTTAAGCCGCATTGCCACATGCTCCGTTCCGCTTCTGGTGTTAGTGAAAATCAGAGTAGTACGATGCTGCTTGATAAGATCCGTCAGGATAGAATACATTCGCTCATTTGCAACTTCGTAACTGACCTTCGTTAGATCGTCCACAGGGGTCAGGACCTTCAGATCAAGGGACTTCTTCGTGTCAGCTTCTATGATCGAGACCTCCCTTGGCTTGTCATCTCTGTATCCACAGAGGTAATTCGCGATGAGTTCCAGCGGAGCCTGAGTGGCTGAAAGTCCTATCCTAACAACGTTTCCTGTTATTGCCTCAAGCCTCTCAAGATTGGCAGACAGCAAAGTGCCTCTCTTGTTCGCCGAAATTTCGTGGATTTCGTCGATAATCACATACTTTATGCCCTTAAGGTGCTCCCTGAACTTCGGCGCAGTGAGGGACAGGGTAAAGGATTCGGGTGTGGTTATGAGTATATGCGGGGGTTTGCGCAACATTTTCTGTCTCTCGCTCTGTGATGTGTCTCCTGATCTTACTCCGACCCTTATCTTCGGAAAGTCGTTCCCTCTGCTAATAGCAAGTTCATCGATTTCCTTCAGTGGTTCCTTGAGATTTCTGTCAATATCGTTTGCAAGTGCCTTTAAGGGGCTGATGTAAAGGCAGAATACTGAATCCTTTATTTCACCTGTTCTTGATTGTATAAAGAGTTCATTTAGTACTGCAAGAAAAGCTGAGAGCGTCTTACCCGTTCCAGTAGGGCTGGAAACCAAAACGCTTTTTCCGGAATGTATAAGTGGAATGGCTTTTCTCTGTGGATCTGAAAGTCCGTCATATTTGTTATTGAACCACTCTGAAATTAAAGGATCGAGAAAAGGTAACTCCTTCTCTACTCTAAACAGCTTTTCCCCGGTTTGTTCCATCTGGCTGAATCCTTTTATTAGGTCAAGAGAATATATAAAGTGTTGCCTGTCGATTCAGTAAAAGATAAATCGGCTAACTTCTTAGAATGATAGGATTGCTAATCATATCGACCAGAATTGAGGCTTATACGCATTATTCCCGTCAAAAAAATATTCTGTCTGTCGTATTTAGCACATCCCGGCAGGATCCCGTATATGAATTAGAAGAAATTCTATAGAGTTTTATTCATATTTCTCAAAAAAAATAAATAGACAATTTTTTCGTATCTATAGATGATAAAATTGTTACGTTGCGAGATCCTCTTTATTGACAATTAAAAACGATATTAGCAAATGAAGATGATAAACATTGAAGCCAGAATGATTACAAACCTGATTTAACTGCGAAATCCAGTAAGATCTTGGATCCGCCTGCTTAAACAAGTACCGTTCTGGGACGGCTATAATAGTATATTAGGGACTTGCATATCTATACTAAGGTGTAAAAATGGCAAACCTAATAATTGAACATGAGTGGAAAGAGAAGAACAAGGACGCAGCCTTCAAGGTTGTTGGTAGTATTATAGACATGCAGAAGAACGGCAAGCTTCCTCAGGGATTCAAGCTGCTTTCAGTACAGGTTCTCGGAGACAAGAACAGGGCAATATGCAATTGGGAAGCACCAAGCAGGGATGCACTTCTTGGCCTAGTAAAGCAGGTAAATCCTCCAACAAAATACGAAGTTCACGAAGCTCAGAAAATATTCTGAGCAATTAATTTTTATAATTCTAGAATTCTTTTAAAATAATTAGGTTATTCATATGTATTCAGAAAACTCAGTAAAAAGTGATCTTTATCTCGATGGTGAAGAGAAGTTTGGCTATCTTGGCAGCATGGTATATAATTTTACCAAGGCGAGCAAAACCATAAGGAACTTTTACAAGTTCGTGATTTCTGATCTCGACAAACACTCCTTTCAATCGATAATGGATGTCGGATCTGGAAGAGGATACATTCTCAGCAAGATTGTGGAGATGAAACCGGAAGTTAATGCGTTAGGGATCGATCCATCTCCATTTATGGTCAAGCTTGCAGATAAGCATACAAGAAAGCTTGGGCTTTCGAAAAGCCTTAAGTTCGAGTTAGGCAGCAGCAGGGATATTCCCGGATATGAAACATTTGACGTCATAATATCAACGCTTTCTTTCCATCACTGGAAGAACAAAGATGAGGCCATAGCCTTTTTAATGAAGCGGCTCAATCCTGGTGGGTCCCTTCTGATATATGAGATCACCGATAATGGAAGCATTAACAGAAAATTTGTCAGATCTCACCTGCTCAATAAAGAGGATTTTGAAAAAATGTCAAATAAAATTGGTATTCCAGTCACGATTGCGGAAGATGCAGGATTTATAAGAGCAGCATTTTCTTATACTTGATCTGGGCTTTGCAGCCAGAATCATTCCTTCGGACCTGAAAATTTTTTCCAGGCCGTCATTCCCCCACTCAAATGAGCGACGTCATTGAAGCCATTCTTAATGAGGATCGTGGCAGCAGCCCTGCTTCTATGGCCAGTTGCGCACACCAGAAAGAGCCTATCCGTCTTATTCATTGATGATAATTCACGTTTTATCGTGCCCAGCGGAACGTGTGTGGCGGATTTGATGTGACCATGATTATACTCCATCGCAGTCCGAACATCTATGACTTTTGAACCTGGCTCGCCGATCTTCTTTGCGAACTCTTCTGGATTGTATTCCTTGAGACCTTTTGGTGTGACAAAATAACTTAAGAACGGCATAATTACACGTAGCTATTTCTTGATATTACCTTTTTCGTTATATGTGATAAAATTTATTGAGCCAAAACCTGCCGCTATATAATATCGAAGAATCGGGTTTCCTCACACTATCGGGAAGAAAGGCTAAATCCCGCCCTCGCAAGATTCTTTGCCATGATCAAGCTTTCCTCCCTGCCCAACCTCAGGTCGGAAAGGACATCTGAATAGAAAGCAATGCACCTATCATAATCATCATAGTTAACAGGCTTGGGTATGCCATCTTTTCCACCAAGGGCAAATGAAAACTTCAGTGGATCTTTGAAGGATGGTTCCGAACCGAATACTATCTCAGCAAGATATGAGATTGCCCTGATTGTTGAATTGCCTACCCCATGCATCATGAACAATTCACCAAAGTCGGAAGGCGAGTATTCATAAATTTCGCGCAACTTGTTCCAGTCAACGCGTTGATTAAGATCCAGCACCTTCTCGTTCTCCGGATAAAGGGTCATTTGTTTCCTGTTCCCAAAGAGATGCCTGTATCTAATGGGATCATCCCGGACTAAATCTAGCATATCTCTCCTGTTCTCATTGCTTAGGCGGGTGGATAAATCAAGAACACTTTCTTCCCGCTTTACCGCCGAAATGCCTGCCCGCCCGTCATCAATCATGTTGACGGCTGTTTTGTAAAGCCAGTGATATCTTCTTGCCAGCCTAGTCACCTGATTCATGCCCTGTTGGATTATTGCCCAACCTGACTTTTCATCCAATACGATAAAATGCATGTACAGATCATAGCTGTCCTGAAGAAGGTTCTGGTCAACCCTTGCAATCATTTTTGCCGTATCCAGTACGTTATATATTTTGGACTCATTTATAAAACCTGAAGCAATGAATTCAGTTGCCTCAGGGCGAATGGATGACATCTTTTCACCCTTTCCGCCTAGTATCTTAAAAGAAGAGTCATTTCGGTTGCTGTACTCCTTCAGCGCGGCCATAGTAGATGTCGTTGTCCCGCTCGAATTCCAGTCAAAGCCGATAGCAAGCGAGAACGAATGGAACCAGAATGGATCTGAAAGCTTTGCAAGCAATTGATCCGTTCCGAATTTTTCCACAATCAGTGAAGAAAGTATACCCGAAAGCCGGATCATTCTCCTGAAGAGCTTTTTCGGGGGGTGACCGTAATGAAGAGGAAGAATTGCCGATCCTTTTCGTTCCATACAAGAGAATTATTAAAGCGCATAATATTAATTGTTATTTTGGAGAACAAGAGTGAGGGATTATTCATATGCCATTGTATCACTTCTCAGATAATTGTAATACAGTACCTTCAGTCCTATTTCCTCTATTACACATTCAAGCTTCCTTGCCATGATAATTTCACCCATTACTCTTTTCAGGCCATAGAAATATATCTTGACGATCCATCTTCTGCCATAATTGTCGTTCCACTCCACTCTTCTTCTCCCAGTTCACGGATCTGTCTTGCAGTTATATTTCTATGAGGAAGTCCCCTTGCAATTGTCCTGAAGTTCTTTCTGAGAGGTATGATTGCATCCGTGACTTTTTAATTCAGAAGATTGAATATCCTTCTGGGATCATATGCCCTGTCTGCAAATACATGATCTTCCTTTCCGGTGACAAGTAAAGGAGGCATCCGGGCATCACGTCTTTGTGCAGAAGAGATCGCAATCCTCTGTGCATTCACATGATCAATCACAACGGGGGCATGCAGCTTGATCCAACCCTTTATTTCCTGACACATTTATTTTGTGCCTAAAGTTAATATCTATAGTATAGTTGGGCTTCCTATGGTTGATTATTGCAATCAGTGGACTAAAAACGCAAAGATAATAATTACGGACATTGAACGAAATCAAGCTGGAAATATTGCTAAAGCCGCCAAAATAATAAAAGATAGTATATCGAAAGAACACGCCACTTTTCTATTTGGATCGGGGCACTCGGCTTTGCCAGTTCAAGAAATATATCCCAGATACGGTGGCATTGTAGGTTTTATACCTATGATTGAACTTCCTCTCTCGTTTTTTACCTCTATAGTAGGGAATATGGGCTTTGCTCAGTTTGACCATCTTGAAAACGATGCAAGTTACGGAGCAGCAATTTTAAAGAGTTATACTATTCATCCACAGGATTCTCTTGTAGTCTTTACTCATAGTGGTTCTACGCCGGTGACACTGGAAGTAGCAATAAGATTTAAGGAGATGGGTGGCAAAGTCATTGGTGTTACTTCAAGGCACAGATCTGCAAATTCTCTTTCTAAACACCCGACAGGTAAATCCATTATTGATGTTGCCGACGTTTTGATTGATACTGGTGTTCCAGACTCCGATGTGTCAATAGAAATTGACAAGTTACAATTAGGACCGTTGTCAAGCATAGGTGCGATAGCTGTCGCAAATTTATTATCTATAAAGAGCGCTGAACAGTTAATACACGAGAAAAAAAATATTTCAGTTAACCCTGTACGTGCCTTTGATCCAGATAGTGAGAAAAAAATGGACGAAATATTGGCTAAATACAGAAAATTGTATTCAAGGCATATAGGACTGTAAGCGACCGTTTGCGTTGATTTGTCCCCCATATGCTTGTAATTATTTCTTTCATTAGCCCATAACTCATCATTTTTTACACAACATGCTCAGATCTGTCTCAAGTTTTTCTACAAACTCCCTTAATTTTTTTAGAGATTTTACTGACAGTTGCTTTATATTCCTCAGAATGACATAGTATATTATTCTCTCGTAAAAGTATGGATATATCTCTTTCAGGACTAACATTAATGTCCTTTCAGCTTTACCATATAGAAGTGCGTTGATGCCGTCTTAAGGATCGGACAGTATTCCCATGACCTAATCCTTAACAAGGCCGCTCATGATCACAGCGCCCATCTACATCAGGCGGGAGTGTCTTTTTAGTTTTCGTTACCTTTAACCACTTTGGTATGATTCGGTAAGCATAGTACTTGTTTCCAACATTATGGTTGTAAAACCCTCTTGTGTTGTACTTCAACACCTATTCTAGAATAGTATTCAACTTATGTACATAGTAAGCACATAGCTGTTCATGCCATGACAATAATTGCATCTTCATTTGAAAATAGTGTACCATCACAAACTAGACCTGATGTATAATTAGAATTTGTTTTGAATACTGTAATCATGTGTGCGCCAAAATACGTCTTTTTTCTCTCGTATTGAGGTCCCATAGGAAACAATTAAGCCACTTTAAATTATGATCATGAAGGGTCGTGATTCCAGCGATTAATGGATTATCTATAGATATTGGAGGTACAAAGACAGCATATGGGATCGTCTGTAATAGTAATTCTATAAAGAAAAAGTGGGTCGTAATGAATTCATCAAATAATATGCAAGAGCTCGTTACCGGAGTTTGTGACGAAATATTGAAAGTTATAGGTATACAAAAATTAGATTTTGTTGCGATAGATATACCAGGAAGTGTAGGAAAAAACGATATTGTAACTTCTGCGCCAAATATTAGTGGTTCCAAAAACTTCGATTTGGTCAGGGAAGTTGAAAAAAAAACAGGTTTTAGACCGTTTATTATTGATGATCGAGCATCAGCTGTTATTGCTGAAGCTGAATTTCTAAAGTCAAGGAACTTAATATCTCTAATTATAGGAACGGGAGTAGGCGCCGGCATAGTGCTTGAAGATACCGTACTAAATTTGGTTAGACCAGTAGCTGGATCTGTCGGATGGAATTTATATGGAGATTTTTCTTGCAAAACATCGAAGACAATAAAATTGGAAGATGAGATTTCTGGGAAAAGTATTGAGAGAAGATTTAATGGAGCCCAGAAAATAGGAGCTAAAACAAAAATGGCAATCATCGAAAAAAATGCTAAGGCAGATCTGGGAACAGTCTTTAAACAATTTGATTCTGGGACTGAACTGCCTTCTGGATTCCTAAATAAAATAGTAAACAGGGTGTCTATTGAGATCGTGAATCTTGTAAATACTCTCATGCCAGATTACGTAATTTTAAATGGAAAAGTTGGACTCGGAGTGAGTAAAAGATTTGCGAACCGCATTCAACTTTTTGTCAAATCTAACTGCAATCCTATAGCGTCCGAGAATGTAAGGGTTGAAATGAGCGCTCTAGGCGAAAATGCTTTTTTAATTGGTTTATGGTTATATGCTACCCAACCAAAATTTCGTAAGTATCGAAACCGCTGATTTGATTCAAGAATAAGTTGTCTGGTCAAATCGTCCCTTCTTCTATCTTACCGCTTCAAGGAACATGCCCGGAGCAACATACTACATGCTTAAGAAGAAGCAGAATCACGACATATATCTAAAGGGGTAGCATTTAGAGTTGAATCTGCTGCACACAATGTAGTTAAGACTACACTACCCAAACACTGAATAAGGCCAGAATATGGCGGTGCCATGAATAATAGAACTTCAGAAATATATATAAATAAGGTATGGAAAATATCCTTTGGAAGAATTCAACATAGTGGTCTAAAATGCGAATTTTTATAAGTGGGATGGATTATCCATATTTTCTAAGCAGAGAGAAAAGAAAAATTGGTGATCATTATGCAACCCGAAATCAAGCAGAACGAGGTATATATACTAGATTCTAACTTTGGTCCAACAGATATCAACAAGAACTGGAAGATGCAAACATCGGAAAAGGTAAAATTTTCTGGAGAAGAGATTTCTTCCTTGTCATTTTCCGCTGAAGGTTGGTATCCAGTAGAAGTTCCCCAAACAGTTATGGCAGGACTCCTTGCTAACAACATCTTTGAAGATCCTTATTATGGTATGAATCTTCGTGATCTCCCTGGCATGGAATATAAAATTGGTACTATATATTCAAATCAGGAAATGCCACCAAACAGTCCATTTGCTTGCTCTTGGTGGTACCGTTGTGAGGTGTTTCTACCGCAGTCATTTGCCGGTAAACATGTTTTCCTAAATCTGTTTGGCTTGAATTATAGAGCGAATGTATGGTTCAATTCAAAATTAATCGGTAAATCGGAGAATATCGTTGGTACTTTTAGAACGTTTGAGTTTGATATAACAGGTTTAATGAAAGTTGACGCTGTCAGTGTCATTGCAATAGAGGTGTTCCCGCCTAAAGCTAACGATTTAGCTATCTCTTGGGTTGACTGGAATCCTTCCCCTCCTGACAAGAATATGGGGATTTGGAAACGGGTTACAATCTCAGCTAAAGGGCCGATAAATATTTTGAATCCCTATGTGCAGACTACTCTTGAAAAGTACCCTTCAAAAGCAGCTTCTTTATCGGTGCAAGCAACTTTGAGAAACACATCTGAAACCAAGGTTAGCGGTAGACTAAGGGGTCTCATAACCGGAAATGGTGAAAATATAGAGTTCTCGGAAGAAATAACACTCGCAGCGAATTCTTTGGTCAAAGTTGATATTAGCGCTACAAAGAAAAAAGAGTTACGTGTAGCAAACCCAAGACTCTGGTGGCCATACCAGCTAGGAGAACCCTTTTTATATGGACTGGAACTGTCATTCTTAGAGGATAATTTTAGAATCTCAGACAGATGTGTGCTGAATTTTGGAATTGTTAGTTACGAATATATTAAGGCAAAAGAAGGGAATTTTATTCTCAAAGTAAATGGAGTGAATGTACTTGTAAGAGGAGCAGGCTGGGCGCCAGACATGTTTCTAAGGCAGGACATAAATAGGCTTAAACTTGAATTTAAGCACGTTAAAAACTTGGGGCTAAATACAATAAGGTTGGAAGGCAAGCTATTGGACGATGCTTTCTTTGATCTTGCAGATAATAATGGAATTATGATCATGGCTGGATTTTGTTGCTGCGATGCCTGGGAGAAATGGGAAAAGTGGACTGAAGAAAGTAAAGATGTTGCTTTTAATAGCCTCAGAGATCAGCTTTATCGCTTGCGTAATCATCCATCTGTGTCAATGTGGCTTAATGGTAGCGATAATTTCCCGCCTCCTGAAATAGAAAGAAGTTACTTAGATATAGAAAAAGAGGTGGTTTGGCCGAGGCCAATTTTGTCCTCTGCAACATCAAAGATTAGCCAAGTCACACAGGATACAGGCGTAAAGATGACAGGTCCTTATGATTATGTGCCGCCTAACTACTGGTATGCTGCAACTGATTTGGGCGGTGCAAAGGGATTCAACACAGAAACTAGCCCAGGATTTGCAATACCATCTGAAGAGACGTTGAAGTCATTTATTCCAGAGGAGAAATTATGGCCTATAAATGAAGTTTGGATGCTTCATTCAGGGGGAGGACCATTCAGGTTCATGGATAGATTAATAACTGGAATCGAAGAAAGATATGGTAAAATAAGTGATCTTGGAGACTTTGTTTGGAAGTCCCAGGCTGAATCCTATGAAAGTCAACGAGCAATGTTTGAAGCTTATACGAGAAACAGGTATAGTTCATCAGGCGTAATACAATGGATGCTCAACAATGCTTGGCCGAGTTTATTATGGCATCTATATAATTATGATCTGAGTGCAGACGGCGGGTATTACGGTTCAAAAAAAGCTATGGAACTTCTGCATGTACAATATTCATACGACAATCATGCAGTAGTGGTGTCAAACTTAACCTGGTTAACACACAGGAATTTGACGGTTATTGCTAAAGCCTTTTCAATAGCTGGATCAATAATCTTTGATCTATCATCTTCAGTCGATGTAAAAGTGGACTCAGTTGAAACAGCAATGTACTTACCCTCGGTTCCGGAAGAAGTTAAGACCTACTTTCTTAGTTTAAAATTAACAAATTCTTCGGGTCACGTAATCAGCGATAACCTGTACTGGCTTTCTACTAAAGAAGACATTTTTGATTTCTCGAGGACTGAATTCTATTACACACCTGAATTAAGTTATGCTGATCTAACTTTACTAACCGGGTTAGATAAGGTATCGCTAACAGGGTCATTTTATTCAGTAAAAAAAGGTGAAAACACTGAATTTGTTGTCTCTGTCAATAATGAATCATCGAAGATCGCTTTCCTAACCCGACTTAGAATAATAGACAATAAACAAAAAAAAGAAGTCGTTCCTTCGTATTGGGGAGACAACTATATTTCATTACTTCCAAAAGAATCTAGAACAATAAAAGCTGAAGTTTTGACATCAGAAATCCAGGAATCGTTGGTTGAAATATTAGTAGATGGATTCAACGTGAACCCTTCAAAAATTTCGAAAGACTAAATTCCGAACGGTGCACAAGAGGGATTTTAATATGTGTAATTAAAATCCCAACCTCTTTGCCTCATACGTACCCATGAGTCGAGAAACAACGTTTTCTAATCCATTGAATTTGCGTTCGTTGAGCCATGCCTGTTCATATTTGTGCACCATATCTAGGTAAGATTCCTCATCAAAAATTTTGTTGTTTAAATTCAGAGAGTTATAAACCATTTTTCTTATCAATTCCAGATCGGGTGGTAACCTCTTGTCTTTCACTTGCTCATAAAATTGTTTCATTTTAAGTTTCCAATCTTGTGGAAGTTCTCTTCTGTGCGTTAAAAAATTAAGTGGAGAATAGAGCACATTTCGGATTGCTGGACCGACAGAAGCATTTCCCGCGGAGAATCTTATTTTAGCTAAATCGAGGCTTTCTCCAGAAAATAATGAGTATTTTATCAACCAACTATCTTGATTTGCGGAAAAATCTGCGGATGTAAGAATCAAGGGATAAAGAAAAGATAAAAGACATTCTTGCCCGGCATCTCCCCAAGCAGTAATCATATAACCTTCAAGATGTTCGGATCTGGCAGCTTCAAGGAATGAAGTTACATTTTTAATGGCGGGTTCAAAATCAGGGTAAAATGTACTCCAGTTATGCAAAGCGGGGCAAGCTATCTGTTTGTTTTTATGACCAATTTCACGTATTTTGCTGATAAAATGATCGCGTTCTAATGGTTCATAATCCCAATTGGCAATTAAAACCTCATTCCATAGTGAGTCTTTTACTACCTTTGCCCAAGAACCTCTTCCATCTGAAGTAAGGTACATTCCCGTAAGCATGTCCCCCCAGAGCATTGGGATTTTTCCTTTTCTCAAGGATGTGTGAACTAGCTCCCTATAATGATCAAGGTAAAGATCTGGCCCCATATACTTATGGAGCTTGTCGAGGCTCCTTCCTCTTCCGAGAACCCAAGTCTCATCGCCTCCTAAATTAATTAATTTTGAACTACTTTTATCTATCGCATCCTCAAGTAGAGAAACAGCGAATTTTCTTGCTTCCTTATTGCTAAGATCTAAACAGTCATATCCCATCCACCACAATTCCGAGAATTTATTATATTTTGGAATTTTTAAAAAGTGCTCCATGTGACCGAGCAACTCAAGAGATGGAAAAATATCAATGCCAAGTTTAGCGCCTATTTCTAGAATGTGTTTCCATTCGAGGTCTGTAAGTCTCCCCCTGCTCTTGCCTATCTCTTTTTTCCCTTTCCACGGGAAAAGATCCTCAAAATATATACCGAATTTGTTGTATTTGAGGAGAAAGAGCCACTTTAATATTTGTTCAAAAGCCTTTTCATTTGGGACCCCCCCTCTTGCGATATCAAGATGGAACCCCCTAAATTTAAAGTCAGTTGGTTCTTCAAAAGTGGCTTCTGGCAAAAACCCAGGTTTATTTTTGGCTAGTTGTATTAAAGATGCATATGATGTGCCTTTATCTCCCCATATTTCAACTAACCCTTCAGAGACAGAAACTCCCTGCCCATCTCTCTTTATTTTCCTTATATCCCAAGAGCCCTTCTTCAGCTGGTAAACTTTCGCGAGAAAATCAGGCAGATTATTAAAGCCATCAAATTTATACCATTTGCCACTAAACTCTAGTTTTAATGGATCTGGGACTAGAAACAGTTGACTTCCCATAAAGAGTGATAATAAACTTCTTTAATTAAGTTCTTAACCTATTTTGAGCGTATTCTCAACGTATTCTTCTGTTCGAAACAGACTTCGCAATTGCTGTAATGTAAGTATGAAAAATAGAGAGGGAAAAATACCTATTTGGCATAAAGTATGACCATCACAAATGATACTGGAAAGAAACAACATTAAAATAAAGGTGGATCTCTCGACAACTTTACGAAGATAAAGGTAATAAATTATTTACATGCCTGTCCAGTATTGAAGAGAGCCTTATTTATGAGTTGAAAAGCAAACATGCAACTTTATGTGATTCGTCACCCTTTAATTCAGGATCATCTTCAAAACATCTGTCAAAAGCAAGCGGACAATTGGATGAGTATACACATCCCTTGGATGGGCGACCTGTGCTGCCTGAATTTCTGGGAAGGTATTCATTGAATTTTTGGGTTCCAACGTTGCTGATCATGAATTCTGGCGAGACGCTCATCAGCAACTTCGTATATGGGTGCATTGGCTCATTTATAATTGCTTTTGTACTGCCTATTTCAACAATTTTTCCTCTGTTCATGATCGCAATTCTGTCACTGTTTTTTGCTGCAACAGAAAGATCATGAGTGATAAGAATGACGCTAAGACCAATTCGTGCCTTAAGATTAGATATTAGTAACATTACTTCGTCTCTATGTACATAATCTATCATCGTTGTTGGCTCATCAGCAATTATAAGCTGTGGATTAATGATAAAGGCTCTCCCAATCAGTACTCGCTGTCTTTCCCCTCCACTTAGTTCCTGGATCGTTTTATTAGTAGAATCTGGAAGTAACCCAACAAGTTTTACCATTTCCATTACTTTATCATTGAGTTCAGTCTTATCTTTCATTTTATAAAGATATTTCAGCGGCCGACTCAATATATTATAAACAGTTGAATATGGATCGAGAGAACCATAAGGATCCTGGTGAATATATTGAGTAATTTTGAATCTCACATTATCAGGCAATTTCTCGTCTGGCTTACCTTCTACCAAAACTTTCCCTTTACTTGGAGAAATCAGCCCTGCAACCATTCTTCCAACGGTAGTTTTTCCAGAACCGCTTTCTCCTGCGATTGAAAAAATTTCGCCTTTGGTTATACCAAAACTTACATCATCTACGGCAGTGACTATGCCTCCTTGCTTTCCTTTGAAGTACTTAGACACATGTTTAACTTCAACAATATAGTCTTGTGAGCCCATTTTAACCACCATAGACATAACAATACACACGGTGAGTCGCGCTCAAATCTACAGGTTTAGGGAAGGACTCATAACACGGTGGACTGACATAATCGCATAGCTTTATGAATGGACATCCAGCTTGCCCTTTTTCAGTTAACTCGCTTTCTCTGTAAACTGATGGGTTTAAAATCCTTTTAGTTTCTTCCTTTACGAATGATTTGAAAAGTATCTTAGTATAGGGATGTTTAGGATCTTCAATAATTTCTGCTTTTTTTCCTATTTCAACTATCCTTCCACCATACATGACCACGAGCCTATCTGCCATTATAAGTTGCACAGAAATGTCATGTGTAATAAATATCATGCTCTTGATTTTCTTTAATTTAATTAGATCTTTAAGTATGTTAATGACATTAAATTGAGAAACTACATCTAGTGCCGTTGTGGGTTCATCTGCTATGAGAACTTCGGGTTCGCAAGTAGTTGCCATAGCTATAATGATTCTCTGCTTCATTCCGCCGCTCAATTCGTGTGGAAATCTTTCTAGAACTGAAGGAGAAAGATTTAACTCAGAAAAAGAATCTTTTATTATTTTAGTAGCATCTTCTTTGTTAGTTGCAAGACCTTTTTCAATTAACAGTTGGATGAAACTCTTTCTAATAGTTTGTAAGGGATCGAAGCTATTCATAGAGGCCTGAAAAACCATAGCGATTTTTTTCCAGCGATAATTCGCAAGCCTCCATTCCGATAAGCCAAAAATTTCTCCCATTCCATCATATATCAAGCTACCGGTCACTATATTTGGCTTTTCAATCATATTAAGAATTGCCCATCCAACTGTGCTTTTTCCTGAACCGCTTTCTCC
>JAJYVJ010000031.1 GCA_021792045.1 Thermoplasmata archaeon | reverse complement strand
CCCGTAAGTGCACTATATGCAATATCTTCAAGATTTATCATAACAATTTTATGTTGTATGTTTAGTCTCTGAGCTATTTCCGATGCAGATTTCAATTCTTTCTTATGGCGCTGACCATAATCAAACGATAATGCATAACATTCGTAACCTTTCTTGGAGGCAAGTGTAGCAACTGTTGCTGAGTCCATCCCTCCAGAAAGAAGGCAAACACACTTATCTGTCATTCAACTTCAACTCAACGCATGCAGATTGCCCCGGTCCTTCGTATAAACAAACAGAGAGATTTTGCAAATTACTATACGGTTTGAGCTTTTCTGCGATCTTACTACACATTATACGGCACATGGATTCACTAGATGAAAAGTCCGCATCTAGCTCATAAACATCTCCTGCCGGAAACATATAAGATTTCCCACCATATTTGACCTCGAAAGATTCTGTGTTCTTTTTCACAGTCGAAAATTCTGAACTTCTTGGAACGATTACTTTATGATCGATATCTTCTATTAACTTCCTTATAATTTGTTTAGCAACGCCGTAATCTATCAGTATGCCATCAACAGGATCCCCAGTTAGTCTGAGACTCACGGAGTAATCGTGACCATGGAGTCGTGAGCATTTCTCAATTGTCGGAATGAAATGCGCGGCGGAAAAACGAAGATTGTTTTGCTTGCCATCAATTTCTATATACATAATTATTATAGTATATCGTTCTTTAACTTTAATTCTTACTCATGATGTTCCATCGGGCTTGAGTTTCGTTTAATCATTCTCATACAGACATCTTTGAAAATCTAAAATAACTTATACCGAGTACACATTTCTCTCAACCGAGTTAATGGGCGCGTGGCCTAGTCTGGATAGGGCAGCAGCCTCCTAAGTTGCAGATCAGGGGTCCAAATCCCCTCGCGCCCGCTTCTAAATTTAGCAGTAACGAAGTAATGAGAAAATAATGATTTCTGGATTGTAAAACATCAAAAAACAGTTGTTTTAAAATTGTTGTTATGAACGCCACCTTTGAATTTTTGCGAAAAAATCCTTTATGTTAAAGCCTAGACCGAGAACAAGGAGCGGAACGAACTTAAGGTAATTCTTTGAGCCTTCCCATGTTGGTTCGTTTTCGCCATAAAGGGTGTACTTTCCATCATAAATTAACTTGGATTTAAGTTCACTGATCATTTTTTCCCTGTCATTTAGACCAGCATTTTTTAAACGTTCGAGGGCGTCCATAAAATCCAAGGAATCTCTGATCTGCTGTACCACCTGGGAATAAACAGTCTCCGTAACAATTCCGCACCTATACTTGAAATCGTATAGTTTCAGAGCAGAGTCATAGGTTGCTCTGGCAATAGTATCCCTGTCCATATATTCCGTTTCAAAGCTAAGATTATCCTTCCATGAGGGCTCGGCTGATATCTTTAGATGATCATCTATGGTCCTGCAAAGGCTTTTGTAACCATACATTTCCGGGTGTTCAAACGCAGCCGATGCTGGATCGAGAAAAGGCCCAAGGGGCGATATGATAAAGTTTAGCCTTTTATCCCTGCCACACGCGTTAAATATCTCTTCGCAAAAATCAACATTTTTAAGAGTATTTTCATAGGTCTGTCCTGGGAGGCCTATCATGAAAAAGATCTCAATCCTACTGACATTGTGTTTCAGTGCAGCCTTGAAAGTTTCAATGAGTCTATTATTGGGGAAAGGAAGTTTTCCTTCCTTTCTTCGTATATTCTCGTCCCAGCTTTCCACTGTCATTTCAAGAGAATATTTTGGTAAGCTTCTCTCAATTAGCGAAAAAAATTCATCATCTCCCTGATCGAAAAGTTCGAATATTATTTCGTTTTTTACTCTGAGATCATGTAGACCATCTAGCAACTTAGAGACGTAGTCTGATCCTCCTTGCCTTATGTCTCCCACGATGTAGATTGGTGACCTTGTAAATTTCTGCACCAGTCTTATGCCTTTACAAATTTTTTCAGGTGGGTACATTACAAGTTTTCTCCTGAGACAATTTATCTCAAAGGCACTTTCGGATCCACCACAAATTGCACAGTTGTAAGTGCATCCTTTCGTTGTAAGAAAGGCAGCATTTGGAAATTTGATCCAGTTTTTGTAAGGGATGCCGTCAAGGTAATCTAGATGCCTAACTGCAGATTTTATGACGAACCTATAATCTGGTATATCTGTATAGCTAAGGTCTGATGGAATAAACGTCAACGAATTAACGATAACTCTCGATCCATTCTTCCAGCAGAGGTTTGGGATTTCACTGAAATCGGTCTTTCCGGATTTCTTTGCTTGCATAAATTTCAGCAGTGGAATTTCCGTCGAGTCTCCACGCATTACATAGTCCACAAAATCATATTTCATTAATTCTGAATGGAAGTACGTGGCCGATAAACCGCCTAGGATCACGGAGCTTTCTGGTTGTACCTTTTTAACCAACTCTGCAATTTTTAAGCATCCCTGAACATGAGGAAGCCAGTGCAAATCAATTCCAAAAACCAATGAATCAAGGGACCTGATTTTCTTTTCTACATCAAATTTTTCATTGAGGAGCATTCTGTTAGCAAGGTTTACGATCCTTACTCGAATTCCATGCCTGTCCAGATAGCCTCCTATACTTGTGAATCCAATCGGATACATTTCAAAGACAGAAGTTGATGGGACAGCGTCGCTTATCGGTCCGCGAAATTGTAGTTCCTTACGAAAATCATAAAAAGCTGGGGGGTGTAACAGAACAAGATCAGACTTCATCTAAAGCGATTTCAAATTGATTAAAGGTATATAACATTGACATAGAGTCTCCCAATGGATGATCTATGTTTCGATCGTCCTATTTTTGATATTTCAATGGATTAATTTATTTATTCATTAGGTATAACACGTTATGTTCATAAAAGACATCGATACTCTTTTAGATAGGCAATGCATTATTTCGTTTGAAAGTGACAGTGATATCGCCAAGATTCTTTCTGCGCATCAGGTTGTCTCGATTGTCAGAATAAGATTATCGAAAACAGGTGGTTTTGCACTCTATAATTTTGAAAATCTTAATGATTTTAGCAAGGAGGAGCAGAAAGCCATGACGAAATACAAAATGAAAACAACAAGTGAGTCTGTTATGCTGTTTTCCGATCTAACTGGTCGCAAATTCATTGGTGCATTCAAACAACTTAACGGTGTATCGTCTGTGGTAATAGACGCAGTATTTTTTATGGATTCCTCGTACTTTCTGTATTTTAGATATCATCATAATGACGAAGCTAACGTTACTTCAGCCATCAGGGACGCATTCAAGGATTTCAAGAGATTTGCAGTTAGGTACATAGGTCCGAGTCCAGGGATAATTGCAACATTCTCTGAGATTTCTCAGTACATTCCCTTAAAGTACGTGGAGATAAGTAGTTCAGTACCTCCCTCATCCATAGACATAAACTCAGATCCAGTAATCGTGAACCTCGGTGTGAGCTGGTACAGAGAATTAAAATTTTTGATGGAAGAAGAGACCCGGGGAGTATTTTACGACAACAGTCAACTTTTAAAGGGAGAAAAAGAGTGGATCCGCGCTATATCTCCTTCGCAGAAAATCTATGAGACCTCATTCATGAATCCGGTCGTGAAATTCCTTATCAATGAAATTTCGAAAGAGCAGGTCGTGAGCCTCGGTATGCCACAAAAATTAAGTGGTAAGGATTTTTATATCTCGACATTTGTTCCTGACATCACACTTCCAGAGTTCTTCACAGTGTTCTATCGGGCAGTTGAAAAGTTCAAGGACTGGAAACTTGACGTTAATCACGTGGATTCAGTATAGGTCATACCATAGATTTGTCATTAATTTTTTGCAGAGATGCTCGAAACCTTTCATATTATTCTTACTCTTAATCAAGTCTTACAACATAAAGAGTAACGTATCCAATGGTGCGTACGGATCTCATTCCAGGAGGATTCTAGAGACGATCCTTGAACCACTAGAATCGGATTGAAAAATAGCAACAGTGTACCAAGAATTTTCTATATCACATAAATTTCTGCTCCTTCTATTGTCGGAGTATTAAGCTAGATTCTAGAACCGGTTCCGCTCAATGCAAAAGAATTTATTACCTTATTTGCATAACTTATTACCATGTATGAATCAGAAATAAGTAGACGAAACCCTGGATTGTTCATCTTCCTTATTGATCAGTCCAGATCTATGAGCCACAAACTTAGCGGCACGATGAGGTCCAAAGCCCAGGAAGCCGCGGATGCGGTTAACAGACAAATTTACGAGCTTATATATAGATGCACAAAAACAGACGGTGTCCGAGATTACTTTCATATAGGGATAGTCGGATACGGGGCCTCTCCAGATCTGGCTGATTCGTTAATAGCAGATGAAACAATTGTTCCAATCTCTAGGCTGGCCCAGAATCCATTGAGAACTGAAAGAAGAAAGGAACGAGCTGGTGGATCTCAAGGAGTAGAAGAAGGAGACGAGTTCGAGTTTCCGATATGGTTTGATCCCGTAGCCCGCTCAAATACACCAATGGTAAAAGCACTTAATCTCGTAAAGGAATGGGTAGATGACTGGGTTGCTGAACATAAAGATTCATATCCTCCAGTCGTTATACATATAACGGATGGTTCTGCTACCGATGGCGATCCTGTTCCAGTGGCGAATTCTATTATGGATATATCCACGTCGGACGGGAACGTACTCATGTGGAACTGCCATATGTCTGAATCCCGTGGTGTCACCCCTCTCGAATTTCCAGCATCTGAAGGCGTCCTCCCACCTCAAGATAAATTTGCAAAGGAGCTTTTCACAATGTCCAGTACTTTGCCAAAAAGTTTTGTGGATGTGGCCGCGGAACGTTCTCTGAACGTAACTCAGAACTCAAGAGCCTACGTATTCAATGCCGGTCTGGACGAGTTGATCGAACTTCTGGACATTGGAACAAGAGCTCCAACAGAAAATATGCAGTGATCTTCATTTGAAAGCATTCACTTTCCAGATGAGCAAGCTGGGTAATAAGGAGAGTGAATGTGAAGATTCAATTTCTTTCAACCTTAAAAAAAAGAGGTTTGCGATAGCAGACGGCGCAAGTTCTTCCATGTTTTCAGATGTATGGGCTAGTTGTCTTACGTCAAATGTCATCGACCTGGAAACTGATCTCTTCACAAACGCGTCAGATCTATTCCATATACTTCTTCCAATAGCAAGGGAGGAATGGTATTCCAGAGTAGAATGGAACAACCTTAAGTGGTTTCAGACTAACAAATCTTTTCAGGGATCTTACTCCACTTTATTATATCTTGAAATAAAGAGAATGGAAGAACGGTATCTATACCGAGCGCTATGTGTTGGAGATTCCTGCATGTTTGTTCTTGGCCCTGGAGGTACGTTTTATTCGTTCCCCTACAAAAAAGCCTCACAATTTAATAACTCACCAAAACTAATCTGGACGGGTAGAAAGACACAGACAAATAATTTGGATAAGCTTCTTCCGGATTTTGTTACCACTGGTGGTTATATTACGGAAAAAAATGAAATTATTCTTGCAACGGATGCTTTATCGAAATGGCTTATTGAAACCCATAATTTCTCAATCTTAAGGGATCTTGTTGTCAACGATTCGGGGATGAGAGATTATCTTTCGAACGAAATTGATGCCAAAAGAATGAGGAATGATGATATCAGTCTAATTTATCTTAGCTTTACATAGAAAGAAGAGCATTTGGATTGTCCCCATCCCAAAGAACTGGTCTGCTTAATGCTTCCTTCACGACATTCAATAATTCCTTAGTCTTTTGATCCTTTATTTTCATGATCTCTGTATACACCTTTGAGTTTTCCAAGGATTTGAAATCATTCTTTCCAAAGATCAATCGGTCAGGATTATCATCATTAAAGTCAGACCAGAGCGATGGTTTCTCCGAAACTGCAAGAAGGGACGTATAGATTACGAGTGTTGAAAAATTGTCAAGTTTTTCTGAGTAATCTTCTCTGGTTCTATTTGGGTGCTGGAAGTCAACGTGACCTATTTCCACGGATTTTGTTCCCTTGAATCCTGGTACAAACATGCCATCATAATCAACGAAGAAAATTTCGTTCTTGTCATTGACTATTATGTTATCCCCCGAAAGATCACCGTGAGCTATACCTATATCCTGAAGAGAAGCAACATCTTTAACGAGCGTTTCTGCTAATGATCTTATCTTTCTAGGGTGGTTTAGATTCGATGCTATAAAGTTATTCAAGCTCTGTCCTTCGCACCATTCCATTTTGAGGATCGGAAAATAAAATGTATCGGACTTCTTGGTTTTTATACCGTCCTTGAAGTACTTGAAATGTACCAGGAATTTGCGATTCCCAGAATTTGTTTCAAGGTAATTGCTTATCTTTTCATATCTCATGTTTATTTCTGTGGATTTCTTAGTGAAGCATTTCAACGCGAAGATCTTACCATCATCGAACCTGACCTTATATACCGATCCAAAATTCCCTGCGGCATAGACGAGCATACTTTGGTTCCTTGGATTCCTAATTACCTCCCAGGCAGACGCATTTCCTAAGGTAGGATTTATGCTTTTAGCCACATTTTGAAAAGCTTGATCGTAATCCTGCCCCATTGGCCATGAACCACGGTACTGGCCGGTTGGAATCGCCCTGTTTGAACTTTGTGTCGGTACTGGAGCTCTCGTTGCCGTAATGCCATGCGCAACTGGTTGTCTCTTGCTAATTGTTTTTTGCGTGTTAGGGGCAATCGGCTTTGGGTTCGAACCGGTTGTAAGGGTAGGTCCCGATTGTGTTCCTAGATTCAGTTTTTGGTGAGCCGAAGGAGAAGGCTGATTGTAATACGATTTATGTTGGGCAGAGCTGATAGAGCTCGTTATTGGGCTGGTCGTCTTCGTTTGAGTATTTTGAGAAGACTGAGGAGCAACTTGGGGTTTATTACCTGTTTGGTGCTTCATCTGGATCGCAAATGAAAGAATCTCTGCCCACTGGTCTGCTTTTGAAACCTTGAAATCATATTCAACATTGCCTGATCTAACTGCGAGTGTGCCTTTCAGAATGCCTCTGGGATGAACTGAATCTATGCTGTCGATTCTAATGACCTTCTTTTCTTTTCCCTCAACCTTTTGAAAAATTAACGAATTCTCAACAATTGAAAGGATTCCCGCTTCGCCATTTAATTTCGATTTTTCCTTTATATATTCAGGGCGAGGATTTATCAGCGCAAGATTCTTTCTCCAAACAGCAGTTTTGGGAACAGTAAATACAACCTTTTGTTGGGCTCCCTTAACTACAATGGTAAGTCTCCTTCTCAATATTCCTCCAGCATAGGTGTTTAATATTGATGAAAACGGTATGACTTTCCTCGGAACATGTTCATTAGATTCAAAAACAAGTGAATCCGAGGTAAGCCTGAGAAATCCAAACTCATGGTCGCAAACCGCAGATGACCAAAGAAGATTATTTTTTTTAAGTGTCCCATTCATCCTGGATCGGCATATAGATTACTGTTCATAAATCTACTTTTTCTAAGCAACGCTATTACGCAGTACTTAAATATCAAATCGAAATTACACAATATGAGAATTCTAATATATTCTGATGCACATTCCAATTTCCAGGCCCTGAAGGCTCTATTTGATGTCGAGAAATTTGACAAAGCGTTGTTTCTCGGCGATATAGTAGATTATGGGCCTGAGCCGGCAGAAACGTTAGATACTGTTCTGAATCAGTCTGATTTTATTGTACGAGGAAATCATGACGAGGCCGTTGCAAAAAATACTGATTGTGGATGTGCCCCAGAAATGCATGACCTAAGTATATTCACACGTGACAATATTTCTCTAAAATTTCTGTCTAAAGAGGATATTGCCAAACTCGATTCCCTGAAAGACATGCTTGAGTTCTCACTTGATGGAAAGAATTTTCTTATGGTACACGCGTCTCCGAACAATATCCTTAACGGTTACATGTACGGATCTGAGGCTGAGATGGTATGGAAATCCGCGAAGTTCAAGAAATTTGACTATATCCTGGTTGGGCATACACATTTTCAGATGTTCTATCGCGGAAGGATCATAAACCCGGGTAGTTCTGGACAACCGCGAGACGGAAATTGGATGCCAATGTATGCCATTCTCGATACAGATCAGAATCAGATTATCTTTAAACGCTTCATCTACGACAGAGAAAAGACCATTGGGAAATTAAAGGAACTGATAGGTCAAAATCCAGAATACTTTGGGAGACTCGTGAAATTTTACAGCGGATTCTAAATTTTGTGTACTCAAACATTCCTTGCCTGTATTTTACACATCCAATGGCGTAAAAGGTTAGAAGGTTTTAGCGATTAATTAGGAAAGGTATTTGGAGATCAAACCGCATTCTTTAGTTTCTTGCGGCTTTCACACTTGGTTTCGTTGTCCTAGTCCGTTCAAAAGAAATTGCTAAAGAATAAAGCCTCATTCTAAATCTAGTGGAGCTTATTATAAAAAGGATCTTGGTTTCGAGTCAAAAGAGTCCGCCAAAGTTATAACCTCTCTCAACCATCCATTCATCCTTCTGGCTGTTGCATTCTACATTATACTTTTCTGCGAGCTTTTCTATCCGTCCCACAACTTCACTTTTCCAGGCATTCGATTCATTGAATTCTTTTCTATCATCATATCCAGGAAGATAACGTTCCATCATGGAATTTGCTCCTCTGTACGAAGAATAAAAATCATATATTATTCTGGAACCTGTTGACACAGCAGCCTCAAAGATGGCTCTTAAATTCTCATCGTCGTCGTTGAAATTACGTATAATCGGCCCTAAAAATATCCAGGTTTTAATACCTTCACCATTCAGTTTTTCCAAAGCCCTTATCCTTGCAGACGGTGAAGGTGTTTTCGTTTCTATCAGAATTGACTTTACTCTGTTGATCGTGGTGATTGTAATCCCAACATCGGCAGTGCTTCTGTGCGTTGAGAGGACATCTGCATCTCGCGAAACAAGAGGAGATTTTGTCTGTACGGTTACTCTAAAACCATTTCCAAGCAGGATCTCGAGTATCTTTCTGGATAATCTGTAGATTGCTTCTGCCGGCTGATAAGGATCTGTGACCGTCCCCAGTCCCACAATTCCTCTTGGCAGTCCTATAATGTCTCTTTTTAGAATAAGGTCTATGTTCTTCTTGACGTAAACTATCTCACCCCAGTTCGAAGCAGCGTCTTTCTGGTATGTATAATCTATTGCATAGCAGTAGAGGCACCTGTGAAAACAGCCGGAATAAGGGTTTATAGCATAGTCTAATTCCATCATGCCACTTTTTGAGATTGCCTTTGAAACCGAGTACTCAATGATCTTCATGTCAAATCGAAAAAAATTTTTCCAGGTTGTTATACTTCAACGTCTTCACCACGGTAGATCTCCGTAACCAGCTCTCCAGAGGAACCTTAAGGAACTTAGATACGAATTTCAGAGCATCATCAAGAGTATCAAACTCTGAAGGCTTCATTTTAAAAAGTTCCCTCATATTTTCCCTGACATACCATACCCCGACAGGAAGGCTAAAACCAGGATAAATCTCTCTCCAAGTAATTGCACCTCCACTTTTTCTCATCTCATTAAGTTTTTCTCCAACGGCCAGTCTGGTTGAGTAGTAGCATCCGCCAATTCCGGGGTAGTCTTTCCTTCCATAGTACCCTTCGTTGTCTATTTCCGTGTAAGTCTCTTCACCCCACTGGTTCCATGTTGTTCCTCTTCCCCAAGCCTCACCCCATTCATATATCCAATTGGAAGGAGTAAGAATTGCTACGAAGAGGTTACCGTTGGTTCTTCTCACATACGCCAGGAATTTATCTATCTGTGGATAGTCCTTGCTTTTTTCTATAAGATCATCTGATAGGTTCTTGTCAACTGCAGTTATGGACCATCTTGTTGGAACAACCTTTCTCATTTTCTTTGTTCCTATAGCTCCAACACTGAGAATCTTTGATATCTTTGAAACATCTTCATTTCTTGAATACAAGAATTTCATTGCATCCATAGCCTTAAGATCAGTGTCTCCATAAACTTTCTCGACACTCAAACTGGGAGAGGAATAATCGGATTGGAACTTCAACAGTGGAGCCGATGGACCCATAGGGGGCGTATTCTCGTCAAGAATAACAGACATTTCAGAAAGATTCTTTTCTAAGGTCATGTCGACTTCAACATATTTTTCAGAGAGGGCCATGAGTTGTAGCTCCTGAAACAGCTTGTCAGGATCTGCTGCGTTCTTAACGTAAACATCCGTTCCACCTCTAATCATTGATAGGCGCATGCTCAGAAAATCTTCCAATTGAAGATTCATCCATTCCTTTGGATCTTCGTAGGATGAGGTATCCCCATGAACCTGCGGAACAGAAGGGTATACCTTTACCTTCGGGTATCCGTACCGTCCGACAAAGACACTGGGAGGCGAAGATCCACTGATCCTGTTTCCTTGGGAAATGTTAACTCTGGGTTTGACGATAGACTTTACAGTGATAGGACAAAATGAAAGTCCACATAGAAGTTTAGCACCCCTGCATTTTGTGCAGAGTGAGGCTGGAATCTTAAATTTTGCTTTGAATTCCATGTTCTAAGAATAGATAGTATGGTCTTGATAATAAGATTTATCGGTCACTAAGCAATAAAATATCCCAAAATTATCCCTATTGCCGGAGAAACGACCCACATAGCAACCGTGAAAAGGTAAGGCAAAGCATCCATTGCCTTTGTCCTGTACGAAAGGCCTGAACCGAATACGCTTGAAGTAAGTGTCTGTGTGCTACTGAGGGGATAACCAAAGACCGTAGCAACTTCTACCAAAATTGAGGAGACTATAAGAGAAATGAAAGCGCTTGTGTATCTCATTGAGTACATATCTTGGCCAACTCTTTTTGAGACTCCCTTGCTTAAGAAAAATGATCCAACAATTATTCCAATTATCGGGAATATAATATCATAGCCGGTTACTCTTGCTATTTCATCTATGAATCCAAGTGTGTTAGCACCGAGCGTAAATGAAGTGAAGAATGAAACAGCAATGAGCATTAACTTTATAAAAACGGCATAGTTCCATACATCTTTTGGCTGCAATTTAGCAAACCTTCGATTAAGATAAAAGGCCACAACAACCGAACCAACGGGCGCAATTATCCACGTTATTACAATGTCCCTTATTATTGGCCAGTTACTTGTAATGCCGAATTTCAATGTTATTCCTATTGAGACTCCAACCAGAGCCATTACAAGGGAAAGTGGTACTCGCACTATTGCAGCTATCACAAAAATTCCTAACGCAATTGCTAGAGAGATAGTTATAATAAAGTGGTTATCGGGTATTAAAAGGATTGCAGTGGAATGTAGGCTTCCTCCCTGTACAACGAGACCTGCAACAAAACCTGCAACCGCGATTAAAATTGAGCCGTAGAGGCTAAGTATTCTCGACCCTATGAGTGTTCCCACAGCTGCCGAAAGATTGTTGCCAGAAACAAAGGCAACGAGTAACGTGACAAGGGCGAGTATAAGGTATGTGTAAAACATTCATTTGGTAATCGCAACATTTATAGTAAACAGTAGGTCAGCTATATCTTCACAGCTGTCAAGAAGATCATCAAGCTTGTGTGCAAGTTCCGTTATATGGATAAACGCTACATATGGTATTCTATCAGCGTTGTTGTAAGCCGCATCTATCATATTGTCCTTTAGATCGTCTACCTGTTCTTCTAGAGATTCTATTTCTACTCTTGCGGCTTCCATGTCTTTCCTGCTCTTAGTTTCAAGCATGATCTGAACATGGTCTAGAGCCGTTTCAGCCAGAAGTAGTATATTTCGACCAGTATTATATGTAACATTTAGGATATTAACCGTATTTTCATCAAACTTATGCGAATTCTCATGTATCCTTCTTAGCTCCCTGCTTATGAAATAGGATGTATCTAGAAGGTCATCGCAGGTCTCAACTAACATAATGAGGTTGTCCATCAGACTTGAGCTTATTGCACCACCTGTTATTTCCTCTTTAACAGTAACGGAGAGATCATCACCTCTTTTCTCTATATTCCTTATCCTTGCGTTGAACTCTATCCGTTTCAAGTCTTCTGCAAAAAGCATGTCGCTTAAGGTCTGCACTGATTCTTTTGCCATGTCAACAAATCCGAGAAGTCGCTGGAAAATGTTTCTTTCCCCGACGGAACTAATCCTTCTCAGAATGCTGTTTCCTACCATTAAGCACGGTAATATTGAACTCTTATTTATATTCTGGTAGCTGGTTAACGCAGCAGATCTCATATCCTCACAAATAAGACATTATACGCAGAAAGACAATTATATTGTTTATTAATTATATTTCTATGATTCTCATATAACTGGCAAAAAGATAAAAAAAAGTTCGGAAAAGCTACGTCTTGCAAGGAACGAGATATCTCAGTGAGTCAATCTATTTCTCAGGCACTGCACACTTTTGTCTATATTTTCCAAAGTTGCAGCTCGTAGTTTTTCTTTTTCGATTAGCTTGGACATTATACCATAATCTACGGAAACAGACCATTTAACCAAAGTGCCTTGGGGATCATCATTTATGTCAACATGTAACGCTATTTTGATTGACGATCCTGCTACCCTACCCTTTCCGTTGATGTCAAGACTATCTCCATTGATGCCAGCATATTTAACGGACATTTTTCCAGATATCGTGTTCAGATACGAGGTTTTCATTGAAGAAGCATCCAATTTCAGTCGGCAAACGTACTCATCTCCTTCCTTTTCATAGGTTTCTATACCTGGCAGGCACCCTACTATCCCTTCAAAATCAGCTAACCGTTCAAGGGTCTCGTTCTTAGTATTATTAAGTTTGAATTCACCGTTAAATTCCAACCTTATCACCCATAGAAATTGAATGTGAAATGAGAAATGAAGCCGCACGCTGCGCAAATTCCTCATCAACGGTACCATTTCTCTCATTAATTTTGTTAATAGCTGGGACCTCACCTTTGACTTTCGACAGATATTCTGAATAAGCGTCGTTGAAATTATAATCGGAAAGATCCACTCTTTCGCCAGTTTCAGATGATATCATTCCTGCAACGCTTTCCCCTATTAATCTTCCGGTAGTAAATTTCCCTCCCTTAACAGTTAGGACATTACTTGCCTTTGAATTTTTAGCAATTTTAAAGCTTCTGCTTACTTTACGTGAATCTGTCTCCATATCCTCGTTTTCGGATAGCGGTCTTATGGAATAATATATTCTCTTATATTTGTGATTTTTAATATACGGCATAACCACAGCAGCGTCATCTATCATCATTTTTATATCTTCGTCCTCAACTGAGAAATTATTGGGATCGTCAACAATGACAGCTGTTGTTCCCACAATGGAAACTGAACCGTATGGAAGAATTATGTCGCCGTCTGAAGGTTCCCTCATCCTGTTTATTACGGAGTTTACTAACCTTCCTTCATAAACCACCATTGCTCCCGCAGACGCTACCATCTCTTCCCGATCCAGACCCGAGGATTCAAGGATTTCATTGGAAAATGGACCTGTCGCGTTTATGATATAATCAAAATTATCTTCGTAAACTTTCCCGGATCTTTCATATTCAAGTGAGTTTGCCACTCCATCATTAACATTTATCCTTTTAACGTTAGAGTACGTCTTCACCTTGAGACCATTAATTACTGACTTTGCAGCAATAGCCACGGAGAGTTCATAGGATCTCACTATTTTGTCTGGTACAGATATTGCTCTCTTAATATCCCTGATATGTTTTTCCTTGGCTGTCACAACCTGGGGATCCACATCTCTAGCTTCTATACCCGCATCCGTACATCCCTTCATTAACTGGTCTCCGAATTCGGCTTCCTTTTCATTTGTAGCCACAAAATACCCGCCAGTGTCGTCTATAAAATTTTCTGCAATGTTGCTAAGCCTTTTATTTTCAGAAATACACTCGATGGCTGATATTTTATCATTCACCGCATACCTTGCGCCACTGTGAAGCATACCATGAAATCTACCTGAAGTACCTGAGGATAAGTCACCTTTCTCAAATAACGTTACGTCCATTCCACTCTGAGAAAGATAAAAAGCTGAGAAGAGGCCAGATATACCACCACCAATTATTGCAACTTTCAGCAACATATTAAACTTTATTGTTGCAGAATATTTTAAGGCTTCCAAGGGAAATTCTATTTGCAAACCATCATCTTATTTCCTAAAAAATATTTTATAACCTTCCCGAGTTCTTTCATTAACCTGGTGCGTATCGATTCTTATAGATATACGTACCGCACTTTTCTAAAAAGTCTTCTGATAAATCAATTTTTAGATCAGAGAATAGAGAAATGAAACAGATGTTGATCTGTAGCAAGAAGTTAAGGAAATATTTCATAAAACTACAGAAAAATTATTCGAAAATAGAAGGCTTAGATTTTGAATCCGTAACACCGTATCATGAGAATATTCGGTGGCAGGAATAGGATTCAATATCAATATACAATACGTTTGGAGAGAATGCGGCAAAATCTCCAAGGAGGAATACGTCATATGGTCTAGGAGTTGACTCCATTTATATTCCATTGATAAAATTCTTGAATACTCTTATTCGTCCCTGTTCTTTGTATGTATTTTCGAATATGGTACTAAGATTTTTGGATTGTTCAAAATAATCTGCTTTCATTCGAATCAGGGTATTTGGCAATATTTTTTCTATATCTAACGTTTTGAAACACAGTCTTGTAAATTTTTGTACATGCTCATCCCGTGAAGATAATGATTCGGTACTAAATTAGTTTCAGATAATTCTTAAGTGACCTGCTCTCCCAGCTTTCGCAGTGAGATTCCCACTTCAAAGGTTGCTGGCGGAATCTCCATGGGCTTGAATTTCCCTCGGCCCGAAGGTACTCTGTCCTTCATGCTAAGCCATATGACTTTACGGATACCGACACGCATGAAGCAATATGCGATCAGACCTATTTCACTTCTGTCTTACAGCGGGCATCGTAATATCCTTAGGAAAATAATAAGTTCTCGTTCGCTTTCATCCCCTATATTGCGAAAGGGGGGACTCCGTTCATAAATGTTAAATATAGGTCCTCAAAATAGAATCTTAATCATCTTTATACATGGTATCGGTGTCCGCCCCGCCTTCGAAGAAAAGAGACATTTCCGAATATATTGATTCCATGCCGAGTCCAGTATGTGATGATACCGGAACCACCTTTGAGATCAATCCTGTTTCCTTAAACGATTTCAATATGGATTGAAAATAGTCCTTCATACCGGTATCTTTCTCATTCATATACGCGTCATAGAGTTCATCTGGGTCGGATTCCCACTTCATTATCTGATCGAGTTGCTCGTCGTCTATAAGATCCGTTTTATTGAGAACAAACAACATAGGTTTGTAAAACCTGGACATTACTGAACCGAAGAGCAATTTCTGTGAAATAAAGCCAGAAGGGGATGTTGATAGGACGGAGTCTGTGATGAATGCTAGCATAGACTTGCCTCCAGTAAGTTGATCTATAAGAATTGGGCTCGAGGGTCTGAAGGCAAAGAGTTCTATCTGCCCAGGTGTATCAAAAA
>JAJYVJ010000030.1 GCA_021792045.1 Thermoplasmata archaeon | reverse complement strand
AATAATAATTCATGAAATGAATCGATGTATTGAAACTGGTATAGCTCTTTGTCACGCTGATCTATGCATTATATACATGATAATCCATTCACTTTCACCCATTCTCGAAGGGTGTGGGATTTTTCGCTTATAAATGCTAAATTCATTCATGACGGGATCGTGTCTGACGCTGATAAATTTCCTGGAGGAATTTCAGATTATGGTATCGGTGACTGAGATCCGATGATCTATCTACGGATTTCTTTATACGCGTACGACAGAATCTTATGAGAACCTATTTCCATCCCATTGCATGTGAGTGGCATTAGTGCAATTTGTCCAATTGAGCTTTCGATGAGCTTACCGCATAAACTTTCTTGGCTGTGCCAGAATATTCGGAACTATCTAAAATTCCGTGCATTGCTTTGCTGATTATGGACATAGTAAGATAAGAGATGGTGAACACGAAAGCGACCACGACCACGATTCCCAGAACCTCGATCCCCAGCGTTCTGAGCGCGGCAACACCTCCTCCAAAAATAAAACCGTTCGGGAGGATAGAGTTTCCAGAGAACACGGCGTAACTGTGCTGTGTGAAGAATGGAATCATTACGATTCCAAATATACCCCCAGTCATATGTGATGAAAGGAGTCCGACTGGGTCGCTTAACCACTTTCTACTGGAGAAGAATATGTCCGCAAATACATATAAGGGCCCACTTAAAATCCCAAGTATAAACGCACTCAATGGACTAACAAAACCTGCAAGGGGTGTGATAACTATGAGTCCCATTATTATCCCATTTACCGCGTTGAGTATTCCTCCTGTGTCTTTCCTCAAAATATAACTGGTTGCCAATACAGAAACCATTCCTGTAAATCCTGAGATAAGAACAACAGAAACCACTATAAGTGTGTCAAAATTGAATGCAAGTGTGTTGCCCGGATCAAAACCTACCCATCCGATTATGAGAAGAAGAATAGCCAGAGTCAAGAATCCGTGATTTAGCATGAAAGACTCCCTGGGACTTTCCTTCATACCTTTCCACTTTTCTTCCTGCCATATCCTGACCAGTATTGCAAGACCTGCTATACCTGCAGCCCCATGCACGACTAGCCCTCCGGCGAAATCTCTCATACCCAGCAGGTAAAGCCATCCTGTCGGATTCCAGATCCATGCCGCCGGAAGGTTGAATATCAGTACAAAATATACAACTGAAAATGTTACGAAGGCAGCCATTTTTACCTTACGAAGAAGCACAACAGAAACAAGAGCTAATGTAACCGAAGCCGATGTTGCTTCAAGCATAAAATAAGATACGGTCCATAGACCGGCACCGAAATACTTTGAGGACGTTGACCACCAAGTCGCAGAAAACATTGTTGCGGGAGACCCCAACGATCCCAGAAAAAAACCAGGTTTGTAAAAAGGATTCCCTATTATTCCCCCGATTGTTGGAGCGAATGCTGTATTGAAACCTATTATGGCCATGACAATGAACGATATTCCAGTTATTAGAAGTGACTTGTAGAGACTCCTCTTCATTTTTAATCCGAGTTCCCCGATTTCAAGAAAGCCTACTGCGACAGTCATTAAGAATATGAACAGGGACGCAAAAAGTACCCAAAAGTTGTTGAGAAGATTGATCATTTTAACTGGATGATATCCTTAGACTGTATTTTAAATGATGTTAAAAAAGAACAAAAATCGGCATATTGACGATGATTAACACGTGTCATTATCATATATTCGTCATTCTGTCGATATATTCCTTTAACATATTAGGTAGTAATGAAGGCGTGAAGTCAAGAATTGATTTGAGTACTCCCCATTTCAATTTAATTCGTTATGTCATGCAAATCCCCTGGGCACGAGAAACGATCAATTCATATCGATGCATATTAATACTGCAAAAGAAAAGATTAAAATGGAAAATTTTGGTCTAAAACTCCTTACATTTTGCTCAACTCGGAATTAAAAAACTCATCCTTTAAATAGGATCTTAAGCTCATTCTTTTATGGAAAAGGGACTTGAGATAGATTTTCAGTTACAGTCTGAAAATGAGGATATAAGAATTGTTGAAGCACTTGCCGCCATTACCACGTATGACCTGAAAGACAGGATAGAAATGGATTATAGAATTTTTCATGTAAGACTGGGGGAACACAAGTTTTACAGGATTCTTTTTGCCGGGAAAAGTGTAAATAAACTTCACCCTCATAATATGAAGACGATCAAGGAATACTTTGATGGTTTGGCTAAACAAGGGGCAGATGAACTCATTAACAAATATAACAAGCTTCTAAAGGAAAAAGATACAGTGAAGCACCCTATAAAGGAGGTTGAAGAAGAATACGATCTCTGGCAAGATCCGATATGGCAATATATATGATTAGCTGATTGGCTTCTTTATTTCTCATGTTCTCCAGTGATTTACTCTTTCTAGAATTTGTGTAAGGTAACGATCCAGTTAGAAATACTTCATGGAATTAATACGGCTCTTCCCATAATTTTACCATTCTTTAGGTCGGCCAGTACCTCGTTTGCCTCACTGAGTTTTCTTTCCTGGATCATGGATTGAAGATTGTGTTCAGATGCCATCTTAAGAACGGCTCTGGTTTCCTTTCTCAATCCGCTTGCAACGCTTGTTATGTTCTTTTCCCACATAAAGTCTCCAAACGGAACATCTATTTTATCCATTACCGCAGGAATGACTACAGTCTTCCCACTCTTCACCGAGGATACAGCATCCTTTACCAGCGAGCTGTTTGGTGCAAAAACGATAGATCCATCATATTTGCCTTCGGGTCGATCTGTAATCTCGCTGGCCCCAGCCTTTTCGGCCACTTCCCTGTGCCTTTTAGTTATTGCCACAGCGTGTACACCAGTAGCTTCTATCATCTGTATTGCATAGAATGCAATGCCTCCGATCCCAAATACCGCAATCCTATCTCCTATCGACGGACTAATCCTTTTGACGGCAGAATAAGCAGTTATGCCTGCGCAGAACAATGGCGCGGCTTCAGAACTCTTAACTCCATCCGGAATTGGAGAAACATAGGCAGCATCGAGTACTGCATATTCGGCGTAGCCGCCCTTAACGTTGATACCAGACACCAGCGCGTTTGGACATAAATTTTCGTGCCCTGAAACACACTGGTCGCAAGTGCCGCATGCCGAATAAAACCAGCCTATACCGACCCTGTCTCCCAGGCCTAAATTACTCTTTGATTCAACGACTTCTCCCACAATCTCATGTCCTGGTATCATAGGAAACAAATCTCCAAGCAATTGGAAATCGCCTTCAATTATGTGCAGATCACTATGGCATACTCCATTGGCCAGCACCTTCACAATAACTTTGCCTTCTCCTATTTCCGGATCTTTATAATCTGAATATTTCAGCGGCTTCTTCTCTATTTTTTCTGGTCTCTCTAGCAACATCGCTTTCATGCTTTCAAATTTCACAATCTTAATTAACAGTTCTATGTTTTCTTCTTCTTTCTTGTGGTTAAGGATAAAATAGCCTCTTGCAATGTCATAAGCATGCCAACAGGAACTATTAAAATGAATACACCGCCGCCTACCCCTGTAATTGGACCACCACCGAAGTCTACAAAGTACGTCGGAGTGAAACACACGATTATGGTAATGAGTGGAAAAGGAGGGGTAGGGAAATCTACAGTTTCGGTTAATCTGGCGGTTGCCCTTGCCAAGAAATTCAAGGTCGGATTAATTGATGTGGACATCAATGGCCCGGATGATCCCATGCTTCTCGGTGTCTCCGGGAAAGATGTAGAGGTAAAAGGCACCCAGATTCTTCCGGTCAAGACTCCATTCGGTGTTGATGTCATATCCATGGGCTTTATGCTTCCAAGCGACGACACAGCTATCATATGGAGGGGGGCCCTCAGACATAAGGCCATACAACAATTTCTCGAGGAGGTCCAGTGGGAGGGTTACGACTATATGGTTCTTGACATGCCCCCAGGCACAGGGGATGAGCCACTCTCTATATCTCAGCTCGTGCCAAAGGTTGATGGGGTTGTAATTGTGGTTACACCACAGGACGTTGCTCTCCTTGATGCCAGGAAAGCCATAGATTTCTGCAAAAAGGTTGAGATGAAAGTCCTTGGTATCGTTGAAAACATGAGCGGCTTTGTGTGCCCGCACTGTGGAGAGACTACCTATATATTCAAGAAAGGGGGCGGAGAAGAAGCAGCAAAAAAATACAACGTTCCGTTCCTTGGTAGGATACCGTTTTCAATGGAAATAGTCGAGGGCACAGACAGTGGCGTTCCTAGTGCATCACTGAATGACACTGTATCCTCCATATTCACGGACATCGCTGATAAGGTCGTTCAATCTGTAGATACCGCTCCTTCGGTCAAGTAGACCGTGTTATTATAAGCCTACTGTAAAAGTAGGGGATCTTCCTGATGCTGCGCCATGAATAAATTTATAAGATCCCTGCTTCATTGGCTGTAATCATTTCACTTGATTCGGAGATCTTGCTCGACCTCCCCTCTCTCCATTCCTATCGGGTACCTTATTAGATTTCAAATCGTGGATGTCATGCGGTCCTTTATTGAATATTCTCCCTGCTGAATTAAATTTTTAGCAATTCATTTTGTCATTAAAAATCACAAACATACTTGCTCGGTCTTTGGTAAAAGGACGCAACATGCAATGAGTATTTCCAGTGAATGAGCGATCTAAAGACTATACCCCAGATAAATTCATCAGTCAGTACAAGCTTTATGAGGAATCGGTAAAAATACACGTTGTAGTAACTTAGGTCGTAAGTATGGAGCTATCTTACAAATGATAGGGCAACGTTGAACAAAAACGGGAAGAAAAAGAAACCGGTAACGTCGAAAAAGATATAAATCAAAATAAAGGAGACAACAAGAATGATTACACTAAAGGCTGGATTAATATGTTTACCATAAACTAGGCTTACTGGGATAATGACCAATAACGAAGCCAGAAACAAAAGGATAGCTTGGTCAATAATACTGTACGGTATGGTCGTATTGTAATCGGTGGCAATAGATGAATAAACAGTAATCACAAGGATCATAGCTAGAGTGACGAAGGAGATGATCCTTACAGGATCTTGTCTTGTTGGTGTTTTACGATCTAGTCGATCTATCATATCCATAATTAATATAAAATACTATCATATATATATTGTGGTTCGATCAATTGCAAACTAAAAATGTAAAAAATAAAAACGCACAAAAGGGTACATTCATCCCTTTCTCAAGGGAGACGCCTTCCGAGAACGTTCTTGAATAATTTCGCGTATATGAAGCCGTTTGTATGTATATGTTAGGCCAATGGATTCCTTTAGGGATACCTTGTATTGAGATCTTATATATCTTCTGAATAATTCAGGCTCGATAATCAGGTTTAATATCCACCAAAATATTATGGTTACTAAAACGATGTTGTAATATAAATTTGAATACCCTTGAATATATGTAATTAAAAATAATAGGGCAGGGTAAAATATATCAAGCAGTAAAATGAATCTGTCGATGATTATTACTGTTTTGTTTGCATACTGTTCGTGATTCAAGAATTTCAACGTTTTTATAGTGTAAATAAACCAAATGACATCAAGTATAATAAAGAAAATCCAAAATCCTGGATCTCTAGTAATAATATCTATCACCTCTAACAGGCAAACTCATTAATAATCACCAATCCAGTTCTCCCAGTTTGACGGCGGATTGATATAGTTGTATTGGTTGGTTCCAAAGACGTTGGTCAAGGCATAATACACCGATTGTGCATAAACGCTGGACTCTTCAGACGTTAGGTACTGGAATGATCGAAATACTTGATACAACGAATTACCGGGATTGATCCTTCCCCAGATTCCATATTCTGGCAGAAGACCAGATTCCCATATATTTGCCGTGAACACCAGCCTGAAATCTTGAGCTGTCCCCCATTCGTTCTTGAAGAGTGTGTTAGACCGACCATATATCTTCCAAGGCGCGGTTGTTCCTAGCGCTCCTGAAATTGTATGCGCTATTTTAAAAAGTACTCCAAGTAAGATAGAACCAGTGCCTCCAGTCAAGTACAGTATAGCTGCCCAAGCAGCAGCATCCATAACAAATTGAGCAATAGAAAGCATAGTTGTATATAGGCTTACAAAATTTTTGAAATTTACAGCGTTATTATAATTGTAAAAGTCCAGATAGATGTTATAACTCGGACCTTGTATAAGACCTAACCACCCCCAATAGATTGTAAATTCATTTAAACGAATAGTGGGATCAATAAGTCTAAGTTTCCCGTTGTGTTCAAACATAGTGTAAACAACAGTCTCATTATCCTTCGAGTATCTGTACCTAAGCAGGAATGCTTTCTGACCATGGTATGCAATTGTTTCGTTTGAAAGAAGTGTACCTTCATGGTGTTCCACGACATACTGCTGATTTATATGATAGGCAGTTGACAAATGCTGATTCATTTCGTATTCCTCTATAGAATCAATGTATTTCTTAGCGTTTTTGTCATCATGTTCCCACATACCCAAGATTATTGAAACATTAGATTTCGTCAATCCCCTATGCTGGGGAGGGATGAGATAATAGTTTGAAATATACCAATCAGTTGCACTTAAGTCCGCTTTGTACTGTAACCGATCAAAATCATTAGAAATAATGAATCGCCCTGTGTTATAATAATCAGTTTTTAAGAGGTTATTAAGCAAGATCTTTTGACTCGTTGGCATTCCAAATGGATAAGATACCTTAACTGAGCGATTAGATACGCTTAACGCCTGACTGTTACTGGTGCTCGCAGAATCATTCAACATTCCGTGAGATATCCCACTAAAGGCCAACACTACCATCACTATAGATATAATGGATACCTCTAAAGCCTTTACTTTTTTGTTCATATGAATCAAAATACGTTCATATATATATTGTGGCTATGGCTGCTACAAACTAAAAGTGTAAAAGATAAAAAACGCACAAAAGGGTTCATTCAACCAGATTTCGTAATTTTATCCTACATTACAGCGGGCCCCTTGACTCACCAATATTCCCACTGGGTTGAATAATACACGCCAGAAACGAGGCCGTTGTAATTCGAGTTGAACCAACACACAGCGGAAGATCCAGAGGTTGTCCATGATCCGCCTGGATTATAGGTCAACGTGAAATGATCCTGTAGGACTATTTTCTCATAGTACAGCTCAGTTGATCCACTTCCGCAACCCCCATAGAAAGTATCCTGTTGTGTAACAAGATTGACCTTTTGGTTCATGGTTATGGCTGCGGTATTCGTGCTTCCTGTTCCCGCCATGAGTATCCACATACCATTGGACGAGAAACCATTGGAGTAATGATGGCCAGAGCTTGTGTCTGAATACGTAAAACTCCATAAATTATTATATTCTGTTTTTGGAGAACTAAGATCGCATATCTGGTTTTGATGAACGGTTACGTCTCCAACATTTGGTGTATAGGTTATTCCAAATGACACACTTACAGTGGGAAAACTAAAAGAGGCGGAGTATGATGTTGTTCCGCCACTCGTGCTGCTTGGTGAATAGCACCCCAAAGAATAGAGATAAGAGTTATAGTTAATATGCGACCAAGGGTACCATGGTTCATTCCACCCATTCTGATAGAAATTGTAGTTGCTTATATAGCTTATATTCGATGTTTCGCTCTCTATGTATCCCATGTTATTGACCATTGCGCTACTAGGACCATATGATTCCCAGCCCATTGTTGATACGGGTATCTTCATTTTCCCCGGCATTGAATAGACTTGTATCATCTTATCCTCGACAAATATGCCGAGATCATAACGGTACGTTCCGTTGGAGTTGCTCAAACCGGTAACTTGCCCAGTTGCAAATGTCCATCCATTTGTTGGCGGATTGTTTTCGACATATTCCAGGGGATCAGCATTCTCTTGAAGAGATGATGAAGCAGGATGAAAAACAAAATACACTCTGTCAAGAAAGCTGATGCTTGATTCATTGATTGGCGCTAGAGCGAAAAAGTGAGAATTGCCGTTTGCAGCTATTACGGTGTTGAAACCATTTGGTGGAACTGGGGGGCATTACCAGTACCTTGGAGTGAAATTCGTTGGCCCATGAGACCCCGAGGAGATCAGATACAGCAGAGTTATGTCCTCCAGTTAAGGCGAAGATGAGATCACCTCTTGCAAATAAAGAACCGATTGTGCTCGCAAGGTTTGCGGACTCACCTGGAGATTCGGAAATATATGGCCAGTCAATGAATATTATTGAATTGCTTCCTATACTCTGCAGGTCACTCACAGATGTTGGATGAATGTTAGCCTCAGGAACACCGAGATCGATGAGCAGGTTCTGCACGCCTGGCTGGCCTATGAAATAGAGAGGCAAGCCAGAAGGGTATGGGATTTGAACTGAAAGAGGATCGCTCGAAGACGTTGAACTTTGAGAATAAGAATGTATACCAAAGAAGCCAGACAGAACGATTATAGCTACAAATGATATTCCAAGAAGTCTTATCTTTTTGTTCATATGAATCAAAATACGTTCATATATATATATTGTGGCTAAGGCTGCTACAAACTAAAAATATAAAAAATAAAAAAAACGCACAAAAGGGTTCATTCAACCAGATTTCGTAATTTTAGCATGGATTGTAGTTTCGGCCGATTAGTGACTGTGGACTTAATGCCTCGCCGAAGCTTGGCACTTACATCCCAGTTCTATCAAACTCCTCATCTAGGAGAGGCCTGATAACGATGTCTATTTTCAGGGACGACTTCAAGCTTAGATGCTTTCAGCTTTTATTCGAGTATGACGTGGCTACCCGGCACTGCCTTGCCAGACAACCGGTAAACCAGAAGTCACGAACCCCCGTTCCTCTCGTACTAAAGGCTCCTGCCCTTCAGACATCGGACATTCCCACGGAGAAGCAACCCTACTGTCTCGCGACGTAGTGAACCCATCTCAGGATTCCTTTTAATGGGCGAACAGCCCCACCCTTGGCACCTTGTTCAGCACCAGGATAGGAACAGACGACATCGAAGTAGCAAACCCTCGGGTCGATATGAACTCTTGCCGAGGACAACTCAGTTATCCCTGGGGTAACTTCTCTCTTATCACCCGCCTCCACTAAGGGGGGACAGGGTGGTTCGTTAAGCCCTGCTTTCGCATCTACGTTCTTTATTGTCCAGAACATAGTCAAGCCAGCTTTTGCCTTTACACTCTACGGAGGATTACTGACCCTCCTGAGCTGACCATTGGGGGCCCCTGTTATATTCTCGGGGGCGTGGCGCCCCACCCAAACTGCCCACCAATAGTTGTTCCTCTTTCGAGGTTAGTAATTCAGTACCTAAAGGGAAGTGTTTCATTAGCGCCTCCATTCGAGCCAGAACCCGAACATCGACAGCTCCTTCCTACACTACGCATTAAATACCGTATTACAGCTACAGGCTGCAGTAAAGCTCCACGGGGACTTCGCTTTCACGTGGGAAAGACTGGATTGTGCACCAGTACATCAATTTCACGGGGCTGAACGCGGGGACAGTGAGACTCTCGTTGAACCTTCATGCAAGCCGCCAATTAAGCGGCTAGGTATTACGCTACCTTAAGAGGGTCATAGTTACCCCCGCCGTTTATCGGCCCTTCTTTCCCTTGTACGGGATTTTCAGGTACCGACACTGGGCAGGTTTCGACCGCTATACACATCCTTTCGGACTAGCAGCGATCTGTGTTTTTGGTAAACAGTCGGGGTCTCCTTGCCACTGCGACCTATTCTCTCTCAGAATAGGCACTCCTTATACCTAAGATACGGAGCTATTTGGCCGAGTTCCCTCGCGTCCATTATTCCCAAACGCCTAGGACTTCTCATCCAGGGGCACCTGTGTCGGTTCTTGGTACGAGCTTGAGCTTGACCTCTATAATTGTTTCATGGGCTCCAGGAATTTACAAAATCCCCTCATGGGGACCGATGCACTTTCTGCGACTTTACGTCATTACAACTCTCCATCGCCTTATATGCATCGCAACGTTGACTCCCGTTGTTCCAATATCCCGAAGCTAAAATTATAGAGCAAAACACCCAAGGTGCTGGAATATTAACCAGCTTCCCATTCGGTAATCTCCTTTTAGGGATCACCTTAGGATCGACTAACCCTCGGCTGACGAACATTGCCAAGGAACCCTTAGCCCTTTCGGCGGAATTGATTCTCACAATTCTTATCTGCTACTTTTACCAGGATCCACGATACCACACGGTCCACTTCTCCTCTCGGAGGAGCTTCCGTCCATGTGGCACGCCCCCCTACCAAATCACCTTTCGGTGTTCGAAGGTCTCGGTAATTGACTTTAGCCCCGTCCATCTTCGGGACATGCAGCCTCGGTGAGTGAGCTGTTACGCACTCTTTAAAGGATGGCTGCTTCTGAGCCTACCTCCACACTGTCTTTGACCACAAACCCCTTTAAATCGCACTTAGTCAATTTTAGGGACCTTAACCCTCGTCTAGGATGTTTCCTTCACGTGTACAGAGCTTATCCCTGTACTCTAGCATCTGGCATCTACGATCTTAACCAGTTCGGAGTTTGATAAGCTGGCGCAATCTTTCGATTGCTGACCTGCTATTCGGTCGCTCTACCTGGCTAAGCATCTCCGCCAAAGTCTACCTGCGGGTAGTATCGAGGGGAACCCGCTATTGCCGGCCTAGATTAGCCTTTAACCCCTACACCCAAGTCATCCAAACGATTTGCACATCAGAACTGGTTCGGTCCTCCACCCAGCTTTCGCTGAGCTTCAACCTGCTCAGGCGTAGATCGACCGGCTTCGGGTCTCACACAAATGACTGACGCATTTTTTGCGCTATCCCTCCATTGCTGTGCGGATACTCGCTTTCACTACGGCTACTCCATTAAGGATTAACCTCGCCATCTGTCAGAACTCCCTGGTCCGTTCTTCAACACGGAAAATGAGACACTGGTCCGCCATGATTAATGGCTTCACTCCTTATGTGCCCCATAAGTTTATCACTATCTGGTTTCAGGCTCTTTTTACCGCCCTCCCGGGCTACTTTTCATCTTTCCCTCACGGTACTTGTTCGCTATCGGACTTGAGAAATATTTAAGGTTGGATGTTAGTGCCACCCATATTCTCGCGCGAAAAACGACGCACGATACTCTGGAACTCTTCCCTCGTAACCTCCTGACTTGCTCCAACAGGGCTATCACCTTCTAAGGCTCCGTTTTCAAACGAATTAGGATTCATCAGGTAGATATTGGAGAAGGTCCGAACTCCACATCCACTTACCATTTCTGGAAGTGTTCGGTTTGCCTTTTACCGCTTTCGATCGCCTTTACTAACGGTATCTCAATTGATTTCTTTTCCTCCAGGTACTAAGATGTTTCAATTCCCTGGGTTCCCTCTCCTTTCGGAGTGCCTTACGGCAGGAAGTCCCATTCGGAAATCCTCGGATCTAAGGCCCCATGCGCCTCCCCGAGGCTTATCGCAGCTTGGCACGTCCTTCTTCGGTTCCCAAACCAAGCCATTCCCCAGATAGTTTAATTTATACACAATCCACTTTGCCATTTACGAAATCTGGTATCATAAGTTTTTTAAACCTTCACCCTTCCCTTCTAAGCTTTGCTTAGGAGGTGCATTTAAAGTGCGTAGCCGTGGTATCTTTATAAGAAATATAAGCGTTATGGTCCATTTTTTTCAGGACGATTTTTAAGATAAGAATGAATATAATGATAATTCCCTGTGAAATGGCAGCAAAAAACACAATTTTAGACGGTTTCCCTGCTTGTCGGTGTCAATCTATTTAATCATGGACTCGATCATAAGCGGTTGAAAAATAATATTCGTGTGCTGGGAATCGATGATGGGCCTTTCAAAAGAGGCATAGACACAGAGACATGCATAACCGGAGTGGTCATGCGCCTCGATGGAACCATAGAAGATATTAGCGTACGAATGCTGAAGATTGATGACGTAAATGTTCTAAAAACCATATCTGAATTGATTCCAGAACATTCGAAAACGCTGATAAAGGCTGTAATATCCGAAGGGGTGACATTCGGCGGCTTTGGCCTCATTGATCCAGAATCTTTTTTTGCTTACACATCCATCCCTTTCATATCAATCACCAAAGGAAAGGCAAGCCTCGTGGCAATGGAAAGGGCGTTATCAGCACACCACCCTTATACATCGGTATTACAAACACTGGAGAAACTGAAGCCACTGAGGGTTGAAATGAATAAAAGACAATTCATGCTTAACTATTCTGGACTCACGGAAAGCGATGCCCTATCGATTCTTAAGAAACTTATGTTAACCGGGAATGTCCCAGAGCCGGTCAGGCTTGCCCATATTATATCCAGAGCTGTCTACGATATGAAAAAAAACCAATAGAAAAAAGGTAATTGTAATTTTGGGGATTAATTATTCCCTGTACATGGAAAAATCTAATTCGTCTGTAGCTTTCTTCTTTATTGAATCCAGATTTTTGACTACCTCGTCGAGCTTTTCCTCTTCGACGGGCATGTACTTCATCCTTCCCCTAGACATCTGATATGAACCTGGGCATAATGAACCCGGCTTGACAACAATCGCATCAGGTTTCAGGGAAAGTATGCCCTGCATACACCGCTCCTTCCCACCATAAGGTGAACCGAAGCCCGGATTCTCGTACTCTTTCATCTCTTTTGTTTCGTCGTCAAGAACCACTATTGCATTTCCATATTCAAGAGGAGTCAAGAAGTTGTCCTCGTCTACTACCGCTACTATTTTCATAATCCCCCATTCCGTTTTAGGTAATAATAATTATCGGTTACAGGAGCATGACATAAAACTTAAATATGGTTGTTCAGTAATAACCACGGTACTTGAGTTCCAAGGAAGGCATTTCAACACCAGAACCGTTCTCAACATGACCTATTTCCTTCAGATTTACCCTTCCTTTCAACGTGTTCACAAAATCAAGTTTGCTTTCTGGATCGATAACAACGACATAGCCCATACCCATGTTGAATATCTCATACATCTGTTCCATAGTAAGGCTGCCCATATCCATAAGCTGCTTGAAGACATTCTGTGGCTCTATTGGATCCGTGATCATATACCTCATATCCTTCATCCTGGATAGATTTTTTACCCCTCCACCAGTGATGTTTGCCATTCCAACAATGTTTACAATGTTTAGTATGTCGAGGATCTCACGGACGTATATCCTTGTCGGTTCAAGAAGAATATCGGCAGTCTTCTTGGATTCTCCGGGAAAGTTGCTTGAAAGATCTATGCCGTTATCCTTTATTATTTTCCTTACTGTGGTAAAACCGTTAGAATGAAGGCCGCTGCTTTGGAGGGCAAAGATCAGGTCTCCATCCTTGATCTTTTCTCCGTTAATTATCTGGGATTTTTGCACTATGCTTAATGATGTCCCGGATACGTCAATATGATTCACCAGATCTGGAACTATTGACGTCTCACCACCAACAATCGTGAGGTTCGATAATTGAGCTCCGAAATTGAATCCCGTTCCGAGTTCTTTCGCGATATCTACATCAATGTCTCTGAGATTTATGTAATCAACGAACGCGATAGGTTCCGCGCCTACTGTCAGGGCATCATTTACGTTCATCGCTATGCAGTCTATCCCTATTGTGTCGTATTTTTTTGCTTCTTCTGCAATTATTGTTTTAGTGCCAACACCATCCGTATTCATTGCAATGGCAAGATTTCCAAGATCTATCAAACCAGAAAAACCTCCAAAGCTACCTATAACTTTAAAGTCCTCCCTTTTGAATTTTAATTGTCTTATCAGATTTGTTACAAACTCTCCCTGCATCTTTCTGTTAACTACTTGTGGATCACCGCGTGACATGATTCTGTATTTCATTGTTGCATAAATCTCTATCAGGTCACTCAGATTATTTTAAAACCTTTAGAAAAGGATGGCGTAGGATGCATTTTACGGCTTTTAATATAAGATGTTGCCTCGGTTCCGCCTTCACAATCATATATTTTAAATATAATTCTGCTCTATCGACTTGGTGGTAAATTGGTTAAACTAGAATCACTGGATTACAAGCCTAAACCTATAGATGAGAATTTTTTGAATGATCCTGAGCATTACCCTGTAACCGGTAAGCATCATGACCATGATGTACGTGCAGAGGGTGTTGAAAGGATGGGTGCAGACGGAAAGCCCTATCCTACAAAATGGGGAATCCATGGCTCTCATGTGGGTGTTGATTGGGAAGCATGCATAGCTGATGGGGCGTGTATGGATGTTTGCCCTGTTACATTATTTGAATGGGAACTGAATCCTGGCCAAATGGGTACCGGAAATGACAAGAAGATTGATTCCGACAAGGATCTTTATGCAAAGTACAGAACAGACAAATGCGATCCAGTCAGAGAGAGCGAATGTATCTTCTGCATGGCATGTGAAAGTGTATGTCCGACCAGGGCAATTAAAATAAACCCATAAACACAAATTTTTTCTTTTATTCACAGTTTTTTGCCTCTTTTCCTTAGTGCTTTTTTCTATTCGGGCCTAATCTAAAACTTAAATTCATAATTGGGATATGGAGGTTAGAGCTAAAAGGATGTGAAATTATGCCCGATCAAAAGATTGAGAAAAACTATACCTTTTTTAATGAAGCGATGGAGCTGCGGAATCTTGCTAAGAAACATCAGGAATTCTTCAGAAACGACATACCGTTGATAGCCTCTGAAAACATAATGAGTCCACTGGCAAAAGAAATGCTCCTAACAGACCTTGGATCAAGATACGCAGAGGGCCTTCCTCATCATCGTTACTATCAGGGAAATTTCTACGTTGATGAGATAGAGGATAAAATCATTGAACTGTCAAACCGATTATTTAGATCGAAACAGACAGACCCGAGACCAATCTCCGGAACCAATGCTAACATGGCCGTAATTTATGGCTTCCTTAACCCCGGAGATATAATTGCTGCTCCGGATCTTTCCGGAGGAGGACACATAAGCGCAGCCAAGTTTGGTGCCGTTGGTTTCAGGGGACTCGATATAAAGACGTACCCATATGATCCAGATGCTATGACCGTACTTCCAGATGAGGCTTCTAAGATGATCATAAAGGAAAAGCCGAAGGTGTGCCTTTTTGGGCAGTCTGTTTTCCTTTTTCCGACGCCATTGAAGGAGATGAACGATGCGTTCCAGGAAGTCGGATGCAGGGTGTGGTACGATGGGGCGCATGTTCTTGGATTGCTGGCAGGAGGGAGATTTCAGGATCCCTTGAGAGAGGGCGCTGATGTCATCACTGCAAGCACGCACAAGACGTTTCCGGGCCCTCAGCACGGCATTATCCTTGGATCTACAAGCGATGAGAACTGGAAAGCCGTTCAAAGGGGAGTGTTTCCCGGAACGTTGAGCAACCATCATCTAAATTCTATGGCTGCACTCGGTATGACACTTGTGGAGGAGCTCGAATTTGGAAAAAGTTATGCTGATCAGATCATAAAAAATTCCAAGACTTTGGCGGAGGAGCTGGCCTCACTCGGAATGAATGTTCTCGGTGAATCAAGAGGTTACACCGAATCACACACTCTTGTTGCTGACGTAACAAATTTTGGAGGGGGAAAGAAAGTTTCTGAAACTCTGGAAAGTGTTGGTGTTATATTGAACAAGAATCTTCTTCCGGTCGATCATAACAAAAACTCTCAAAATCCAAGCGGCATAAGAATTG
>JAJYVJ010000187.1 GCA_021792045.1 Thermoplasmata archaeon | reverse complement strand
TTAAAAAATTATTAAGATTTGGCCAATGCTTCTAGTTTGCTTATAACAGTATAAAGAGCAGCCCTGCCATGAGATGGTACATTCGGATCATTAGCCATTTCTTCAAGTACCGACACGGCAGACGCGCACTTGATATCCAGACTTTCCTTTCCTGTCATAAGTCTATTCTTTGAATCTGTTGCATTTCTCCTCACATTCCTTGGAACTGTAGTATCTTGCGATAACTCGTCCAGAAGGAACAGAACCTCATCATATAGCTGTTTATCCATAATATCACGCTCCAATCCTCCTTCCCATTTCCTTCTTTATAGATAGCACCATCATTGTCTTGGACTTCTTAACACCCTCAACATTTACGAGCTCTTTAACTAAGAAGTCCTGAAATTCATTATAATCTGGAAATCTCACCTTTAGCATTATATCATAATCCCCGGTAACAACAAATACATCTTCAACATGCTTCATTGTGGATAATTTCTCTCCAACTGCCTCCACCATATCCATGTCTGCCTCTATGCCTATCAAGGCGGTTACTATCCTTTCCCCGTAATACTTTTCCATTGAAACAGAAAGCTCTTCAGAATCCATATACATCACTTCAGAAACATGCTAACGTTAGTTGAAGGGTATCGAACGATCCGTTTTAACATTTTGTTGTCTTTCCAGACTCAACTTGTGAAATGTCAATATTTTTAAGGTGTATGAATATTCACGGTTTACAAAACCCGGCTTAGCTCAGTTGGTAGAGCGGCGGACTGTAGAGGGAATCCACGGCTGGAAAACCGCCGTAATCCGCAGGTCTCTGGTTCAAATCCGGAAGCCGGGATATGTCGTCACAAACGTATATTTTGATATATTTCCCCTCTAATATTTTTTCTTAGTCTATTGACATAAAGTTCTTTCGCAATTTAAAGCCCACAGGACGACAAAAGATCGTATGCGATCATGTCATTCACGCAAGAATACGTCTGTAGCGTGGTACAAACTACAACAGTCCAAGCATGACCGTGGAGGCTGACATCATTCAGAGCCTAGGCAAGGACTTAATTATCATGTATCCGACTATGTAAGATATAGCCGCCATATGGCCGGCAATTAGGATTACTACAGTGGCCAGTATGTTTAAATCGCCCTGGATGTAAAAGAAGAAAAAAATTACATAATATATTGAAAGCGCTATAAGTGTCCATATGACGTTTTTCTTAAGACCGGATTTAGAACGTGTCAATATTATTTTTTCTTTATTTTGAATTATCGTTCCCAGACCAAGACACACCGGACAAACATCCTGATGTGACTTTTCGTCAGTAACAAACCCTGTCCCGTTGCATCTTTCACATATAACCTCTTCTTTCTTATCCAATGATCAACAATAGATCATCTTACAATATAGAATTTGTTAAAGATCTTCCATTACGACCATCTGGAAAAACATTGCAGTTCTAAACGAATTCAATTGATCTATCTCATATGCATTAATGCATCAAAATGTTACGCAATATTTCAATCAAACGCAATTCCGCTCAATCTTACTGCAAAAACAAGAAACGCGGTGTGGCCTATCATGTTATTGTCCGGTCTTACTGAGGATTCCCTGACTAAGAGATTCCTTTTCACGATCTCGAACGTTTCAAGATAATAAAATCCAAATTTATGCAAGGACAACACTGTTATCTCAACTTGGTTGAAAGTTGGGAGATAACATGAAATAATAGATCCAGGCCTGACATATCTGGAAATATTTTCAAGGGCATTCCAAGGCTCCGGAATATCGAGTACTGCAGCATCGAATTTGCGATCTAGTTTTACAGTGGTAACATCTCCGTTAACTAATATCCAGTTTTTGAAGTCAGAAATTGTTGATAGATTCTTCTTTGCAAGCTCGACATATTTTTGTTCCTTCTCTATTGTTACGAGCGATCCAATGTTTCCCAAGGATGTAAGTATAGAATAGCTCAGCGCTCCCGAACCGGCTCCAGCCTCCAGGACATTCATTCCTGGGCCAATGTTGCAATATCTTATTATAACAGATGCATCCCAAGGCTGTATGATCTGCGCTCCACGTTCAGCAAAATCCTTGAAGTAGACAGGACTTGCTGTCATGGCTATGTACCGGTCTCTACCAATAGAAATTGTATCGCCTGGAGAAACTGCAAGATTTGAATCCAACTGTACTTTTTTCCCCCTAATTACTGCAATGTTTGTTCTCGTATACAATAAGCCGGAATCATCAGCTGATTTCAAAAGGAGAATCCTGCCTGTACTGTCTATTTTAGTATTTTCCGCCATAGTAACCAATCATTATGTCTGATACATTATTTTCTGTGAAGCCGGTAATTATTGCTGATCTTTTTTTATTCAGAAGATCATAGGTATCATTTTTCTCAAGAGATTCATCTATCTCAGCTTTAGAAGTTTCGTTCAGAAATTCCTTATCAACAATACCCCCCATTGCAGGAGAAATCCCATCTATACCATCTGTCCCTATGCTTGAGAACATGAATTCATCATCCTTTTCCATGAGCCTTGCCACCCTGACCGAAAGCTCGCAATTTCTTCCCCCTATCCCCTCGCCACGCACATCTACAGTTGTTTCGCCACCTCCAACAACATAAGACGGTCCCAGGTCGGAATAGGCTTTCTTCATCTGTTCCACAAAGTACTCGCTGGCATCCTTTACATTCCCCTGTATGTTTGACCCCAGATCTACAACGGAATTACCATCATTTCTAAGCCTGTTAACGAAGTATTGGACGATATCATGGTTTTTTAGAATGATTTTCTGCTTAACTCTCTTAAACGATTCATCGGGTATCTTGTAATCTATATACCCATCCTCTATCTTCTTCAGATCAGGGCAAAAAGGCTCAAATTTTTTAATAATACTCTTTCTTTCTTCTTTCGTCGTTTGTGCTCTGACGAGTGGACCTGAGGCTATTATATCTTCCCGATCTCCCGGAACGTCTGATATCACGAATGAAAAAACTCTGGAAGGGTACAGTATACCTGCGAGTTTCCCCCCTTTAACCTTTGAAATGGATTGTCTTACAGCGTTCAGCTCGTCAATGTTCCCTCCATTGTTCATCATGCACTTTGAAATAGAAGCAATAAAATCATACGTGATTCCGTCTTCCGGAATCTCGAAGAGTGCGGAACCGCCACCAGAGATAAG
>JAJYVJ010000186.1 GCA_021792045.1 Thermoplasmata archaeon | reverse complement strand
GAGTTCGGGGAAGGTCGATGGACGCTTGAGGCAGGTGCACTCGTACTTGCAGATAATGGTTTTTGTGCAATTGATGAAATGGATAAGATGGATGACAGAGATACAGCAGCTATGCATGAGGCGATGGAGCAACAGACTATAACTATCTCGAAGGCCGGAATAATGGCCACCCTAAAATCTAGGTGTTCTATCCTTGGTGCGGCAAATCCAAAGTGGGGAAGGTATGATCCGAACAGGTCCATAGTTGATCAGATTGATTTTCCACCTCCACTGCTCTCTCGTTTCGATGTAATTTTTAAGATTATTGATCGCCCTGAAAAGTCTTCCGACGAGCGTTTAGCGGATCACGTCCTAAGAGCGCATCGTGTTGGGGAAATATATCGCAGCCTCGAGGAAAACGAGATCGTTGATTATGAGATCCCGGATGAAGAGTACTTTGCGCCAATCGTTGAGAAAGAGTTGATCAGAAAATATGTGTCTTACTCAAGAACTCGTGTTTTCCCCAGGCTCTCTGACGAAGCTATAAAGCTGCTGAAAGATGAATATGTGAAAACAAGGGGCGGAAACACAGAATCAATACCTATAACAGCAAGGCAGCTTGAGTCAACAATAAGGCTGGCTGAAGCAGCCGCAAGAACAAAACTATCTCCGCTTGTTACGGCTGAAGATGCGATGCTCGCAAAGAAGGTCGTCGATTATTATCTCAGGGATGTATCCATGACAGATGGTGGCGTGGATATTGATATTCTGTTGAGTGGAACAAGTTCCAAACAGAGGAATGATTTGGAAACTGTTTTTGACATAATCAAAGAGCTTAAGGCAGAAAGCAAGCATGCAGCTGAGATCAATGAAGTTATATCATTATCCGTTTCCAAAGGCCTCACTGAAGAACGAGCACGAGATGCGATTGAGCATCTCAAGCGTTCAGGGCAGATATACGAGCCTTCCTACAAAAAGTTGGACGTGATTCGTTGAATCATATCAATATGAAAATTACCGAGGCTCAGAATGAGGTAATCTTGGCTGCTGCTGATTCTGATCTTATAGACAAAGAGTTCAGGGAAGGAAAATTCCACATTAGGGTTTTATCTGGATTTTATGGTAACACTCGTGTATCAGATGAGACATTTATCGCTTCTCTTGGCCTTTGTACAATCGCAAATCTGGTCGGCAAACACGTAGTGACATTAGCCACCGACACGGACTTTATAGATTCAGAAAACGTAATTTACATTGATGGAATACCATACGCGCAGCTTGCTAAAATAATAGAGTGAAATATTTGCCTGAAAATTACGAAAATAAAAGTAAGGTAGTGGAAGAAATTTTTAACACTATCAGCGAAAAGTATGATCTTGTAGATTCAATAATTTCCATGGGCCAGGACAACCGATGGAGAAAGGGCATGATCCGCTCGATTCATCTTCACGACGGAGCCTCTGTGCTTGATTGTGGAGCCGGCACGGGAAAGCTAACTGAACTTACCCTTAAGGAATGTCCAACATGTCATGTAGTTCCAATGGACGTCAATGAGCGCATGGCCCGGAAAGTTACTCTGAAGAACGTTAAATTCGTGATTGGGAGTGCAGAGGAAATACCATTTCCCTCAAATTCTTTTGACGCAGTTGTTTCAGCATACATGACGAGAAATCTTACCCATGTCGATGCATTCTTTAGGGAATCGTACAGGGTACTGAAACCTGGTGGGACTCTTGCAAATCTCGACGCGTACAACCCTACTCAACAGGGTTTTTCGCAGCTCTTTTCATTATACTTTTACAGGTTTGTTCCCATGCTGGGTAATCTGATTACGCGCTCCACGGCATATTCTTATCTTGCGAGTTCGGTGAAGCATTTTTACACTCAGGAAGAGATAAGAAAGATGATACTGGATGCAGGATTTGAGACCTGCTCTGCAAAAAGTCTTATGCTCGGTGCTGTAAACATTCATGTCGCCAAAAAGAAGGCATGATTTGCAATTGATCTTGAGTAACTTACACTTTTTCCAACGGATTCAATCGAGTTCGCAATATTATGCTCAAACAGAGTTTTTGCCTTTTGCAATTGCTCTCGGTTAAATATAAATTTTTTATACCTTATTCATGCCAAGAACAAAGATTGTAGCTACGATAGGTCCGGCAAGTTTCAAGAGATCATTGTTGAAAACAATGTTCAGGAATAACCTGTCTGCAATAAGAATAAATACAGCGCATATAGAACCAGGGTACATACAAAAGGTCAAAACTGTTGTCGATGAGATAAATTCTGAAATTCACAAGCACGTTGGTATAATGGTAGATCTAAAAGGTCCTGAATTAAGAACGGGCGTTTTTAAAAATGGTTCACTCCAAGTAAATAGGGGCAAAGAATACACCGTTGGAAAGGGGGGCGATATAGAGTTTAACCATAACAGTGCATTAGCATCCCTCCACGAGGGTGATCAGATACTGCTCAGTGACGGAAAGATCCGGATGAGGGTTACAAAGGCAATCGGAGGAAAAATTTCCGTGAAATCTAGGGATTCTGGTGCGTTAAGGGATCGAAGCAGGGTTAATATTCCAGGTAAATTCATTGAGCTTGGTACACTCACCGATCGCGATATCTCCTTTATGGAGGAAGGCATCAAGACCGGTGTTAATTTCTTCGCCCAGTCATTTGTTCAGAGAGATCAGGATGTTATAAATCTCCAGAAGATGATAAGCGAAAGGGGAGGCAATCAATATGTCATCTCCAAAATCGAAACTAGGAGTGGTATGCAGAACCTGAAAGGAATTGTCAGAAATTCAGACTTAGTAATGGTCGCACGTGGAGATCTTGGCGTTGAACTTCCACTGAGAGAAGTATCTGTTGCACAAAAGGACATAATCAAGATCGCACACAAGGTCGGTGTCCCCGCTATAGTTGCGACTCAGATGCTTGAATCAATGGTAAAGTCAAGCAGTCCAACAAGAGCGGAAATATCGGACGTAACAAATGCAATTCTTGACAATGCAGATGCCGTAATGCTTTCGGAGGAAACTGCAATTGGTGATTTCCCTGTGGCTGCTGTTAGATACCTGAGGATGATTTCCGATTATGTGGAATCTGAGCGTGAAGAGATGCCTGAACCTGCAGAATTTTTTGGGAATCCCGTTGCCTATTCTATCGCAAAGGCATCCAAGGTTGTATCACAGGAAATAAGGGCTGATGCCATATTAGCGTTCACAAA
>JAJYVJ010000029.1 GCA_021792045.1 Thermoplasmata archaeon | reverse complement strand
ACAAATGCCTGTCGAATCCTGCTCAACAAGAACCTCGTTAGGTAAAATCTCAGGTTGTTCCACTTCTTTTACTTCAAGTGGTTTATTGAGCTCGTAGAGAACTGCAGCTTTCATAATATGTGATTGCGTGGGTACCTAAAATGATTACGAATCATACCAAATGTATCTCGCGGCTTGAATATCCTTATTAACGATTTTCAATTTCTGTTGATGCATGAATTTTGGAATTCGCTACTCACGTGAAATTGCCCTCAAAGAGATATCTATAGACGGTTATCTCGCCCTGAAGAAATCAAAGGTGAGTGTAATTGGTCTGGGATCTACTGGATCTGTGTCCGCCGATCTGTTTGTAAGGGCTGGGATAGCAAAGATCGCACTTGTAGACGGAGATAATGTGGATATCACGAATCTACATCGGCAGATACTATACGATGAGTTAGACATTGGGAAGAACAAGGCTGATTTGGCCGCATCCCATTTAAAGAAGATCAACTCGGATACTGAAATTACGAGTTTTCCAGTTAACCTTGATGCAAGTAATATTTCGGAATTACTTGACGGGACTGATCTGGTTATGGATGGTACTGATAATATGCGGTCAAGGCGTATTATAAATGAGTATTGTGTAAAGAACAATATTCCATGGGTTTTTACTTCTTCAATTGGAACGGTGGCCGAAGTAAAAGCCATAGTGCCAGGGAAAACGGCGTGTCTTGCTTGTTTTGTTAAGAATACTGATGAGATCGACATGAGCTGTGAGCAGCTGGGCGTACTCGCCTCTGCTCCTGTAATGGCCTCCTCGATTGCTTGGACAACAGCGGTACGCATACTAAAAGGTGAGGATGTCAGCGGAAATCTCGTTTTTATTGACGCATGGAATCTGGATGTGAGAGAGATTAGCATTGTCAGGAATCCGGAATGTCCTGTATGTGGCAATTAGACTGGTTCCAAGCATCTGACGCGCCGTAATATGTATTAACAGATCCCTCACGAGGACGAGATAGTTTATAATTCTCCTTAATTGTTTCAAAACTACTTGTTGTTGCTTTGGATCGTCCTAAAAGTTAAAGGTGAATTGCCAAATTTTACTGATCTCTAAAGTCTTCTTTTCTTAATTCTGAACATCACAGACTGCTGCAAGATCATCTATTTAGTTCGTGGTGAATATGATCGATTTGTTCAAGTACGATTTTCTTCACTCCAAGTTCAGCGGCTTTTGGTGAGCCGGGCAGGCAGAAAACAGGTTTTCTGTCAACTACAAACGCGGATGATCTAGACATTATAGCAGAAGTGCCAATTTCCTCATAAGAAAGTAGTGAAAAAATGATTGAGAATGCAGTAATTTCGAATTCTGATATGGAGGATATGGCCTCTATTGTAACGTCGTTCTTCGTAAGACCGGTCCCTCCAGAAATCACAAGAGCGTCGCTTCTTGTTAAAAAATATTTTGCTTTGTCAACTATACTTTTCTTGTCGTCTTTTACTACTGCATAGTTAACCACCGAATGCTTTGTTCCATTAATAAGTTCCTTTATAATTCTGCCAGATTCGTCGTTCTCTTCGGTCCTGGAACTACTGCAGGTAATGACGGAGAACCTGCTCTTAAATTCTTTTTCTCTGTGCGCTTCCATCTCCCTTCACCTTTTGGTCCACTTTTATGTCATAAATAACTGTGGATGGATAATTACCTGCCTCGTCTTTTTCCATATACTTTACCATATCCCATACTGTTAACAGAGACGAACTTACGCCACTCAGTGCATCCATCTCAACTCCGGTTTTCCACTCCGCTTCCACCGAGCATCTTACGGTAACGTGATCATTTTGTACTTCCATATCAAAATCTATTGCTTCTATAGGGATCTGATGACAGTATGGCATTCTTTGCCATGCTTCTTTAACGCCTTCAAGAGCAGAAATTTTGGCCGATGTAAAAACATCCCCCTTCTTAACTCTACCTTCCTTTATTGCATTAATTGTCTCGCCCTTGAGCCTAATTTTCCCAGATGCAACAGCTTCTCTTCGTACTATTTGCTTTTCCGAGATGTTTATCATGGGATATTAATGGCGTTTAATCTAAATAAATTTACCTTGTTATCACCATAAATCTATAAAGAATCTTCAGCATGTGGTGTGTTAATGATTGGAATCATACCGGTAAAGAAACCAGCTAGACTGGAAAATAAACATCTTCTAAAACTCGGAAATTATAGTATTTTGAAAATAATTTATGATAAAGTATCTTCGGTCATGGAAGCTGTCATATATTCGAAAATTGACCTTTCTCTTCCTTATGTTCCAGATAGGTCAGATAATATCATTGATCTTGTTTTGAATTTATCAACAAAGTATCATGAATTTTTTCTTATCGGAGGGGACATGCCTTTTTTCACAATCGATGATCTGCAATTGATGATGGGCAAATTCAGTGGAAAGATCTTGGTACCGGTCCACAGCGATCGTTCTTTCGAACCATTATTTTGCATTTATTCCGGGGATTTGAAAAGAGGAAAGAGTCTCAAAGAAGTTATATTGCAAGCAGATTATATAGGACTCAGTGACAGTTTATTTTCCAAATACGCCTTCTTCAATGTTAATACGGAGGAAGATTATCAGCGTGCTATATCTATATACGACTCCTTGAATAAACCACGCTGATCACTCGATGCACCTGAATTTAATTTTACACAAAAAAATTAAAACTAGGGTTTATTCCATGTTATGTTCTATTACCGCGCTAATACGCCAGGACCCTTACGCAAATGAATATAAAAAAATAATGCTATAATGGCTTTATTATTTAGAAATATGTTAAAAATTAGTCCATATCTCTAGTAGTTACGCCCAAATTCTTTTTTCGAATGGCTCCTTCGATAGGCTCGAATTGTCCCTTGTACTTTTCAAGGACGTGCGGCAGAGTTGTATACTCCATTTCGTCCTCGGGAAGCCGGTGTGGTTCGAATGGTCCCATGCGTCTAATATAATCCACAATTTCCATAGCAGTCTTTCTCGTGCCGTCGAAGGCAGGATCATCGAACATGTCCACAGGTCCAGAAAGTTTTCCGTCCTTAAGAACGAATCCTAGAGCAACTACACGGGGTGGTCCATCAAAACGCGTCATTTTAGAATCCTTTTGAGAAACAGGCATAAGTGGTCCGTTAAAGGATCCCCTCATCCACCCAGAGACGAGATACGGGAACGAGAAAGCCTCCAGTGATTCTCCGGAAGCCGGAAGCCCTGACTGAATCCTAACTATACCTGCGGGGTCATCTTTACCGACGTACTCGCCCGCGATAAAAGAGAGCTTGTCTGTAGTTATAACAGCGACATTTTCGTCCGGAATCTTTTCGTGTGAAGGCTTTGTAAAAATACGTTTAATAACATATCTACTCTTTGATCCAATAAGGCCCAATATGTCGTAAAGATTTTCCGGGGACCCAAGGAAAATTTTCTTAGATTCTATTATATCCCAGATTTCAAAAACAAAACCATCATGCATGTTTTGATCAATAACAAGTCCTGGTGTATTGAAAGGATCCGCAAACATCTTATAAATGGGGTAATTAAAAGCGCCAGGCTCTGTCTTGTCCATCATGTAGACGATGAATGGTTCCGCTTTTCTGGGAGTAATTTCCATCTCTGCCACTCCAGGACCCATTCCTTTGATATTTCCTGAAAATGCGTCTTTAAGAAGGTCTTGACCGGCACCGTACAACCCGTATCTCTTGGCCACCGCTGTTCCGGCTTTAAAAGCATTCCAGGCAAGTTCATGTATATCTGGGTTGTCTATTCCTTTGTCATGGATCATTGTTATCTGAATATCATCTCCAATACTTGAGATGTGGAAGTCGCTGATCAATGATTTCCCGTTCTCCTTTACAAATGTTTTGACTTCGTCCACAACAGGCTGAAATACAACTGTGTGGCCTGGCAAACTGCCTATATCTGCCTTTATATGCGATATTGTTACTTTCATAAATAGTATTTTAAAAGTTGGTATTTTAAACTTTCGCTCATTCATTTTTGTATACGCGTAATGTCGAAGTAATCTATTTATTGGTTCGGCAATATGTATATAATTTTCAAGGACTTTGTATTTTATATGGGTTCTTTCTGGTCGGATTACCAGGATAGCGAATCAGAAAGAGAACAAATTAAAGCTTAAGAGTATAGCATCATATTCCTCTTGCCTCTTCGAAATTCTGTTCGTCAATACCTGAAAACTCGTTGATACTTGCTGTTTGAGGAAATGGAGTTAAGAAATAGCCGTTTAGTTTTATCTAACTTCGAAAACCAAAAGGTGAAGCAAAATTTCCATAAAAAAACATTAGTATAATCATTTCGTATAGGGGGTGGTATGATCAGTGGACTTGAGATTGCGATTTTACTAATCTTTGCATGGATAATCATAGTGATATATCTCGGTCCTAAGATCTCAAAGACAAAACATTTCTCCCTGTTCGGTCCAGCTATCATGATAAAGGTCACCAAGAATCGAGGAATTATTGAACGATTTACAAAAAAATTTCCTGGTAAATCATTCGGAAGAATTTCTGTTATTATCGTTTTTGTCAGTGCTATTTTAGCTGTCGTCATACTAGTTTACGGTGCGGTTCTTTCTTTTGCGATTAAACCATCACATGCGACAGGTCTTTCCTTACTCCTTGCCATTCCGGGAATAAATCCAGTAATACCAATTGGATTCGGAACTGTAACTTTGATACTTGCTGTAGTTATTCACGAATTCTTCCACGGTGTAGTCGCAAAGAAACAGGGCATAAAGCTTTCGTCCGTGGGTGTACTTTGGTTTGTTGTGCCGGTAGGTGCCTTCGTAGAGCCAGATGAGCAGGAAATAACCAAATCTGACCCGGTTGTCAGGAGACGAATAGTTGCCGCTGGTCCAGGTATTAACATTGTTTTAGCCGTTATATGCTTCCTTCTAGTCGCCTTACTGGTGGTTCCTGCTGCATCTCCGACGCATGACGGTTTATACGTTGAGGCCACAGTTTCAGGCTCTCAGGTATCACACGTAATATCTAATGGTGATGAGGTTGTATCACTTGGAAATTACACGGGCAATGTTATCCAGAACCTTAGTACTATTTCAGATTTAACACCTGGTCAGTATTATCCTGCATCCATTTATTATGGCGGATCCATGCATTCTGTTAAAGTTATGGCTGGATTGACCATTTACTCGACCATAAGTGGCTTGCCAGCAGCGAATATTTCGATCCCTGTGGGTTCTGTTTTGGTTAAGAGTAATAATTTAACAATTTATAATGTAACGGTTCTAACAGACCAATTAAATAAACTTCCTCCAGGTTCTAAGGATTATTTGGAAATGATGGTACCGATCGGCGGAAGCATGGTGGAGAAGAATTTCACGCTAATAACTACATCTGAATATTATTATTATGCAAAATATGATCCATCTCAGAACAGCAACGCATACAAGAATTATAGCTTCATAGGTATCACAAGTGTTTATTCCGGATTCGGAGGATATACCTTGACCTACATGCAGTCAATGTTATCCGGTAGACAGGTTTTTGCATCGCCTTGGTCTGGGATGCTACAATATATAGCACTTCCGTTCCTATATCTCTCACCAATTCCTAGCTCCTTAGCTTCTATGTATTCCACACCCTTCTCTCCACTCCTATTTTGGGGTATATTTGATATGCTCTACTGGTTATTCTGGTGGAATTTCCTATTAGCGATCATGAACGCGCTTCCGGTGGTAGTTTTCGACGGAGGCCAGTTTTTTAGAGACAGTATGCTGATCGTCGGTAGGCACAAATCATTCTCTTGGCTCAGCAAAGAAAACAACGTCAGATCTGTAATGATCGCATCAAGTTTTTTTGTTCTATTGTTATTTGCAATAGAGATATATTTCCTAGTTGTTTGATATTAAAATAATTTATTTTAGTATATTGAATGAAAATTTCACATTTAGTCACGTTATTCTTTGTAGTGCTCTAGCAGTAAAGCAAGATCGGTTATCGCATAAAATTAACATAGACGAATCTGGAATACAAATCCTTCATTTTCTGAATAATAACCTGGTCGTACTTTAGTTTCTGAGTTTATATCAGCAGGCACTTCCGATTATCTTTTCGACATTCCAAGATAAATTTCAGCTATTATTTTAACATATCACGTTTCTGGCGTAATAACTCCTTGGTCGATAGAAATTAAGGCCTACAAATACGGAATAGTAATGAACGATTTTCAGCTGGTACACCGAGGCAGATTTTGGAAACAAATGAGAATTGCTATATAGCCGGTGAATATCCCTAGTTAGAATTCATATGGCATTCCCTGAAGCAGTTGAAAGAAGACTGAACAAAAAGATTTGCATGAGATGTAACGCTAGAAATTCACCAAATGCTACAAAATGCAGAAAATGTGGATATACCGGCCTCAGAATGAAAGCGAAGGAGAGAAGAGGTGGTCAGTAGACGGATTCTAGCTTTCATCCGTCTGCTGCAATAGTACGGATGGAAGGAACAAATTGTGAATACGAGGCTTATCAATCGTTCAAGCGAATTGGGTTCCTTCCTAGGTATGTTCATGTCAACGAATTAAAGAGAGACAAACTATCTCTTGAAGATTTTTCTGTGTTGTTTATTCCTGGCGGTTTTTCTGCTGGAGATTATATTAGAGCAGGAGTTATTTTTGCTCAGCGCCTTGCCAGTTCCTCTTTGCCAGATCTCATAAAATTTTCTGATGCAGGAAAACCGATAATCGGGGTGTGCAATGGTTTTCAGGTTTTATGCGAATTGGGTTTCCTGCCGGGGTACGATTTCACGAGACGCTTCGCCCTTTCGCTCAATGATTCCAACAGGTATGAATGCAGGTACACCTATGTAAAAATGCACTCTAAAAATAACCTTCTTGGCGAGATAGATGTTGGAGAAAGTTATCTTGTTCCAGTTGCACATTCAGAAGGTAAGATCATTGTTGATCGTCAGCACAAAACACTTGAACGACTGGAAGAAGAAGGTCAGATAGTCATGAAGTACGCAGATCCTTTTGGGAATGAAGCTGGATACCCATGGAACCCAAATGGCTCCGAAGGGAATATAGCGGCCTTATCCAATCCTTTTGGGAATGTTCTTGGCCTCATGCCTCATCCGGAGCGTCTTTACGAGTTACCGTTAGATTCCGACAGAAGATTAATCAAAGATCCTGTCCTTGGAAAGCCATTTTTCGAATCGCTGAGAAAATATGTGGCTTCAAAGTCATTTTAATGCCTAAGTTATTGTCCTGAAGAACTCTCTGACATCCTGTTTGAATTCTTCCAGGCTTCTATCATTTACTATCATATAATCAGACAATGAAATAGTACGTCCGATGCCCCAGCTCAGCTCTCTATTATCACGTTCATAGAATTCAGGTTCAGTCTTGACATCGTCCTCTCTTGCCCTTTTAATTATCCTCTTAAAGCGCTCCTGTCGGTTTGTGTATATTGCTACCACCTTGACGTTCTCAAATTTATCCCTGAAGAATGATAATTCCTCATCGTTTCTTAGACCATCGACCACTGTTTTATCCGGATCCTTAATTGATTCGGCTGTTCTCCTTGCCCATATATCCATACCCTTATCCCTCCTTTCTGAGGTTGCAAATTTACCAATTTCTGAATCGATAAACGGTATCTTATTCATTGTGGCATATTTTTTAACTGTGTCTCCCATATGGACGTCAACGAACCCGAATTCCTTAGCCACTTTGACGAATTCGTCTTTTCCAGCACCCGGCATCCCAGTGATAATAAGCATGGTGATCAGGAGAAAAGGAAGCCCATTCCTTCCTGGGCGTTATCGTTCTCTTTGTCTATCTGGTTTAGGATGTCCTCTTCCTGTTTTCCCGAAAGTAGGACGATCTTTTCACCCCATTGTTTTCTTATCACAGAAAACGCCTCCTCGGAACCAGAAAAAACAATAAGGACTTCATCAGCTTTCAGCCTATATCCCTCGCCCTCTCTCTCATAAATAGATTGTCTCCCGACCAGATCGTCAGAGAGCATCTCATTAATTATCGATCTATCCTTTTTGTTTACAACAAAAACTTTACGCATATCACACCCTAATACTAACGATATTAAAAATACGATCGTGACCAAAATTCATTCCGTTCTTTCCAGAAAAATCTAAATCTGCCATTTGCAAATTGTTATTATGGGTAAAGAATTTATTTATGAGATCATGGAGATGTCGCGAAAAAAATGCGCAAAACGTTTTTAATGATTTTTGAATACCCCTCCCGGTCTTAATATGGATCTAAGTTTAACAATAGGAGGCCCGCAAGGTGGGGGTATCGATACCTCTTCCAACATGATTAACCGGGCATTTGCTGAAGCCGGATACAACGTTTTTGCAGTAAGAGAATATCACTCAAATATAAAGGGGAGACACAGTTATAACCACATAAGGGTAAAGGAGGAACGTCCTAGATCGCTTAAGTATCCCGTTGACATACTTGTCGCTCTTGATGCCGATACCCTGTATGAGCATATGGACGATGTAGTTGCCGGATCAAAAGTCATATACGACAAAAGTTTTGAATCCGGAGATCTGTCTCAGGCAAGACTCATAATGAGGGATACAGCAAAGCATATAAAGGAAAGACTCCAGGGTGAGAATCTTCCACTTAATGTGATTGGCGTAATACAGCATATGAAGAATAATGGGGTAATAACAATTGCTGTCCCGTTCGATGCCGTAGTCAATAGTGCTATAAGCGGTGGTACTCCAACACGATACTTTAACACCCTTGGTTCCGCTATAACGCTTTCCATAGCAGGACTCCCTGTGAATTTTACTAGCGAAGCTATAAAACAGGTTTTTGCCAGTAAACCAAAGGTCGTTGAAGACAACGTCAAAGTTGTTGAAGCTGCATATAAATACTGCGAGGAAAACAAACTTAGTGGCGTTCCCATGAAGTCGTTCCCGAAGAAACAGAGATTATTGCTCACAGGAAACGATGCCGCTGCTATAGGCAAAGTGATGGGCGGGCTTAGGTTTCAGACATACTATCCTATAACGCCAGCCAGCGATGAAAGTACCGTCCTTGAAGAACACGAAACGCTATCGTTAATTGAGAACGAAAAAAACAGTCTGGAGAAAGCTGGAGTCGTCGTGATACAAACTGAAGATGAGATTTCTGCAATAACTATGGCCATGGGTGCGGCTTTGACAGGCACACGATCTGCTACAGCCACAAGCGGTCCAGGTTTCTCACTTATGGCCGAGGGAATTTCTTTCGCAGGTATGGACGAGGTTCCTGTAGTCATAACTCTTTATCAGAGGGGAGGGCCAAGTACCGGTCTTCCAACGAGAAACGGACAATCGGATCTGCTATTTGCGTTGAATACTGGCCACGGCGAGTTTCCAAGAATTGTACTTTCTTCAGGGGACATCGAGGAATGTGCTTACGACGCAATGAAAGCTCTAAATTATGCGCAGAGGTATCAACTTCCGGTCATACACCTCATAGATAAGAATCTTGCAACCACCTCTGATTTGATTCCAGAGATCGACAAGTCCAGGGTGAAGTTAATTCCGGCTGTTTCCGTATCTGATAAAGAAGAATTTCTTAGATACAATCTAAACACGGAAACCGGTATCTCTAAAGTTGGTTATTTCGGTAAGAACATATTCTGGATGACAGGAGACGAGCACGATGAACTCGGCCATGTAACTGAAGACCCTGAAGTCAGAGACAGGCAAATGCGAAAGAGATTCCAGAAACTTGAGACAGCTGCTCACGAGATCCCACTTGAGGACAGGGTTCAGGTTTTCGGAGAGAAAGAGGCTGACATAACATTCGTTACTTGGGGGAGTCAAAAAGGTCCGATACTTGATGTTATAGATGATCTCAAAAAGGAAGGGATAAAGGCAAACATGCTATACTTGAAGATGTTTGAACCATTTCCATCTGAATTCGTAAAAAGCTTCCTTTCAAGGTCAAAACTTGTGGTTGACGTCGAGAGTAATCTCCTTGCACAAGCTTCTAGAGTGATAAGGCTTGAGACCGGCATCGAGATCGAGAACGCGATCTTGAAGTATTCTGGGAGACACATGACTGAGGATGAGATCCTTTCGGCGGCGAAGAAGATAATCAATAAAAAGGAGAAATTTATTGTGGAGGTGCTTACAAATGGCGCATAATTTCAAAAGCGATGTTGTAGTTGATTGGTGCCCTGGATGTGGGGATTTTGGTATACTCACATCTATTACTCAGGCACTCACAGAGATGAATCTTGGCGGTGAAGACGTGGTAGCGGTTTCCGGTATTGGATGTTCTGGGAAAACACCTCATTATCTGAACATAGCCGGAGTGCATACCCTTCACGGAAGGGCTATCCCGTTTGCCACCGGGGTAAAACTGGCTAACCCGAACCTTAAGGTTATATTGCCGAGTGGAGACGGGGATCTCTTAAGTATAGGTGCAGGGCATTTTGTCGCAGAAGGAAGGAGAAACACGGGTCTGACGATAATCCTTTTTGACAATGCCGTTTACGGTCTCACGAAAGGCCAGGCTGCACCTACGATGCAGCTGGGAGAGAAGACAAAAAGCCTGGCAAGGGAAAACATATTTGGCAAGGTCAATCCAATAGCTTTGGCATTATCCTCAGGTTATTCATTCGTCGCCAGGGGATTTTCATTTGACATGAAGCAATTGAAAGGACTAATCAAGATGGCTCTGAACCATAAGGGATCTGCAGTTATAGATGTCCTTCAACCCTGTCCGACTTACAATGACATAAACACAATGGACTGGTACAGGGAAAGAGTTTACAGGCTGGAGGATGAACCATCCTGGGATCCGGTTGTAACCAAGGATAACGCGGATTCAGCGGCTATGAAATTCCAGCAGGCGTACCAGAAGGCGCTTGAATGGGGAGAGAAGATCCCAACAGGTCTGTTCTATCAAAACAAAACAATCCCGAGCTTTACCGAAAGACTTAGCCAATTCGTCCCGAACTACCTAACGAATCCACCAGCAAGTCAGGTTGTATTCAACAAGGACCATTATACGGTTGTCGATCCCGAAAAGACATTCAGTGACAAGATCATCGCCTGATCTCAAACAAGAGCTAAGTAAATAAACAACACCCCGAAAATTGCGAGTGAAGCAACACTGAATATCTTCACTCCAAATTCAACCTTTTTTCCATATTTTACAGAGGTTTTTTTAACGAATAATGAGAGGAACGAGGTCCATATCACTATCCCAATAAAGAGGAATGCTATAGGGATTAAGCCAAATTTTCCGTAAACACTGAGGCCCGCAGTTAGCCACCACCCAATCTGTAAAGGGTTTATAAGGCCAATTGTAAGACCTATTATGTACCCGTTCCGGCCTCTGCTTTTGTCACCGTCAGCGTTTAAATTCGATCTCGAAGTTGCAAAAGCAAGATAAAGGAAAAAAATTGCCCCTGCGATGTATATGTACCGGCTGAATCTCAATATGCCTATCCCAGTACCAAGGAATAGTATAATTACCATAAGAGTAAAGTCTGCAGTCATTGCACCTAAGCCTACGACAAAGCTCTTTGCCGCGGATCTCACAGCTCTCTGAATCATTATTGCTGTAACTGGACCAGGTGGTCCTGCAAGCGAGACCCCTAATAACAAGCCCATAAGCGCGAGAAGAATCTGATCCATAAGTTTATGGATAAATCTTCAAAATATAAATGACCTTCTAGTCTAAGTTAGGATTAATCAATTTAGACATTCTCTATAATCTCTCATTTCTTTCTAGATTAGAATTTTCACTAATAACTATCACGGTGGAGGTAGTTACCCAGCACTTGTTGTCGTAGGAATTCTTTCAGATAAAGAAGAATCGAAAAAGACTAACAGAATTTTTTCTGGCGTAATGCTGTCTGCTGTATTAAATAGTGTTATGTGAGATTATACTTTTAGACAGGTCTTGTAGCAATTAGCGTCAAACTATATAACTTAACTTGGTGTCGCAACGTCTATTTCCACGATTCTTTCTAATGGAGAGAGAAATCTGACGATATTATGCAGAATTAAGTCGTATTTAAGGTGATTGGCAATATTGATAAACTATTTCCGACTTTACTTTCATGATCTTACCTGACTTTAATGGGAAGCAAGAGCTTTTGGAATTTCTCAAGTGTTCTAAAGACGATATTGTAGCCTCTTTTAAACAAGCTGAAGACATAGTCTCATACGTAGATTCACAAATAGGCGACAAAGATTACTGGCAGGTCTCATATTCCGAACTTTCTTGGCTTTATACCCTTGTTCGTTTAATGGGCGCAAAGAAGGTCGCGGAAACGGGTGTCGGTCCAGGAAGTACGTCATTTGCAATACTTTCTGCGCTGGAATCAAACAATGGAAAGTTATACAGTTTCGATAAGGGTGAAAGGTACGGTGAAGCGGAACCTAGACCTGTGGGTTTTCTTGTTCCAGAAAAGTTAAGGAAAAACTGGTCTCTTGTCGTTGGAGATTCGAAAGATACATTGAAAGGTGTTCTGGAAAATAGCGCTCCGTTTGATATCTTCTTCCATGATTCTGAACACACCTACGAACACGTAACTTTTGAACTTAAAACCGCTCTACGTTACCTAACCAAAAAGTTTGCAATAGTGATTGATAATTATGACTGGACTGAGGCGCCAAAAGATTTTTCTGAGAAGCACAATTTGCTGTTGTTGCCCATGGTGGATGATATGTGCTTTCTCTTACCCAGGATCTGAGCAACAAGTCTCAAAAACCAGTTTTCCATAGATCAGCTATCATCATCGGATTGATCCATTTTATTAATGAACTCATCAAACCCTTCTTTCGTTAGCTTCTCTTCGCCAGATATATTATCAAACCTGGCTTGTCGTGTAACATTCTTTCCTTTAAACAGAGAAAGGTTATCATCTTCAAGAACATATTTTTTGAAAATTGCTGGATCCCCATTGATCCTGACAAATCGCGTGCGTCCGTACCTTCCAAGACTCTTCGTTGTTGTTATTACAAGACCCAGTTCCTCAAGTTCTGAGAGAATATCACTTGCACGTCTTGAGGTGAGAGCCTGAAATCCGAGTTCATTGCATATGGCACGGTAATTATCCATAATCTCCCCTGTTATAAGGAGCTTATCGCTCAATTCCTGTGTCACGATCGTGCTCAACAGAATTATCTTGTTATGAAGAGGTAAGGTAAGGATTGTCTCCTTTACGACGTCCATTTCGAACTTGTCCCGAGCAGCATATACCTCTTTTTCCGTAACCTTTTCACAACCGTTTCTCTCAGCAATTTCTATAGCTATTCGCATGAGGTTGATAACTTTCCTGGCATCTCCATTTTCCTGGGCTCCTATAGCTGCACAGAGGCTTATTGCGCCCTCATCTACAAGTCCTTCATTCGTTACGCCGCGCAGCCTGAATTTTAATATATCCTTTAACTGAGTTGCATTGTATGGAGGAAAAATCAGGCTTTCTTGATTCATCCTACTTTTTATTCTTGGCTCCATTTGGCTCATTATGTTAGTATCATTCGTTATGCCTATTATGGAAACTTTGGAGAGTGTAGACTCTTCAAGAATTTTAAGAACAACGTAAAGTGAGTCTCCACCGCTCTTTTCTACGAGCTTATCTATTTCATCGAGGATGATTATAACAAACCCAGACAGGCCGTTTATCCTCGAAACAAGCTCACCATAGATTCTGTCTGTGGTCCATCCAAGCAGAGGTATCTTCTCTCCAGCATCACTCAAGCCATTGACAATCGTTGTCAAAACGGAATACGGTGTATCATTTACCTGACAATTCAAGTAACAGGTAGTTACCCTGTCCTTAGTTGCCTCTTTCAGAAGACTTATCACATGCCTGGTAGTTGAAGTTTTTCCTGTCCCTGTCTTTCCGTAGATCAGTATATTCGAAGGTCTAGTGTTCCTCATAACACTACTGAGTATATCCACAAGGTGCTGTATTTCTTCTTCTCTGTGAGGAAAGGAATCCGGAATAAATGACTCATTAAGGAGTTCCAGGTGGGCAGAAACCTTGTTTTCCGAGTTAATGTATTTTGAAAATGGATTCATAATTCACCGGTAAAGGATCGATAAGTGTAGTTAGTACTAAAACCTTTTTTAGATCAGAATAGTTAACAATTCTAGATCAGGCTTTTTGAAAGTATTCGATTTTTCCCTTATTTTCATATTCAATTATTTCACTTATAAGATAAATTGATCCAGTAACCAGAACGAAATCTGAAACCTCGCGCGCCTTCCTGTAAGCTTCTATTGGATCTGGAATTACCTCAGAATGCTCGAATACGCCATTAGAAATATTGCTCAGCGTCTGAGCAGGCAGAGACCTCGAAGGTTCGTTCGGCGTGGTAAATATAATTCTATCTGAGAGTCTCCTAAGGGCCCTTAGGTATGAATATTGATCTTTGTCTGATAACATCCCTACAACAAGCAATGGTTTTAGCGGGGTCAACTTGTTCAATGCGATTTGTAATGCATCTGCCGCGGGTGGATTATGCGCAGCATCAACCATAACCATTGGATCCCTTCTGATTATGTTCATCCTTCCTGGCCACTTCGTTGATAAGATTCCACGCTCTATATCTGCTTTTTTCAATCGATCTGCCCCGGAATTTTCCAACGCAAGCACAGCCGTTGCAATGTTCCTGGCCTGAAATTGCCCTATTAGACGCGTTTCAATGTTGTATTTCTCGTTTGGTGTGGTGAGAGTAAAACTTGTTCCGTTAAGGTTGCTTTCTAGATCCGTTATCTTGCTGTTTGTTTCCACTGAAATATATCGAGAATCCCTCAGATCACATATTCTCCTGAGTACCTTTACCGCTTCGGGTTTTGATTCCAAAACCACCGCAGGTTTTCCTTTCTTTATTATGCCACCCTTTTCGAAGGCGATTGAGTCTATTGAACAACCAAGACGATCATAGTGTTCGTATCCAATCTGCGTTATTACCGACACTTCCGGTGTTACTATGTTTGTGGAATCGAGTCTTCCTCCAAGTCCAACTTCAACTGCAGCATATTCCACATTCTTCCTTTCAAAGAGGTCAAATGCCATCAATGTTGTCGCTTCGAAAAAAGTCGGGCGTTTTTGCTTCAGTCGCATTGATTCTATGAAATCTCTGGTTTTTGAGACAAAATCGTTGATCTCCTCGTCGGTGATCATTTCCTTATTTACTACTATACGTTCGTTAAACTTAAGCAGATGAGGAGAAGTATATAGCCCTGCCCGATATTTCTGGCTGAGTATGTTATATATGAATGCAGAAACGGATCCTTTTCCGTTCGTTCCTGCTATGTGTATAGACTTGAATTTCCTTTCTGGATTCCCTAAATAATCAGAAAATTCTCTTGTAACAGTTAGGCCAAGCTTGATCCCATCACGCGTGAGTCCATATAAATAGGACAGGTTATCAGACACGATGGGGATATGTTGATGTGAATCATATACTTAACTTCGCAACTGAGTGTGGGACACTATTCTAAGACCTGCCGATATTGAACAGGTTGTGCCACACGCCTGTGCAGAATAGAGCGTTATCGATCCTGTCATCCCTCTTCTGTGCCACATTCCATCCAAGCATCTTCTTGTCTGCTGCAAACCCTGATTCGGAATTGCTCCTCTGATGATACTCTTCCAGATATGGCATTGTATTTTCAACGAATTCCTTCATAGTATCCTTCCATTTCTGTGATCCGTTCAGGGTTGCATTCTTCTTTGGTATTACAAAGACCTTGGTATCTCCAAGTTTATCCACGTATGAAGGTGAAGAATAATACCTGTCAAGGCGTATGGAATCCATCTCTATCCCAATGGATGAGAGGAGATCCATCGCCCTGTCATATGCCTCCCTCTCGGATTTCATGGACGAGCCGAAGGCTATGTACAGTCGGGATTGTAGATCCATCAGTGCAAAGGAATATGCGAATAACCGTTTCCTGTGGCCTTTAGATTCCTTTTCTTTCCTGTAGTCCGGATTCTCCTTTGCCATGTCCTTCAGTTTCTGTGCATGCGATTCATAGTTCT
>JAJYVJ010000028.1 GCA_021792045.1 Thermoplasmata archaeon | reverse complement strand
ACTGGAACCTTTTTCTCTTAGCGTATTAAGGTACTTTTCCACGGTGTTAGCTACATACGTCGAAAGCATTCTCGATGCTTCTTCCGGGTCAATCTTGGTTTTTGTTATGACTTTGTCATTTTGGGTTCTAATTTCGTTATTGATTAGCTGGTTGATCACTTGTTCGTAGATTCCAAGCTTCAGCATGCTATTTCAATATCATAACTTCCTATTAATGTGATGCATTCAATACAGTCGTAGTGTCCAGAATTTTGCATAATCTTAAGTATACCTTTTCCTGAATATGTCTTTGATCTGATCACTGCGTTTATAATACCCTTTTAAGACCCTGTGCGAGAATATTGTATTTAATTCCGCAACTCTTAGCAATATTATCTTCATTGCTGCAATTTCACTTGGCGGGGTGTCTTGTTATTATTAGTGAATTTAACCATTGTAATTACTACGTCACCTGGTTCAGGCATGTTCCCATCCTGAGTAATCTCCTCCTTCCTAAAGCTGTTTCATTTTCTTTTCCTGGGCCTTTTGCGCCAAAGTTCCCAACTCTCTTGTTTCCTCTGTATTTTTTATGAGATTAAGAATTGTTTCATTATAGGTCTCTCGCGGATAGCTCTTGACTCTTTTAAGTGCTTCCAGAACCGATCTCTCCAACTGGATCGTAGTGATTTCTGATTTAGGCACTATTTGTTATCAATATTTTGTATATGACAATTTATGTTATTATACATGGTTTGTTATATTATGCACTTAAATTTTTCTGATTTCTGAGTTACTTGAGAGTAAGCTGATTTGGGGCAGGATCTGTTTAAGCATTTTATGCGTTCACTTCGCATTTATGTGTCCAATTTTGCGTTTTCCAAAAAATTTAGTTAATAAGCAAATTCAATTGCAACTAGAATAGACCGGTCGGGATTTGATTAAAATTTTAAGATGTCATGAAAAAAGTTTTTCTGTCCACGCCTGCATGACGGTGCAAGCGTGAGAGTCGGAGAGGCAGCTGTGGTATTCGCTGACCTGTGAGGTCGACTTTAAGGTTAGTTGCCCTTCGTCTCGACATAGTACCCTGAAACAAGGGTGAATAGAAGGCGGTCGAAATGTCTCCGACTTTGAACTCCCACACACCATCAAGGAGGTGGTTGGAATCTATATTGGATTGGATGTACATAAAAGTAGCGTATATGTTACAACAATGAATGAAGAAGGAAATGTTTGTGAAAGCTATGAGATCGAAAACACAGAGAGTGCATTGAATGCATTCAGATCCAGATACCTGGATCTGAGGCCTGAGATTGCACTTGAGGTATCAACATCGGGAAAATATATTGCAAGAAAGCTAAGGGACATGGGTTTCTCAGTGCATCTGGCAGATCCATCAAAGCTTTCGCTAATATTCATGACAGCAAAGAAGAACGATAAGGAGGATTCATACAAGCTTGCAAAGCTTCTGAGACTCAATGAATTGCCAGAAGTACATCTTCCCTCAAGGTTCTCAGATGCTCTCAGATCGATAGTAAGGTACAGGAAATCCATTGGCGAAGAGATGAACATGTTGAAGAATAGGGTTCATGCAATACTGACAAGGCATGGAATCATCATACATGCAACAGACATATTTGGAAGGAGAGGCATAAGATCCATTATGGATGAATCCTCAAAGCTCCCTGCCATGGATAGAATTGTTCTCTCAGATCTCATAGAAAGGATATCTGATCTTAAAGAAAGAGAGAGAATCATTGAGGATCAGATGGCTGTAGCTTGTGAGGGAAATACTTACGTGAGGTTGCTAATGACAATTCCGGGTATAAATGTGTATTCAGCATCTGCCATATTATCAGAGATAGATGATGTGACCAGATTTCCAACAAAGGAGAAACTTGCAGCTTATGCCGGCCTGGTGCCAAGGCAGGATCAATCCGGCAATCGTGACATCAAAGGGCACATAACAAAGCATGGCTCATCCATGCTGAGATTCATACTTGTGACTGCTGCCCATGTAACCATAAGATATTCAAAGAGGATGAAGGCAAAGTATCTTGGCCTTGTAAGAAGACTTGGAAAGAACCGTGCAATAGTTGCAATTGCAAGGATCCTCTTGGAGTGCATATATGTAATGCTCACAAAGAATATTGAGTTCGAGGATAACATTGATTCTCTCACTGAGAGAAAGATGAAGGCCATGTCAATGAGGGCAAAAAATCCAGGAAGACTCAAAGATCTTGAAGAGGTGGAAAAAATATTTATGAAGAAGAGAGATCAGCATAAGACAGATCAACTTTTTTCATAGAAGCGAATACCGGTCAAATTATTTAGATAGCAGTATTTCCAACTTGAGAGCAATAAATAGAAACGGGTCGCCTGGGCTTTGCACTTAAACGGGCATTTTCAATGGGATTTAGGTGCAACTTTAATCTTTTAGGTGCAAAAGCTTTAAGACGCAATTTTAGTTATTACTTAATGGAACATTCGCTGCAAAGAAGATGCTCAGATTGGCCTTTTCCTTTGAGTGCACATATGGGTTTATCAGTGTTTCCCCATATACCATACTTCTCTGATTTAGTATTCTCTTCCAAATGGCTGATATGATCTGATAGATAAGGATAATACTTTTCAATTATTTTTTTTTCGGTTAAATTACCAAATGCACCGCATAAGCAATCTCCACTCTTTCCAATTGTCCCGTACGCACTATTTATAGGAATTTTTTGTTCATAATGCAATTCCCATACCTTATTGTCATCATAGTGAAATATTGGGCAGTCCCAGTATGCTCCCTGATAAAACTGAACTCTCCTAGCCCATTGTGACCGTCTGCTACTCTCAGATCTTCTTACGCCAGAAAAGAGAAGAGGAGCAACGCCAATCTCTCTTTTATGCCAAGATATGAACCTCCTGACTGCATCTAGTTTCAGAATATGCATTATCTGACTATGTCCACTTGGAGTGGGAAATCCGTGCTTTAAAACATAAGAGTCATAACTAGTATATCCTTTAAAAACTTTCAGGTCCCAGCCAAACTTAGAGGAAATCTCTTCGACATACTCTTTTGTCTCATTCAGCCCTATACCAGTATCAATGTATATCACGCCTTCCAACTTGTTTTTTATACTCATTTCGACTGCAGCTAGCGTGCTATCTTTTCCGCCAGAAAGGAGTGCCCACCCTTTCTTGTCTTCTTCCAAACTCATAATCACACCTGCAATCTATAATGTTATATCTATATTTCCTTGTAGCAAGGATAAAAGTTAAGTGGTTTAATGATTGCATTGTTACTGCATTAGATAATATATTAATATTATAATATACTAACATCATGATATCAATGAACATAAACTGTATTCTCTGTGGGAGAAAAGTTACCGACGGGGGTCAGAAATGTACTGAATGCGAAGAATTGAAGGATCTCATAGACGTTTTATTTGAAGACGCAAAGAAAGAGTTATCATACAATCCCTCCGTTGATAGGGAGTCTGTATTCAAGATGCTAAGAGAATTTGCATTCATCGTGCAGGAAGATTCGTTGCTTCGGACATATAAGAACTCAATGAAATTCTTCCTGGATCAATTCATAGATAAAGGCAACAATGAGACAACACTGGAGCAATTCACGAAGAAGGTACAGACCAGACTTAATCAATTGAAAATCTTAAAAGAACTATCTGATGCTTCCATTATAAATTGGGAATCTTCATCGCTTAACAGCGGTAATTCGCCAAAAATTTATTCTGGCGATGTGATCAAGAACCTGAAAGAATCTTACAAACGCTCATCGGTAACTGATCGAGCGGAACAGAGATATGGTCACATTATGGGATTTTATTCGCTACTCCCTTTAATTCGAAACTATTCCCATTGTGACTCAAGAGAGGAGGTCAAAAAATTGAACCTGGTTCCAAAAAAACCATGGATCATCATGCTGTCAATCCTAGTAGGGAACAGCGATGGTAAGATTTCTCTTGAAAGAACAAACAAATTTCTGAAGAAAAGAAGGGGGACAGGTAATGTCTATGGGACGATAATAACCAATCTCAGCTCCCTTAGTACAGACTATGCGCAAAAGGCTACAATCGATGTTGAAGATAATGGCAACGACGACAAGGTTTACGTTATATCTCCAGACATAGTTCAATATCTCCAAAGATTAAGGGAGAATATTAGGACGAGATAGATAAAGGAGGATATGGTTAATGGAAATAAGTACAAGAATAAAGGCAACGAAATTGCTTGGGTATCAGAGCGAAATTGCAAAGAGAATTTATAAAATTGCAGACTACGTATTCAAAAATGATGTTAGCTTGAAGTTTTCAGGCTTCTTGCTTTCAGGTCCTCCAGGAAACGGAAAGACAGAAATTGCAAAACAGGCTGCACTTTTAATAGGTAAGGGCACACCAGTAAAGATCTTCCTGCTTGATGGATCAGACATTGCTTCACCAAAATGGGGAGACGCAGAAGAAAAGTTGAAGAAAGCTTTTATTGCGAACTCAGACGGCAAGCAAATTGAGAAGAGAATAATAATTTTTGATGACATCGAAAGCACCCTAATGAGCAGAGATATTGAAATTGCTAAAGAGTGGCACTTTTCTATTAACTCAGTTGCTTTTCACTTGCTAGACGATATTGATCACTCTAACACTCTTGTGATAGCGACAACGAATAAGCCAGAAATGGTGGACCCTGCATTGATTTCAAGACTGTACCCAATTTCAATCCCTGCCTTGAGCAAGGAACAACTGAAAGAGTTCGCCGAGAAATCACTGGGAGGAGAGACTTTTGAGGTGAACACAGAGCAGATATTAAAGTCTTTAAAATCAAAGATCGACCAAGGAAAAATTAAGTCATTGAGAGATATTGAGCATGAGACACTGCTAGAAGTGGTGGAAATGGTAGGTGAGAACTGATGGAAACTGATAATGGAACTCCAGAAGGAATAAGATTTCCCTATTCTGGGCAATTGGAAATTGAGATTTACTTTAAGGAATACAAAGACAGCTGTGCAAATGATTGTAGGAGATTTTTGCACATGGGAAGGGGAGAATTTCCGCCTCTTATTAATAAATTAAAAGAGAATCTTGAAGGGAATGCTGATGCGCTAACAATATTTCCCAAAGATTATGCGCTACTTAGGCACATCCCAATTAGTATAGAAGTCGAACTTGATGCAGGCAGCAGGAGATCTGGAGCTGGGAAAGCCAGAGGTGGGCTCGAAATATATGATGTGTCTGGTCTGGATGAAAATGTCATCATACAACTCAAGCAGGTATTGGAGAACGAGAAGGAAAAGTCGAAGGAAGAAAAACGCTCTTGGTTCAGTTATTACAGGATTTATCTGAGGAGGGAAATACTATGACAGATACCCAAGTTATAAGAAAAAAGATTTCTCAGAACTGCATAAGTTCATTGGAGAAGAGGATAAATAAAAGCGGAATTAGTCAGGATGACATTAAAAACATCATTGTTTCTGATGTAGCTAAGGTGGTAAGGGATGAGTATTAGGGGGCGATTTCAGTGAAATTGCATATAGAAGGAGTCCAAACAATTAATGATTCGTCTTTTGAATTTCCCGATGCTGGACTTGCTTTGATATACGGGGATAACGCAGTTGGGAAATCCTCGATAATTAGAGCAATTGCTGCAGCTATCTCATATGATGCTTCCAATAAGGATACCAGAATCTCAGAAGAACAGAAGCTGCTTGGCATACTTCAGGATGGTAGTAAAGGCAACTTCGGGTTGATCACTGTAGGCCTTGATGAAGCCCGAATAAACATAAGTGGCAACCTGATCAATGAATCAGCGCTCATTTCAAGAAATGGAAAGTTCAAGGGCTCTAATCCTAGGTTTGTAATAACGAATGTATTGAGTGATGTAAGTTGGATAATGCGTATTTTAACTCATACGACATCCGTGAAAGTAAGTGATTATCTTAATGACTTCAATAATATGATCACGAGATACGAGGACGTTATAGACGGCGTCACAGAAACTAAAAAAGATTTGTTTCAAAAAATTCAGGAGCTCAACAGAATGATTAAAGAATCCGCTGATTCTCAAAAAAAGATTAAAGAAAAACGAAAATTACTAGAAGAAGCTAAACAAGAACTAAAGGCCATACAAGAGAAAATCAGTGAAGAGGCAAAAAATGACCCAAATAGGGAAGAGCGGATATCAGAGATAAACAGTCAAATAAAAGAAATGGAGAAATTAATTAATAAATCAAACAATATAATAGTAGAATATGAAAAACAGATTAGGAATTATAATGGCAGAATTGAGCAGACAAATGAGCAGATTAAGCAATTGGAGCAGAAGCTCAGAGAATCCAGGGAAACCGTTGAAGAGTATGAAAAGGCGGACATAGACTCGATTCCAGAGATCGAGGCAAAGATCAACTCTCTAAAGGATAAGAGATCTAAGGAGCAAATTCTTTATGATATTCTTAAGCGTACTCACTCAATGCTTGAAAAGGAGCATTCTGGGGAAGTAGTTTGTCCGCTTTGTGGTTCCAACAAAATAAACCCAGCCGAGGTTGAGAGAATAGCTAATGAGAAAGATGAGGCAATAAGGGGATTTGACTCTCAAATCTCATTGCTTTCAAGAAAGGCAGGTGATTTGAATGAAATACTAAAGAGGAAAAAAGAGCTATCTCAGAGTATTTCTGGGTTAGAACAAAATATCCTCAGGAATAAAGATGACTTAAGAAATTACCAACGGGACTTAGATTACGCTTTAACCCAGCTACAGTCAGAAGAAATCAAAAAGTCAGAATTAAGTAGGCAGAGGGATAACCTCCAGCTAGCTATTTCTGCTGGCAACAGAGACTATTCAGAAAGACTCAAATCACTCCAGAGCCAGATAAAAATTTTTGAAACCGATATAAAAGATTTGGAAATGGGTAAAAAATATTCACAAATAAACATATTCGGAACAAATTATCCTGTAGAAACAAAAACTATTGATATTTTTGACAAAGGTGTAATGAACTCATTATCAGACATAGAAGACCATTTTCAAAAACTAAAAGAATCGGAGCAAACAAAGCTTAAGGACGAGTTTAACAAGAATATAAAGAAAATATTGAAAGAAATGTCTTTCGACCTTGATATTTATGTGGATAATAATTTTAACATTCTCGCTAGGAAGAAAACTGTAGATAGTTTTGAAATACTTGAGACACAAAATCTTAGCAGATCAGAACAAGCGACTATCGCTCTAACATTGCAGTTAGCGCTTGCACAAGGTTATTCTCCAGAAATACCTATAATACTCTGCGATGGAATTTATGAGTTCTTCGATGAAGAAAGACGAAAAAGAATACTTTTATACGCTGATGAATTTGGAAAGAGAAACAACAAAGCAATTATAATGACTGTGGTGAAGGAGGGGGTCAGTCACCCTACGGTGGGGTTGACATGATTTGTAAGATATGCCGGCTTACAAACTTTGATGTTTCAGGGTCAATATGTCCCCATTGCTCGATAGGGATTGAGGCTATGGAGTTGTTCATCGAAGATCTCCGGAGATACCTTTCCTCTGCAGATTCAGAGAGACTGCCAGATTACTACTCCAACAATCTACCCTATTTTGTCTCTAACTTGTCAGTCTACAATCGTTATGTAAGCGTGAAAAACTTGGTGCAGGAGGTAGCTATGGTATACTTATCCATCGGTTCAGACGAAAAAATATTCAGACAGGACATAGAGAATGCAGAACCATTAAAAATAAAAAAGATAGTAAAGACGTTAGCACAAAACGATTTGATCTCCATTGAATATGACTCTTCCCACGATGACTTTCTGATCGTGCCTATGAATAAGGTGTCAATTTCTACTCACGTCTTAACCAATTTCGGATTAGAGGGAAATGGCTTTTCCAATTATTTCAATTCTTTGTTGTTATTCTCCATGTTGATATTGGTAAGAGACGATGTCACCTCATGGATAAATGGTGATGAAAAGAATTTCCCCCGGAAAGGATTTTTTCCCATAAGACTGATAGCTGGTGCTGTCGAGAGAGCTATGGACTCAAAGACAGATAGCCATCATCTAACTACAGAAGAGATCTTAAGGGCGATGAAAGGCCTCACCTATAAAAGTCAAACAAAGGCGTTTTCTCAACTAATAGGCATGGATTTTCAGTCAAAAAGCATATTTGAAACAATCCCTGATCCGGATGAAGATACTCGGACAAACTTGACTAAGGAATTTTCAGAGATGGTAGATCATCTGGCCGAGAGGATTAGGGAGAGGACAGCCGAAAGGGAAAACGAAAGATGATATCTTATTATCTCTGTAATGAAATTAGAGAATTTCCGGAAATCCTCTATTTTTAATTCCCATCTGGTATTTCACGAGAAAATTCATGATGAGTGATGGAATTTCAGTGAAATACTCTTTGCATCACTGAATTGTTACCTGCATTTTTGTTTGGAAATTTTCATATCTTACTCAGCCCTTTCAAGAAATCTATCTCTCACAAGGTTATTCCACATAACGGTAACATATGTTTTGACCCTTGCACTCTACACCTTTGCGACAAAGGAGAGTGCAGATCTGAACATCCTCGTCATGAATGAATATGAATTTTCCACTATTAGCCGGATAAGGTATGTCCTGCGATTCCGTTGGATGTTTTTCACAAGTAATGATAATCATCTTCCGCATGAGGAAATGGATCAAAATTAAACCGACGATTACATATCCGTTAGTTACCTAGGGAGATTGTGGTAAGGAAGACTGAATAAATTAGATTCGTTGATTAGTCAAAACCATGGACACATAGTTCGGGTTGTTCATCAAGGATGTACTCTAATACTCGACTAATGGACTTCTGGACTGACCATTCCATGAAGTTCCGCCCATGAGTCAAGCCATTGTACATCCTTGACAGATTCTTGGTCAGGCTTTTAGCATTAATTCCTAGGTTTTACCTCCATAATGCATACATGATTATAGGCAAAAATCGAGAGTTCACAGTTCACTGCTTGCCGAATGGCTATTTCTATGGATTCACAGACACTCTACAAATTATTATACCTGTTCTGGTTCATCAATGTATAAAAAATGTGTAAAGTAGACTGCATTAAGCATGACGAATGTGAAGCGTCACGATCCATCAGTTGATACGAATGTCAGGTTGATCATAGGAGAGGGGCATTCAGTGTGACTCACATTCAAAGAAGACATTCACAGCTACGCTTGATTATGCAAAGAATTTCATATCGTTTAAGGTCATAGATGGTCCTATCCACCTAATCTTCCTTACCCCCTCTTAATTCTTTATCGATTTCGTATGTTTCGGCTGATAAATTGATTGGTAACCCCCTCTTTTGTTAACGATTCCATTTTTTACGCTCAAATTTAAAAATCTTCTTTTTCATAGTGATGGAATTAAAGTTTTACCCAGAATTTTAAAGAGATCCGAAGCACTTAATTGACCTATCTGGTGTTTTTCTATGTCTTTTATAGAAAATTCTTACATAGATACAGGGACAACACAATTTTGGATTGTTTCATTTCGCATCAGTATTTGGCTTGAATGTTTGAATAAAACTGTCAATTGCTAAGGAGTCATATTTTTCCGGATAAGGCCAATTATCTAAGTTGTTCAACGGCATTATTTTCACGTATTGTTCGAAATCATTATTTTTAGAATCTATGAGATCATTGATTAAATTCCCATTCGAATTCCTGAAAACGTACCCAGATTCAGTGCGTTCGAACGATATTAATCTTCCTTTTTCTGCATCATTGAGATTGTATTCGTCAAAAGAATCGTTTGAGATAACAAAGCAGTTTGGATCATCCTTTAATTTTTGAATTAATCTCTCATCAGCTTTTTCGTTGTATAATGTTAGCTTTGTATTGTATCGAAACTTGAACTCTTTGTATTCTTTTTTTTCAACTTCATTGCCTTTATTAATAGACCAGTTTGTGCGAGCATCAATGTAAATTCCTGCGGGTGAAATACCAATTTTTTCCAGACAACTAATACAATCACCCAAGTAACTTACGACAGGTCGAACGAGGTTCTTGTTTATTTCACCCCTCTTTCGTCCATTGTGAACTATATTGCTGCCGTCTATGTACAATTTCATTGGTGAATACTCAAAAGACTTATTTGCAGGGCTATAGAAACCTATCCAAGAAAAAGCGGATCTCTTTAGGAAAATATCTTCCAAGTCTTCCTTCTTCGCTATTTTTGGGAACTTAGTATTGTTATTTTTAGGTAGGTAGTTTCGAAGTTTGTAGAAAATCTTGTCTAAATCCACCATCATCCTTTCGGATTCAGTCTCTTCATCCTCTTCTTTTTTTAATTTTAATAGGACAGCGAACAATAATGCTTCGGTCCAATTTTTAAAATCAAAATAATTAGTAAGTTCCTCAACCAACCTATAGGATTGCAAAGTCTGAATATTTGGTATCCTGGATTCCTTAGCTTCAACGTAGTCTTCAAGATTTGCAAATCCTCCTGATACAGATGTTATCAGTTCATCTATTCTTCTAAAACGATGCTCCTTTACGTATTGTATGATATTCCTATAGACGGAAGCGTCTACGAGATTACCAATAAAAAATTTGACAGAATCTTCTAACTCTTCTTTGGAGGTGTAATTATGAGCCTTTACCTCTTCGTATATTTGGCCAACAGAATCTTCCCAGTTTACCTGATCTTTATACTTTTCTTTTGATTCGTAGATTGCAAAAAATATTTGATTATCGTAGCTTTCCAAAAAGTCGTTTATGTCTGTATATCCCCAGGAATCTGTCCAGAACAAGTTTTGATTATGAAAACAGACAAATAATATGCTCTCCTTGAATTTAAGCGAAACTCTTCTTTCATTTAAGAATTCTATGGTTGGTTTATATCTGAATACATTTTCAATCTTATTATCTAGAACATACCGACCAAAATCATCTATTGGAAGTTCAGACTCGAGAGAATTTATCAAGTAGGTACGAGCCAGATCAATGTCATAACATCTTATTACCAAACTAGAACCACTTCCATTTACTTATGTATGTATTAATGACTTGAAGACTATATTATGCTTCAGCTCCTTAATGTTTTCCTCTGAAGTCATGAAAATCGCATGCGTTGTAAAGGTTAATTGAATAAGAAAAACAAATTATTGGATGCCGTTCATAAGTTTAATAATTCGACGCATTTTTTGATTTACTTCGACCTTATTTGTAAACGGTGAAATGAGACAAAGCGCTGAAAACATCTAATTCCTGATTTCCAACTTCGCTTCAGTTAATGTATAACGCTTAAGATAGCTATCTTTAAGAAGATAGGTCCACTTCGTTACTTGGGGCAACGTGAATAAAATAGGTAAAAATTTAAGAACAAGACAGGTATTGAAGGTGTCGTTTTTTTATCTCTCAACGTTAAAAGGTAAGTATACATGAAGGGCTATCAAACATTTTTAGCATTTATTGGCAATTTTTCTCCTATTTTTTTTATAACATACATTGTCTATATCGGATATGCCCTTAGTGTTTGGTTAATTCCCGTCTTCTTAAGTGCCTTTTGTAACATAATATGGCGGCAGATTTTTAGTGAAAAAAACCTTAAAAATTGTGACAAAGAATCTTATAAAATTTCAGACACCAAAAACATAGGAAACGATGTGATTGCATATTATTTATCATATTCCATAGCTCTACCTTCCGTTCTTTTCCTACAACCAGTTAAGGGGCTTCTGGTTCTTGCTATTATTATGCTAATAATATATACTCTGTCTAACGAAGCAAAAATTATGCTGTTTAACCCTTTTCTAGTATTATTTGGCTACAAGGAGATGGAGATTAAAACCGAAAAAGGGGCACAAATTTATCTAATATCTAAAAGGAGACCAAAAATGGGAGAAGAATTAAAGGTATCGAGAATTCACGAATTATTATATTATCTTAATGTTGTATATGATTATGAAACGAGTTAAACATTTGACTGAATTCTGTTGAAACTCTCGACTATCCCTTTTTCCTCTTCGCCTTTTCGATTCACAAGTGTTCCATACTTACATGTCAATATACAATATATATCCTTTCCGGATAGGTGTTGAGTGATAAGTTTACCTCCACTATCCTTTTGGATTCGGTTTCCCAAGAATTTATTCCTGAGAATATCAATATAATTATTATCTAAAATACTAAGGTCACCCCTTTTTAGAGCAAAATAGAAGGTATGAACAGTATTCCATTCCTTATCGAGATAAGTCAAAAGAGAGGTTGAATCGTCTAGTACCTTATCTAACTCACCTTTACTTTCTCGTATTTTTCTTCTCATATATTCATAAGTTGCGCAAATAGTCCCTAGTTTATGAGAACTATATACAAATGCCGGGTCTTCTTCGTTTTCTTTTGAGTATATAACAAGATCTGGTTCAGTTAAAACTATTACAAGTAGGTCTTGATCTATGTTTACTATTCTTTGAGACTTTGTTCCAAAGATCAGAGATTTCTCCAGCTTTTTTCCTGAGGCAATTTTTATCTTCTCAATAGTCTTAATATAATATATGCCGTTAAATTCAATCGAATAAGCTATAGGAATATCTAACTTTCTATTGCTTTTCTTCACACTACGTCTTTTCGGATCAGAAGAAGGCTGCGATGAAAGTTCTTCAACGAGGCTCTTTAATTCCTCTGGGTAGGATTCCTCATTTAAAATTCCAACTGCCCCTCTTGTTATCGGGTAATTTAAGTTATAGTTTAGATGGACACTAATATTTTCTTCTCTCTTTTTTTCAAAATCTTCTATAAGGCGTTCTAATACTTCTACCTTAGTTTTATCTGCAATTTCTATTCTTTCAGTGTAATACTTCGTTTTATCGCCAGGATCGCCCGAGTCTTTTATTCTATAGATATATCTAAGTTTAACATCAGAAGGCCTTGGGGTTTTTTTGAGTTCGTCAAGTTTACTGAGAGTGCTTGCTATAACTTCTCGATACTGATTTTCATTTTGAATCATTTCTTTTCTCCTAGAAGTCCATTTCTATTAGTCATTTTATATACATTATACTTTTGGTCAAATAATTCTCCACTTATCTTATCGTAATCCTCATATCCACTCCCATACCTCATCATCCAGTTCTGAATAGTATTCCAGGAGCGGATGCGATGCATGATTAGAATTCAGCGTGTTCATCATGATAGAAACATATCCTTCTGCTTCATCTGCAAGGACGAAAGTTGTATCGAACAACCGTCCATCCTCAATTATACGGAAGAATGCTATCCTGGGCAGCGCCTTCGTTCTTGGATATTCTCATACCATTCATTCGCGTGTTAGTTGTTATCCCGGCTATGATAACGTTTCCTAGTTCCTCGAACAATATAAGGGCTGGACGAATTTTAGAGTTGTCGGAATCAGTGAATTTTACCCTTGTAATTACTACGTCACCTGGTTCAGGCATGTTCCCATCCTGAGTAATCTCCTTCTTCCCAAAGCTGTTTCATCCTCTCTTCCTGGGCCTTTTGCACGAAAGTTCCCAACTCTCTTGTTTCCTCTGAATTTTTTATGAGATTAAGAATTGTTTCGCTATATGTCTCTCGCGGATAGGTCTTGACTCTTTTGAGTGCTTCCAGAACCGATCTCTCCAACTGAATTGTGGTGATTTCTGATTTAGGCACTATTTGTAATCTGGGAGGTTCCAATAATTGTTCAGGAGATTATTGATCTGTTTAACGGCGTAATACCTAATTGTTAAAATCGGAAGAAGTTAAGGTCGGTAACTTAGAGAAAGCGACGTATTAGATTCATTGTCACGTTGATCTGTGGAATTTCCCCTGGTTTATGTTATACTCCAGACACTATTTTGAAAAAAAAGGCAGGTTAGATACGTTATTCAAAGGGTGATTCAAAGGCATTAAAACAGCCTGAAAATTCTCAGAAAATTAAGCTTTGTATTGTAATCAGTAGAAATCATACTTGCTTCCGCTGGTTAGCACCTTCTAGTTGCAATCGACATGATCCTTTCAATTGTGCTTTTCTGGATTATAGGTACTCCGGGAAACTTAAGCAGTATTGCGGTTGCCTTGGACTGGTCTTCAGATTTATCAACAATATTAAAGGAGAGTTTCTCATCTATAACGACAGCACAACCCTGACCAGAAATTTGCCTGAAACCATCGATTATCTTTGCGTCATATTTATCCAGTGAACCACTTTGGACCGCATTAAGCCTGACTGTTCTATACTCAACCATTTTTGAACGTTCCCTTGATTCAGGTGGTTCCTGGAATGGGTTCACCATGCATATAAGTCTGGTATTGATCCCGGGTCGAGCGGAGTTTTTCATTATTGATGCCATGTGTTCGATGTATGAGTTGGGGTATCCTCCAATCATGAAAATGCTCGAAGATGCGTACTTCGCAAGGTCTATTAGTTTTATCCTGACTGCACCCCTTCCGTGTACAATCCATGCCCATGGATCACTCGTTTCCGTGTCCTCCTGATTTCCAGACTTTATGAAATCAATTATTTTCTCAACAGACCTCTTCTTTTCCTCTACAATCAGCGAAAGTATTCTTTCCATATTGTTTAACTTGAACAAAACCGGCCTTCCAGGTTGAATTTCTACATATCCGGACTTCGATAGTTTTTCCAGTATTTCGTATACCTTGTTCCGCGGAACTCTGGATTCTCTGTAAATATCGGACGCGCTTGCGACACCTTTGTTTATAAGGCATTCAACAACCTTCGCCTCGTTTTCTGTTAGTCCCACATTGACCAGATTTTCCCAGACTCCTGACATTGTTACTCCAAAGGTCACGAATATATAATAACATCTCTGAAGCATATCTTAAATCAAGGCGATTTGAAGATGTTGCTTTATCAAATGTTGATCGGAACTACAGCAGAAGGCAATTGGATATTTCCATGGTATTTTCCACTTTTCTGGGTACTTCCATTGGCGCTTTTCTTTTTTGTCTGGTTTCTTTTATGGAGGTTTGCCAGTCGCAGAAGATATTGGGGAGGCGCTTTCTACTGCAACAGGGGATTGTCAGATGGGTCCCATATTGAAGTCCTCAAGCTGAGGCTTGCGGAGGGAGACATAGACGAGGAGCAGTACGACCGACTAGCGAAAAAGCTGGGTGGAGGGAAGGTAGAATGAGTTCAGAAAGCGACATGTTACCAACAACTGACATTCTGCGCAGAAAGGTGATACTAGTCACTGGTGCAAGCGGGGGTATTGGGGAAGAATCCGCGAGGACATTCTCGAAGCTTGGCGCCAGAACTGTTCTTGTAGCTAGGGATATCGATAAGATCAACAGTATTGTGAAAGAACTTGAACATGCAGGATACGACGCCTCAGGGTTTGCCGTCGATGTTACCGATTATCCTTCCATTGAAGCTGCCGTTAAGATGACAATGGAGACTTACGGACGGCTGGACGGAGCATTCAACAATGCAGGGAGCTGGCATCTTCCAGGGAAACTCGCAAACCTTGGCCTGGAGAATTTTGCTACCGCCCTTTCGGTGAACCTTTTCGGCACATTTTATTCAATGAAGGCAGAAATCCCTGCACTTCTGGGATCAGGCGGTGGATCCATAGTGAATATGTCATCTACCGCAGGTATCCAGGGCGTAAGGGGAATGTCTGCGTATGCAGCCGCTAAACAGGGCGTCATAGGACTTACCAAATCTGCTGCACTTGATTATTCAAGGGAATCAATCAGGATAAACGCTATAGCTCCTGGACCAATCTCTACATACAGGTTATCGGACCCCGTTATTGTGGAACAAATGAGGCAGGCGGTGCCTATGTACAGGACTGGAAAGCCATCGGAGGTAGCTATGGCAGCCGCCTTTCTGCTTTCTGACATGTCATCATTTGTAACGGGCGAAACCCTTATTGTGGACGGCGGCAGGATGGCAGGGTTATGGTACCCTCTCAACGATGAAAGGAGGTAACAAGGCATGGAACCCAAAAGTAATATTGTAAAAGTGGTCAAGGAAAAGACTGTATATGGATCGATAGAAGAATGCTGGAAAGTATTGACTGATTTCTCCAAGGAAACAGAATACTGGCCGAATATCAGAAAAATCCGAGTGATTAGCGAGATTGACAACACAATAGAACG
>JAJYVJ010000185.1 GCA_021792045.1 Thermoplasmata archaeon | reverse complement strand
GGGCTGCCAACCCTCGAATCGATCCTCATAGCTCGAATACTAATGTACGGATCGGTCTATTTTCATAAGACCTCAAGGATCGCCCAGTACATGGTTAAAAATCTGGTAATGAAACAGCAACAGGACTTTAGGAATCCATTCAGTATGACAGATTACGATCTTTTCTGGTTGCTGGCAAATGGAGAAAATTCTTCATCCTTCAGAAAAATAATATCGAGGGAGCTGTTAAAACCTATCCTGAAGGTGAAGTATAACGAAGAAGATTTCAAAAAGATAGCCTTGGCCATCGAATCCGAGAAGCTTGATCCTTCCGATTATGCCATTGACGTGATTCCTCCACTTGACTTTTCTGGCCCCGAGAGGATAAAATCAAATCTTCAGGTTTTGATAAAGGATAAACTTGAAAGCGTAACCGAAATATCACCGTTGGTGCGAACACTAAGGGAATCTCTTGAGCATAGGTTTATAATAGTTTTTGCGGAGAGAAGCAAGACGGAGTTAGTAAAGAAACTTCTTACCGAGTTCAAATAATAGATTGTATGCTGAAATGCCAGTTACTTCTGATAAGGACATTGAAAGAAAACATAAGAAAAATTGGGGTGGAATTTCATTCTCTCAAACAGATGGTTCCACTTCAGAACTTATGAAATTCACTTGTCGTTGGAAACTTCGTAAAAGTATAGGCGCCATATTATGGGGCCAAAAAAAGGTGTTTACCGTATAATCCTCCTGTCCATTCGAAAATAGCATCTTGATGATCTATTCACAACAAATAGTTGCATTTATGGATCATGAACGAATCCCATTTCCCGCAGAGGGAGCAGCTAGATCCGTAGATACAATAATAGACCTGATAGATATACGAATGCGCAGAATCGGAATCCGCAGGTGAACTAGTAAAGAGTGAGAGCGAATATGGCAAAACTAAGAGAGAACATTATTTTGTTCATAGAAAAAAACTTGGTAAGAATGCTAAAATATTCCCTCTCGGGTTTTGTGGGTTTTGCCTCACTCGAGTTCTTTACGTTCCTTGGAATCTCATTGTTTGGCTATGCGTACATAATTCCGATTGACATTATCGCATTTACGCTTGCAGTTGCAATTGAATTTATATTTCAGGAATACTGGACAACGCACAAGATGGGAGAGCATCACGGCCGCATTTATGGTCTTATTATTAGACTCCTGAAATTTGAAATTCTGAATGTGATTGGAAATGCTGTCGCAATTGCAACCCAGTTTTCCCTCTTTAAGTACTTTGGTCTGTATCCATTGATAGGTAATTTCATAGGATCGGCTGTAGCATTTCCTTTCAATTACTACATTCAGATGAGGTTGATATGGAAGATCAGAATGTTGTCCTAGCCTTTGATCAAGAGTTCATCTTTCTGGAACTTTCGATCTGACCATGGATGTGTAATAGAGAAATGAAAACGTTGCTAATAAGATTTAATTTCTTGTCTTCATGCCCAGACTAGCTGCGATTATTATCGGATCCCACACAGGGCCAAACGGTGGAGAATAACCGAGATCCGAATAGAACAAATCTTCCATCGTGATCCCTGCGTATATAGCTTCTGCTAACGTGTTGAGTCGCCATGCTCCATTGTTTTTGGAAACTACCTGTGCACCAAGGAGTCTACCGGAATGTGAATCGTAGGTTATTTTAACGTAAGCGTTAGAATTGCCTTCATAATACGCCGCTTTACTGCCTGCCTTGACAAAGATATCTTTGGGCGCAAAGCCATATTTTGTCGAAGTCGGGGAATCAATTCCCGTGAAACCAACCTCGTAGTCGAAGATTTTTACCAGAGTTGTGCCTATGCCGCCTCTGAAGGTCATCCTTTCACCGCCCACATTAGATCCAGCAACCCTGCCCATCTTGTTGCTAATTTGCGCCAACGGCATCCAGTCTTCAGAATTTGTAACCTTATTTAATGACGTGGCACAGTCTCCTGCAGCAAGGATTTTACTGTCACTGGTAAACATTTGATTGTCCACCTTGATGGCCCCGTTTTTACCCAAAGAGAGACCGGCTTCCAAGGCGAGTTGGGAGTTGGGTTTAATGCCTGTTGCAGATAGAACTAGATCTGCAGTATGTTGTCCCATTGTTGTCTTGACTTTAAATTCTCCATCGTTCCTAGAAACTGATATAAGTTCCGAGTTTTTTTCCACTTTAACCTTTGATTCGAACTCTTTCAGAAGCTCCTGGCCAACATCCTCGTCCAATCTTTTAAAAAGTGTCTTATGATGGGATATCATTGTAATTTCCTTCTTGGATTCTGCAAGAGCCGAGGACAGTTCCATTCCAAGAACCCCGTCGCCAATAATTGTAATCCTTTTCGACTTTTCAACCTCTGGCTTTAAGGCAATACCATCGGCTAACGAACGAATGGTTCGCACCTCAGGTCCACTTATTCCCTTCGGTTTCACTGCGGAGGCGCCTGTGGAGATTAACAGGTAGTCATAGGAAAAGACCTTTTCCCCGCTTGTTTTGACCTGCTGTCTTGAAGTATCAATCTCTGTCACGCTTTCATTAAGAATAACTTTAATCTTTCTCCTCTCTGTAAATTCAGTTAGAGGGTAATGCAAAAGCTTGGAATAATCTTCAAACATCCCACCAAGATAATAGGGCATTCCGCATTCTGCATATGATACAAACGGCCCTGCTTCTATCACAGTAACATCAATAAGAGGATTGACACGTTTTGCTTTTGAAGCAGCAGCCATGCCAGCAGCCCCACCACCAACTATAATGAAATTCATGATTCTCCAATCTCGTCAATGAATAAATCTTTTGGCACAATTTTCACGAAGCTAGCTAAAATAAGGTACCAAGAAAGAAGATTAAATCGTGACAACGCGGAACATTTCAACTTTTGAGTGAACATTTTAATCTAAAAGTATCTGAGACCCAGTATCTGAATAAGAAACCTTTTAACTAATGGCGGCTTGACTTTATTATGATAAAACATGGATTTGTCGAAAAAGATATAGAACCGTCTGCAGTAGCAGACCACATTAAGGAGTTACTTGTTAACGAGAATTTTAAGATCACCTCAGATGAAACCAGGGATGCACTTTGGGAGATCCATGCGAAGAAGTCCGACAGGGAAAGAATCGTTCTTGGAAAAGTAAGAGACGTTGATGTCGTTATCGCCGGTGCACAAGGCAAGTTCGAAGTACAGTTACACGCGGGTATCTGGGGGAGAGACATGGCTATACCCGCGATTGAAGGCGTTGCTACTTTTGGTATAGCAACAGCTGCCGAGTTGCATTC
>JAJYVJ010000027.1 GCA_021792045.1 Thermoplasmata archaeon | reverse complement strand
CTTGCCAGCATGTGGGCGTGCCTTTGATCCATTCCTCCCAAAGCTATATCAACGTCAAGATAGAATATGTCTGTAACCTGCATTATGGGGTATATGTATTTGCTAAAATCTTTGTCAGCCTCATCCTCCGTTCTACCCATTATAGGAAGCGATCTTCTTAAGCGCGTGAGACTCGAGGCTTTTGCCACCCGGAGGAACAGTTCCCAGTAATCGGGATCACTGACGAGATCCTTAGCCCAGGTGAATTTTATCTTGTCAGATAAACCCACAGCGAGCATGCTTTTCCTGATCTGCTCACCACTCTTCCTTATTGCATCTAAATCACCACCGAGCTTATCATTTATCATTGCGTGCCAATCTGCCAGGAGAATGGTGAGATCTATACCCATGCCAGATACCTCATTGAACTTCTTTGGCCACAGGAGCCCTATGGCGATGTGTGGTATTCCGGAAGGCTCGAAGCCACAGTAAGCGGTTATTTTTTTTCCAGACAGACTGTTAAATTCTTCTGGAGTTATTATCTCAGCCATGTTCCTTGAGAAGGTTTCGAGTGAAAGCATTTTCCGAGTTATCTCTCTTTTCATATTAAGCTTTGTTCGCAGATCTCGTTAAACGAACAGTGTAAGCACCTCACCCTGCTCTGGTGATTCCTTATGGGTTCTGCATACTGGGACCGCATCTCATTCAAAACGTACAGAAGCCGGTCACGTGTGTGCTCATCATTTTTTAGGACGAACGCCCTGTTATTATATTTCAATATGCCGTAAGGAACTTTATACTTTGGATAATTCTCCTCCAGAATCAGGAAGTACGCAGCCATCTGGAATACATGCCCCTCCCTGGGATAATCAGAATTTCCGCTCTTGTATTCAAAAGGTATCAGCTTGTGTCGCTTTCTTTTTATCATGTCTGGTTTACCGGATACTCCGTACTTTTCCGAACGTAGGATTCTTCCCTTTGAGCTGAGGTCCTGATATATCCTCTTTCCAGCAGGTATCGAAAATCTCCTCTTTGCCTTGAGGAGAAAATAGATGGCAATAATCGATATGAAAAGAACAAAGAACAGTATGAGCAAAAATAAGGTCAATGAATCAGTCCAACCAGCACAATGATCGCTACTGCAACGATTATCACTAACGAGACAATTGCTGCTTTAATGAAGCCGTACTTGGCAAGGAGAAATCTATGCCTCCTCGTTCCTCTCTTGAACCTTTTTGACGTTTCTTTTGATCTCGGGTAGCCTTCCTTGTCCATGTACCAGGCAACGGAGCAGAAAACGTATTCCGAGATCTCTGTAGCGCTTATGTAGTCTTTATCGGACGCTTTGTTCATAGGATCTTTCTGATTACAATGTTTGAGAAAGGACTCTCCTGTTCAAGCGCGATCTTCTTCTCCCTGGCGAGGAACATACAATATACGAAGAAGGAGGCAGGGCCGATTTCAAGATCCTTCCACACGCTTTCCAGCATCAGGCTCTGGGATTCGTAGCTCATTATATGCTCATAAACCTTCTCTATCTCTCTGTCAGGTTCCTCAGCGTGAAGAGATTCTACGATCTCATCAAATGACACCGTAACATCGTTGATCTGGTGTGTTTTCTTGGAATAGGAGCGTTCGTGCTTATATGCCTCCTTCATGGCGCTCAGCAGCTCGACCAGGAATACTTTCCTGTTCTCTTTGTGCCTTACAGGTTCGCGAATCTCGAGCTCTATTGGCTCTGCAAAATCGCCATAAGAGTCAAAGACCTGATCATCATCGATAAAGTCTTCCTCCTGAACGGTTCTTTTCTCTATCGAGATCTCTGATTTCTGCCGGAGAATCTTCCAAGCTTCATAAATCAAAAATCCTGCCGCCCCAAAATCCCTGAAATCTGCGTCAACAATTTCCGAGAAAATCCTTGTGAAAGACCTGAGGTCTATATTCCATGGATCGATCTTTCCGTCCATGCACATCCGGAACAAGGAAGCTATCGTCCTTTCAACAGGATTATTATATTCAACGATCGTGCCCTCGTTCTCGAGTATATCAATGTAGAATTTCGTGTCTGTTTCCAAGATTGTCCCCTGCACGATTATGCTGTTCATTATGTCTTCCTGATTCATCCACCCACCTCCGGGTCATCCCCGCCATCTATGAATTTTTCAAAAACATCTGTGTTTTCATCATCCATCGTGGTTACGCCAATTACGTTATCGGCATACTTCAACATCGCCTTTCTAAGAGAAACAGTGAAGACCTGCGAAGTGAATGAATTACGCTTAAACATCTTGCCAACTCTTTCTGCATTGGCTCCATCAAGGAACATGTCAACCTCGTCAAGGTAATATACGGGTGACGGGTTTGTTCTCTGCAGGGCCATAATGAACGACAACGCGGTAAGGCTCTTTTCACCGCCACTGAGTGCCTCGACCTTTGAAAATCCTTTGCCTTTTGGGTTAGCTCTGATGTATATCTCTGAGTTAAGGGGGTCTGCGTCATTAGAAATTTCCAGGAAAGCTTCCCCTCCATCGGATATTTCGCGGTAAATCTCACTCATCATCCTGCTTATTTTTGTGAACGTTTCCATAAATATGACCCGTTTTTGGTTGTTTAACTTATCTGTAAGAGCCTCAAGACTTGACTTCTCTTCCCTGAATCCAGATATGTCTTTTTCAATCTCTTCTAGACTCTTGGTAACCTCGGAATACTCCTCTATTGCTTTTTGGTTTACCGGGCCGAGGGAATTGAGATCTGAGTTGCATGCATCCATCTCTCTCTTGGCCTGCGAATCCGACTTTATCTCGTCCAGTACTTTTCCGCCGTTTTCTTCCATCTCCTTATTGAGCTCAGATCTGCGTGATTCCAGGTTATTTATCTTAATATTTATCTCCAGGATCAGATCGTTCTTTGTAGTCACTAGCGATCTTTCTGTCGTTACTCGATCTTCCAGAGACCTGATTTCAGAATCAACTTTGTTGATCTCCTCTATCAGACCCTTGTACTGCTCGGAGAGTTTCTCTTCCACAGATTGTAGTTTTACAAGATCATTTTTCAACTCAGACAACTTCGCCTCAAATCCTTTAAGTTCGGATATAGAACTAACTTTATCTGATTCGAGTGTATGCATACGAACGCCGAGTTCCTGCATCCTGTCTGTTATGTTCTTCATGTCGGAATCTATTTTTGTCAGTTCAAGTGTAAATTCACTCACCTGGGAACTTAATAAGTTCACCTCATCCTGAAGTAATGTCTCTTTCTCCGCAAATTTCGGAGATAGATCTTTTATCGCTTGGAAAAGGTCGTTCTTCTCCAGATCTCTTGATCGGAGCTCCTCTTTCACTTTTGAAATATCCGTGTCCTTTCGAGAGATTTCTGCATCCAGATGCTCTAGTTCATGCTTTTCCTTTTCAGCATCTTTTCTCATATTTTCTATCTGCGCCTTTCCGTTCTCAATAATTGATTCCAGTTGCCTGATCTCCGTTGACTTTGAACCCTCGTTCTTTGAACTCTCTCTGAGCATCTGTGAGATCCTTTCAAACTCATTATCCTTAAGCTCAATATCTGCAGTCGTCTTCTCGAGCTCTGAATTAAGTTCAACAATTCTGGCAGAGAGCTCGTTTAAGCGACCTGTATTTGGCTGGTTGCTCCTCGATGATTCCGAATATCCACCAGTTATAGCGCCACTCGCATCAAATATGTCGCCATCAACTGTAACTAGACGAACTCCGACCATATATTTCCTGGCGGTCTGGACGTCCTTTACTATAACTGTATCCTGGAAGGCGTACCATATCGCGCCTTCATACTCAGGATCGTACTTTACCTGTTCAAAGACGTATCCAACAGCCCCCTCAGAGGAATGCACCGTGATCGCCTTGCCCCTCGGCCTACCAGAAACCATTTTGTTTATAGGAATAAATGTGAGTTTTCCTGCTTTCTCTGCTTTAAGAATCTTCAGGCACTCTTCTGCGACTCCATCGTCATTCACCACTACCGAGTTGAGTCTCGAACCAGCGCTCGATTCAATGGCCTTCCGGTATTGTTCGTCGAATGTGATAAGATCCCTTATTGTCCCCCTTACACCAGATAACCTCCCTGAGTTTCTTGCATCCATTATCGTCGAGAGAGCCTTTCCGGACGATCCTAGTCTTGATAACGAAACAGCCTGAAGTTGACTGTGTTCGCGTCCAAGACGGTTAAGTTCATCAAGTATCTGATCCTTTTTCTTTCTAAGATTATCGAGGGCGTTTTTAAGGACATAGTATTGCTTGTTCACACTTTCAAAATTCGTCTTACCTTCGTCATGCTCCTTGCCTATCTCCTTTAGCCTCCAGGTTGCATCCTTTACTTGAAATTCGACGTCCTTGATCCTCTCTTCGCTCGTGCCTAAACGGGACAATAACTGCGCTCTCTGATTCATCAGAGCCTGTCTCTCTTCCTGCATCCCATCTATTTGGCGATTGAGTTCCTTGATCTGGTCGTCTTTTTCCTTGATTTTATTTTGTTTGTCCAGTATGTCCGAAGAGTCCACGCTGATTTTTTTTCTAAGTGCGAAAAGTTCGGAGTTTCTCTGCGAGAGTTTTTTGTTCAGATCTTCAAGCTTTGAAGCATTTGATATCTTGTTGGATTCCAACCATGCGAGCCTTTTTTTATGACTCTCTATAGTTTCTTTAGAAGAAGATAGTTCATCATCAATCTTTTGTATTCTGTCGTTGAGGTTGTCTATGGAGATCCCTACCTGGGCGATTTCAATCCTCCTGTTCTCTATTGTCGACCGAATCTCTTTCAGCTCGGAGTTCGCAGCACTGTCAAGCTGCAACTTTAGTTTATCAAGATGAATCTTCTTTTCTTCTCTCCTTTGTTCGAGATCTGTAATCCTGGAATTTATGAGCACTATTTCACTTTCCATAGATTTCCTGCTCTCTTCAAAGGAGCCGATACTTCTGACGATGGATTCTATTTCCAGGTTTAGTTTTGTCTGCTTTAGATTTTTCAATCTTGTAGAAAGTTCGATATACCTTTCCGCTGCGGCTTTTTCCGATTCCAGCTGATTCCTTCGTATACGAGTCTGCTCAAGCATCACCTCAAGTCTGGTTAGATTATCCTGAATCTTTTGAATTTCACCCTGGGCTTTATTTATTTCTGTATCGAACATTTCTATTCCGGATATAGATTCCAGGAGTTTCCTTCGTTCAAAACCTGTCATCCTGACAACGTTATTTATGTCCCCCTGGAGCACAAAACTGTAGTTGTCAAGGTATATATGCAGAGAATCAAGCAGCGTCTCGATGTCAAACAAGCGAGCTTTTTTGCCATTTATCAAATAATTGGATTTGTAGTCATCTCCATCGTTTATGATCTCTCTGGTTATTACGATCTTTCTCTCCATGGGATCTTTCCCCATGTCTTCCGTATCAAGAACTACACTTACACTGGCATAATTCTTTCTGCTTGTCCCGTCAGGGCGCCTGTGAATCAGATCAGAAATTCTTTCAGCCCTAACTGACTTTGATGACCGTGTTCCCATAACAAAGACAATGGCGTCCCCGATATTGCTCTTCCCACTTCCATTGGGGCCGCTGATGACAGTGAAACCCTTTCTGAATACAATTCTCCTTTTGCTACCGAACGATTTGAAATTGTCAACTTCCAGAGATTCGAGGAACATTTTAACACTTGTCCGACACTTGTCAGGTAGTTACCGCATTATAATATATAATGATTTTTATCGAAGTGAGGGGAAAGGAACTGAGCATTCATCTTTTTGTTCCGGTAAATACTGGCTTCCTCTTCTCCAAGAAAGCATCCACTCCTTCCTTGCTGTCCAGACTTTCAAAGACTTTGCCAAAGGCCTCCTGTTCTTCCTTGAACACATTGTCCGACTTCGTTCTTAGAAGTTGCTTTATTAACTGGAGCGACAACTTAGGCTTATCTGCAAGATCTCTTGCGTATTCCTTGGCACGTCCGAGGTAATCTTCCGAGACCTCATTTACTATTCCCATGGCAAGTGCATCACTGGCAACAATTCTCTTGCCGTTCGCAATCATGTCAAAGGCTCTTGCCTCTCCAATTAGTGCTTTCAACCTTTGTGTGCCACCAAACCCTGGTAGTATGCCAAGCGTAATTTCAGGCAAACCTATGACCGTTCCGGGTTTAGCTATCCTGATGTCGCACGCAAGGGCAAGTTCAAAACCTCCACCGAGCGCGAAGCCATGCATGGCGGCTATTACTGGCATGCTGTAGGATGCGATGTAATCCATAACATCGTGCCCCTGTCTCGCAAATTCAAACGCTTGGGGAGGCGTTAGGTCTTTGAAATCCTTCACGTTTGCTCCTGCAGAAAATGCTTTCGCTGAGCCAGTAAGTACCACGACTCTCTCTTCTGAAGACTCAATGCCATTTTTTATTTCGCTTAGAACTTCAATACTTAACGGATTCAACGCTGAGCCTGTGGTAATAGTAATTGTTCTTACTCTCCCTTGATCTTCTATGTTGATATATTTATACATACCTTACACCTCAATATTTATAAAATCCTTCACCAGATTTTCTTCCGAGCTTGCCAGAATTGACAAGGTTCCGAAGTATGATCGGCGGTTTATACCTGTGATCACCGAATTCGCGATATAAGACTTCCATTATATCGCTTGTCACGTCGAGGCCAATGAAGTCCGCGAGTTCAAGTGGTCCCATTGGATGATTCATTCCCAATTTCATGGTCTTGTCTATATCTTCCTTCGTCGCTATGCCCTGCTCAAAGGCTAGCATTGCCTCATTCAGTAAAGGCATGAGAATCCTATTTGATATGAATCCGGGGTAATCACTGGAAACCACATACTGTTTATCGAGCAGTGTTACCAAACTCATCACCTTGTTCAAAGTTTCCTCTGACGTTCTGTTGCTCTTCACGATCTCGACAAGTTTCATTACCGGGACCGGGTTGAAAAAGTGCATTCCAACAAAGTTTTGCGGAAATTTACAATAACTTGAAAGCAGATTTATGGAAATTGACGATGTATTGGATGCCACGATGGAATCCGGCCGGGCAACCGAGGAAATAGCTTCAATTGCGGTCTTCTTTATCTCTGGTCTTTCAGGAACAGCTTCTATGTAAACATCCGATTCAGAAAGGGCAGAAAGCGAAGTTTCCGTTTTTATTCTATTGAGAACAATCTTGGGGTCTTCTCGAATGGCGCCCTTCTTTTGAAGTTTCTCCAGGGATGACTTCATTGTTTCCAAAGCTTTCTTTATTGCGTCAGGAAACGTATCAACTAGTATTACATCATTTCCCTTTTGAGCGAACACCTGTGCTATTCCATTGCCCATGGTCCCCGCGCCTATGACCGAGACTTTCATTCCAGCACCTCAAGTGAAAGTGAATGCCCGCCCCCACCTCCGTGGCATATTGTGGCGAGTCCTGTACTTAGTTTCCTTGATCTCAGCGCATTAAGAAGCGTGACTATAATCCTAGATCCACTGTTTCCGAGTGGATGCCCTATGGCAATGGCGCCGCCATTTACATTGAATCGTTCATCATCTATTCCCAACTGATCCCTTACTATGATCGACGCAATGGAAAAAGCCTCGTTGTGTTCTACAAGATCAAAGTAATCTATACTATGTCCAATCTGTTCCAATAGTTGTTTTGTTGCAGGTATAGGGGCTTCAACAAAGTCCCTTGGATCCAGGGATGCCTGAGTAAAACCGGTTATTTCGGCAATGGGCTTCAGATCATAGTCTCTTACTGCTTTCTTTGAGGCGATCAAGAGTGCGGAAGCCCCATCACTCAACTGAGAAGAGTTGCCGGCAGTCAGTACGCCTCTCTCCGTAAAAGCTGGTTTCAGTTTAGAAAGATCTTCCATGCTGGTTTTCCTTATTCCCTCATCTGTCTTCAGTTCCGGCATCTCTATGGATTCCTTTCTAAATTCACCATCCTTCCAAGCCTTTTCCGCTCGCTGGAAACTTCTTAGGGCAAAAGAATCTGCTTGTTCTCTCGTAACGCCAAATTTGTTTGCCGATCTATCTGCAGAAACACCCATATGTTCATAGTAAAACGCATCAAGTAAGCCGTCAGTCAACATACTGTCGTTCATTTCTACCTTTTTGGCCAAAAGTTGCTTAACACCCCATCTCATTTCAGGTGGGATCAAGAGCGGGGCTCTGCTCATATTTTCTGTTCCGCCAGCTATAATAAGATCTCTTTCACCGAGCATGATTTCTCTGGATGCGTTTTCAACAGCCAGCATTCCTGAAGCACAAACAGTGTTGACAGTATACTTTATTGTCTTGTCTGGAAGCCCAGCCAGAGAAGAAACCTGGCCAGCTGGGTTTTGGCCAACACCAGCCTGAATAACATTTCCAAATATGACTTCCTGTACGTCTTTGAATTCTATTCCCGCATCCTTTATGACCGAAGTCACAGCCCTTGATCCAAGCACAGGGGCACTTGTGTTTATCAGGCTTTTTCCGAATCGCCCTATTGGTGTTCGGGAGGCAGAAACTATGTACACGTCTTTAGAGATCATAAGTGTTAATCGCTACAATTAATATAATGCTAACACGTCCATTAGATTTTAACATATGTGAATGAAAAAAATCCTCTCTCGTAAGAGAGCGGATGAAAACGAGTGAAATACAGGAGGAAGGTATTTGTCAATGATGCTGTCGTTGATCTCCTCATGACAAAGACAGGGAAAATGGTTGAAATGTTCATTGTTGACATTCTTGTGGTAGAATGTTATAAAGATCACTTCCAGCTGCTATTCTAATCCATGGCATACATAATTTTGCCAAAGAATTATTGGAATTCTGAGTATCTCCTGAGAACGTTTAGTATTAGCTTAAAATAATGAGCAACTCCAGTTCGGTTCATTGTGTTCTATTTAAACAGTTTGAGTCCATTTTCTTTAAAAACTTTAAAATGCTCATCTAATGTGTAGAGTGAGCACCCGTTGTTTATCGCTATAGACGCAATAATCGCATCCATTCTTGAGACTGTTTTTCCCTTTCTTTCCGCACTTAACTCGAGTACAGCGGATAGTTCACAGTCTTTTTTTTCGTATCCCAGTGTTGGTATCTGCAGAACTAAGCGTGAATCCCTAGAATATTTTTCTATGCCATAAAGCACCTCGTGCATGTTCATCGAGCTTGTACAGTATTGCTCCCCGCTTTCAATGATTCTAAGCATTAATTCCTCCCTCCCCTATTCGAGTTCTTGTCCAGTATCTCGATTATAACATCAGTGTCCAGCAGAATCAATCTCTCTTCTCCCACCTTTTCTCCTCGAGTTCTTTGAAAATTTTCTCCTTACTTTCAAATTCAATGCTTCCCCTTAGGGACTTAAGGATATCCTTCTTGCTCTGTGAATTGATTAATCTGTCCAGAAGCTCGCTGAAACTCTCATTTTCTTTCTTAAACTCTTTTAACTCATTGTACACTGAATTTTTAATTGTGATAGTTTTTGACACAACATATATTTATGTTTAAACATTATATTAATTTTTACAAACGGAGCGCCAAAGACTGCTTTACTATGCCGTATCTAATTCGCCTTCACTAAATCCTGATAAAGCTGGACTTTCCCAGAAAATTATTAATGCAGTTTCTTTAACATTTGCGAGCGGGAATTTCCCTTTCGCAATATAGTGGATGAAAGCGAGCGAAAGTTTATTATTTTACTAAGGAAACTACGATGTCCACTGGAAGACAGAAGTGAAACAGGTCGGATCGCATATTGCTTCATGCTTGCCTGGATCCGTAAAGTCATACGGCTTAGCATCAGGGACAGAGTACCTTCGGACCGAGGGGAATTCAAGCCCATGGAGATTTCGCCAGCAACCTTTGAAGTGGGAAGTTCCCTGCGAAAGCGGGGGGAGGTCACGTTACTGTAATTGTATTTTATTTGCGCCCAAACGATAAGGCACATGTTAAACTGGTAATTTAGGACGTTGAAGCAAAAGACATTGCAGTTCCATAAGATAAAACTTTATACTATCGAACACTATAGATAACTATGGTAGTTTCAACGATACAGATAAGGGAGGAAACAAAGAAGACGCTGCAGTCAATGAAATTACATCCAAGAGAGACCTATGAAGAAGTGATCGAAAGGATGATTGAGGACCTTAGCGAACTTAATGAACAGACAATAGCAGAAATAGAAGAAGCTAGAAAAGAAATCGAATATGGGAAATTCGTCACACATGAACAGGTAAAAAAGGATCTTGGGCTTTAATGGAATACGAGATTATCTGGTCCATTTCTGCCGTTAAACAGCTAAAAAGCCTAGACAGATCTATTGCCAAGAGAATTTATGAAAAGGTGGATGCTTTATCTATAAACCCGGAACGGTATGTAGAGAAACTCGTTAGATATCCGTATTATAGGCTAAGAGTTGGAGATTATAGAGTGATCCTCGACATTAAGCATAAATCTGTTAGAATATTGATCTTGAAGGTAGGCCATAGAAGCACTGTCTACGAACGATAGATCTTTTAAGTCTGTGTTCGCTGGTTTTTATTTTACGATTTTCTTATCATCGATAGATATATAAAATATTTCTATTAACTGATAGTTATCAGTGATGCATTAATACATTATCAGTGAGTACAGATACAAAAATGAATGAATATCTTGAAATAATTTATCAGTTCATACTAGAGAAACTCAGGATTTTGCCCGATGCAAAAATAGAATGATCTGAAAAAGGATTAGTTCAAGACGGATCCTTCTTCTACTTCCTTCTGGTGCTTTACTCTCTTTTTGATGACATACCGTGTGACATAACCCGCCACTGCATTAACGGTTTTCTTTGACGCATCTTTCATGGACGTTTTTAAGAGTGCTTTGTTGCTATCAAAACTTTCATTAAATAGATCTTGATTCTTGTCTACCAGTTCTTCCGCAATTCTCTTGACATTTGAAGGCCTTATACTTCCCATTGAACATCTAACCTAAAGTTCCACGTCATCTTATATGTAAATATAAGCATTCCTCTCCATGTTTGCATTTAGGAATTATCTGTTGAAACCGTAATTTTGCATTCCATTACCATTCTTTGGTTTCAATATTGCCCCTATTATGGTGATGATGACCCCAACTATAGCGAGCACGATTCCAAGGATCAATAGTAGGCCCATTACAACTAGGGCTCCGGAATCAGTTACTAGAACTGCCGTGACCGATGAAACTGAGGAAGACAACGATACTACGGCAAAAGTTCCGCTTATATTATCATAAACAAAGCTTGTGATAGAATCAGTTGATGTCCTCGTCAATGGATGTACTTCATATTTCGCAATATTTGAAGAATTTACATTGGAGAGATCGCTGAAACTCACAAGATAGGTTGAATTTGATTTTGATTCAAAAGTGAAGAGATTGCCTGATGAGATTTCTATCCCTTTGGACGCAAAAATTCCTTGAGAATCTTTTGTCATCGTTAGAGTCGAAACTGATGTAAAGTGAGCTGTGCCGAAAGTGCCAACGGCAGCAAAAACTACCCCAACAACAAGTATTATTATTCCAACTAATAATAATTTTTTTCTCATTGCATGCATATAAATATGTGATATAAAAACATTAGCATAGGTTGCCATATCCGAGCGCATCCTTTGAGAAGTGGTCCAAAGTTGAACAATGTGGGAAAATTCGTTATCCTTTATAACAAGTTCAAAATAATGGATGTATGTCGTTAGATGTTAAAGAGAATTTTATTAATATCAACGGGTCAAGTATTTTCCATCGTTTTTCATATCGCAATGAAAACAAGAGAAGTATCGTGTTGTTGCATGGTTGGTCTTTCACATCACAAAACTGGAAAGACGTGGGTGCTTTCGAGAAATTCGATAAACTTTCAATGAATGTGTACGCTTTCGATTATCCAGGCTTTGGGAAGTCTCCCTCATCCCCTACTTATGGCATAAATAGAGGAGACCTGAAGAACGGACCGATAATGCTGAGGGACTACATGCATGCAATAGGCCTAGATCATGCCCATGTTCTCGGTGCATCGATGGGCGGCGGCATGGTTCTTAAGGCTGCATTATCTTTCCCTGACATGATTGAGAGTGTTGTTGCAGTTGCTCCGGCTTGGCTTGAACCAGAAAAAGAAAACCTTGTAGGTATAAAAGCACCCGTATTACTGGTGTGGGGCGAAAATGACATTGTTGTCCCTCCGTCTCTCGGAAAGGAATACTCCCATTTGATTAAGAACTGCAAACTGGTTATTGTAAAAAATTCGAAACACCCGGTTTACATCGACCAAACAGATCAGTTCTTTAAGATCGTAAACGATTTTTATACAGAACAGTTTTGAAGGGACGCTTCCTTATGAATGATCTTTTCATAAAATCTAGTACGCTTCAGCATTAACTGAAGAGGCTAACCAGGAGGAATAACCAAGACGGGAAGAGTACTTAGTTTCACTATTTCCGAACTGATTGAACCAAGGAATACCTTACTGAGCCCCGAAAGTTTCCTTGTCCCCGTAATTATCACGTCTGCACCTCTTTCTATTGCAGCATTCGTCATAACCCTGGCAATCTGATCGCCCGAAGCCTCAAGCCCAAGGAACGAGGCGTTTACATTTTCTGTTTCTATCAGTTCTTTAGCACTGTTAAGTACTTCCTGTGAAGCATTGTCGCTTTTGCTGAATACAGTCGGAGGAGTATATGAACCGTAGGTTGGGCCAGCCCCAATTATCAAAGGAGAAATATAGCAGATTACGTATTCATCCGCTATTGGCTTAAACTTCATTGCAAATTTAAGAGCCTTTTTGGCACCTTCTGAATTGTCGAAAGCTATGAAAAATTTCATATAGTAATATCACGTAACAGTAATATAATCTTTTCTGTGCTTTTAAGATTTTCCAAACCACGAATGCTTTTTTGTGTTTTCCTCCAATAGCTGCGATATTAGTTGCTTTTGTGTGGAGTTAAGATGCTTTGGTACGATCAGTTTAATTCTAATCATCAAGTCTCCAGAACCACTGCTATTCATGTGCGGCATTCCTTTTCCCTTAATCCTTACTATGTCATTTGGCTGTGTTCCTGCAGGTATATTGACCTCAAACTCCTCCTTGAATAGCTTTATCTGTTTCTTCACTCCAAGTGCAGCCTCTGGAAAAGAAATGTCGAGGATTACGTAAAGATTGTCATCAGATCTCTGGATTCCTGACGGTTCGCGGACATTCAAAATAACGTATAAGTCTCCAGAACGGCCGTTGTTATATTGCCCTTTACCTCTCAAGCGCAACCTGAGCTGATCCTGTGCTCCTTTAGGAATGTTTATTTGGAGATTTTCTGTCACCGTAACATAGCCTCTTCCCTTGCACACGGGACAAGGTTGGGACGGTACGGTTCCGCGTCCATTGCAGGTAGGGCAAACAGAGACGGAAACCATTCTGAAGTACCCCTGCCCTCGCACATTTCGTATCTGTCCACTTCCATGGCAGGTTGGGCATGTAACCATCTTTCCGTCTTTGGACCCAGTTCCGTTGCATGCCTGGCACGGCGCATTTCTCTGATATTTTATAATGCGTGTTGATCCATAATACGCTTCTTCGAGTCCAATGTCCACAGAAGTGATTAGATCAAGGTTCGGGCCAGAGTTTTGCATTCCTGAAAAAAAGTCGTTAGAACTACCAAAGCCAAAGTTACCGCCAAATATCCTGTTAAATACATCTCTTAAATCACTAAAATCGTCATAGTGTGAAAAATCCTGCCAGGTGAAATCCGATCTGCCGGCCCCGAAATCAACTCTGCCAGTCTGATCGTACATCTTCCTCTTGTTTTCATCAGAGAGTACTTCATACGCTTCGCTGATCTCTTTGAACTTTTCTGCCGCCTGTTCCTTATTTTCTGGATTTGCATCTGGATGGTATTTCTTTGCGAGTGTACGAAAAGCTTTTTTTATTTCATCCTGGCTGGCAGTCTTGCTGACGCCAAGCACTTCGTAGTAATCCTTGGCCAAACCTATCTATCGCTCCACTTATTTTTTCTCGGTATAATCTGCATCTACCACTTTTTCATCTTCGTTTTTTCCAGTCTGGTCATCCTGCGTCGTTTGGTTTTGTTCCTGTTGCGCTCCTTCCTGTGCGTCGGTTGTCGTGTTTGGTCCGCCTGGTTGCTGGTACATTTTCGCACCGACTTCCTGTATTTTCTTTGAAAGTTCCTGTGAAAGTGTATCGACCTTTTGAAGGTCCTTCTCAGAGATCGCAGACCTCATTTCCTTCACCTTCTCAAGCACATCTTTTTTTGTGCCTTCGTCTATTTTGTCTCCTGCATCGTTAACCGTCTTTTCCACAGTGTAAGCAAGCGTTTCCGCGGCGTTCAGTTTCTCGATCTCCTCTTTCTTTTTCTTGTCCTGCTCTGCGAACTCCTGAGAAGCTTTTTTCATTTTCTCTATCTCTTCCTTCGAGAGTTTATTGGATGCGGTCAATGTGATGCTCTGGCTCTTTCCCGTACCCTTGTCCACTGCTGAGACATTAAGAATCCCATTAACGTCAATGTCAAAAGTTACCTCTATCTGGGGAATTCCCCTCGGTGCGGGCGGTAAGCCCACAAGATTAAACATTCCAAGGGAAACGTTGTCGGCAGCCATCGCACGTTCTCCTTGAACTATGTGTATAGTTACTGCTGTCTGCATATCAGCCGCAGTTGTAAATATCTGTGATTTTTTTGTCGGAATCGTTGTATTTGCAGGTATTATGGGTGTTGCAACGCCCCCAAGTGTTTCTATACCAAGAGTCAATGGCGTCACATCAAGAAGTATGATGTCCTTAATGTCTCCGGATAAAACTGCACCTTGTATAGCCGCTCCTATGGCCACGCACTCCATAGGATCAACGCCTCCTTCTGCCTTCTTACCAAAGTAATCTTCTATGAATTTCTTCACCATAGGCATCCTTGTTGGGCCTCCCACAAGGATAATCTTATTTATATCGGCCTTTGAGAGCTTTCCCTCCTCTATGGCCTTGTCTAGTGGTGTCTTGCACTTCTGTACTATCGGTGCAATAAGCTCTTCAAGCTTAGCCCTTGTCAGCGTGTACTTGAGATGTTTTGGTCCGGTTTGGGTAGCAGTTATGTATGGTAAATCAATTTCTGAAGTTAGTGTGGACGAAAGCTCAATCTTTGCCTTTTCAGCGGCGTCTTTAAGCCTTATATAAGCGTTCTGATCCTTTGATAGGTCGACTCCTTCCTTTGCTTTGAAATCATCAACGAGGAATTTTATGATAGCCTCATCCATATCAGTCCCGCCAAGGGCCGTGTCTCCAGATGTCGATATAACTTCAAACAAACCTTCTCCGAAATCCATGATGGTGACATCCAGAGTTCCACCTCCAAGATCGAAAACAAGAATCTTCATCGACTGGTTAAGTTTGTCTAGACCGTACGCAAGGGAAGCGGCCGTAGGTTCGTTAATTATCCTCTTTACATTTAAACCGGCAATGACTCCTGCGTCCTTTGTCGCCTGTCTTTGATTGTCATTAAAGTACGCTGGCACAGTGATTACGGCTTCACTCACAGTATCTCCCAGAAAAGCTTCAGCATCCCTCTTTATTTTCTGGAGGATGAACGCAGATATCTGTTGAGGCGTGTACTCTTTGCCATAAATCTTGTACTTAAAGTCCGTGCCCATTTTCCTTTTAGCTGCGAAAACAGTTCCCTCAGGATTCAGTAGCGCCTGTCTTTTGGCAGGTTCCCCTACAAGCAAATCGCCTTCTTTTGTGAAGGCAACGTAACTCGGAAATGCCTTCCCTCCCAGGGAGACACCTTCAGAGCTCGGAATCACCGTTGGTTTTCCTGAAATGACTACAGCCGCAGCTGAATTACTAGTTCCCAAATCTATTCCTATTATCTTTGCCATTATTATTCACCTTTTTTTCCTACTACTACTTTCGAAGTTCTTATAACCTCATTGTTTATTTTGTAACCTTTCTGCACTTCGTCGACTATTATTCCATCCTGGTCATTCTGAACTACAGCGACTGCTTCGTGCAAATACGGGTCAAATTTCTTTCCTTTAGCATCAATGGAAGAGAAACCATACGTCCCGAGGATCTTTATCAACTGATCTCTCACTACCGTGAGTTCGTGGCCATTTTCGGATTTTAACATGGCTGCATCAATCGTATCAAGCAACGGCAATAGGTCTTTTATTATATCTTTGCCTGCGCTCTTTGTTATCTGAGCTATTTCTCGTTCTTTTGCCTTTTCGTAATTCTCCATTTCTGCCAGTTGCCTGACATAGAGATCCTTGTACTCCTTCAGAGACCATTTGGTCTCTTCAAGCTCTTTTTTTAGTTTCTGAACCATTGCGCGATCTTTGGCGGATATCCTTTTCTTGTTTAAGATCATTTCCTCTTCTATCGGTCTGGTTAT
>JAJYVJ010000184.1 GCA_021792045.1 Thermoplasmata archaeon | reverse complement strand
CTATTCCACTGGAAACAATCTTATAAATTTCATTATTACTGGGCTGTTGGCATTCACTCTAGGTCTCATTATCGGAGAAAGATATATGATCTATAAAAAGGGAGCAGTAATACAAAAAACTGGCAAGTTCGCTCATGATGAAGAATTTGTGCAATAACTATAAGACTATAGTTGAATGTCATAATATAAATAATAACAAAAAGATTTATTAATGGGCAATCGTTTAAGTGCATTGGAGGTCAAACTCTAAAATGAAAATAGTCATTAGAAACGATGAAAAGAAAGATAAAGCTGTTTCAGCAATTATTGGTACGATCCTTATTGTTGCAATAACGGTGGTTTTGGCGGCAACGCTTTACGCTGTGCTTGGTGGTTTTGGCGGATTAATTGGGAAACCAACTCCGACTGCGGCTATGACTGTGTCGAGTTCAGGTGTAGGATCAACTTCAGAAACGTATGTACTAACTTTTACCTCGGTTAGTGCAAATGTAAGTTTATCAGATGTCATTGTCAGGGTAACTGTTGGTGGTACTACTTACTCGAGTTCTGCTTTTTCTTCTGGCTCAGCTACCTTGACTGGTATTGGCACTACGGATAGCGTTGCAGCAACTGGAAGTAGCTCCTATTTGACATACGACACTACGATAACTATTATGATCTCTGGTACTGCACCGACTCCAGCCTTGAATACAATTGCTCTGATATATACCCCTAGCGGTGGCAATATCGCTGGCCCTGTAAACGTCTAGTGAGGTTTTCTAGATACTCTTGCTTTTCAAGCGAAAAGTTAAGATAACGCCCCTAAATCTTTCACTATTTTTTCTTATTTTTTAAACCCCAATTTCATGAATTTTTGGTAATACGTTCCGAGGAATAGCTGAGCATTCTCAAAGTATAATATTTGGGTCACTTATAATTCCCATAACTCGATTATAAATTTATAGGGATAACACCTATTGGGTTATACTGCAACTTGAGAGCTTAGGTGTTTCTGTCATTACCAGGCAGACCGAGATCTAAGCACTTCTTTATCGAAAACTCTAGCCTGTTCTGGATCCTCTAGTTCAGATAGAGATACTTGTATCATGAGGCTCATGTTATATGATATAAGGGAGTTCGGGGAATAGAGGAACACAGTCCAATTCGTCGTGTCATTGGCAAATTTCCTGTACATACTATCAATGATTGACGAGAGAAAGATTCTAACCATGGTTTCAGTGTTGACTTCATTCTGATTCAAGGCATTTCAAATCTGAGGCATGTTCTTTTTAATCTTGTGAAGCCCTCTCAGGTCCAAATTAGGTTCAAGAAGATGAATCTACCTTAATCTAGCAGAAGGGCCATCTTCTAGTACTGCTGGTGAAACTTTTTGCTCACTGATAAGGTAAAAGATTAACGCTGCCACTGATTTCAGGAAATTGCAGTCTTTCCCGCAATAACGGAGATCTCGACAGAATTCTCATTTATGCTTAGAAGTGCGCTGAATGCATTGTCGGTCCCAAGCATGATGACCTGTAGCTCCCACACTTTCATCACGTAAACAACATTTTCGTCATTACCCGCTTCCTAAACGATACTGGAGAGGTCTCATGAAGGCACGGGTACATCGTCGGATGATCGTAAATAAGCTTGCAGCTTGTCCTATTTTATTGCCCTTTTATTCAGGACACCTGCATGATGAAGAAGGTTGAAAATGTTCTTGGCGCGATCTGAGAATTGGTATGGTCACTACATTTTCGCTTCTGTGCGCTCAAAAATCTTTGACCAGAAGGAGAATCTCATCTTTCCACTGATTCGCTTAGGTCTATGCAGCACTTGGATATCTTTACAATAGACCATACCACGGCATGTGAAATTATTATTTGTAGAAACCTACCGTCCCTTCCCGTTGAAGAAATAAAAGAGAAATCTGTTGATCATGAACCTTGTGTCTCTTTTCATGAAGACAGTTCCTTTATCTTGATGAGGAATATTTTTGCCTAAGCACCCCATTAAATAAACTGACCTTGCTGTAGCATGGATACTCCATGAAAAAACGTTTTTGTGGGAGGTGAATAAAATATGATCCAATCAGTGGCAGATGGAAATAGGTCTTTAGAAATCTTCTATATAAATAATAGTTAGCTATGAAGTCAACTCTTCTACCAAATTACGCACCGAGTTTTAAGCTCTCGCAGGTTAGAATAGTATGGACCGACGGGGAATTGAACCCCGGGCCTCTTCCATGCCAAGGAAGCGATCTACCGCTGATCTATCGGCCCAAATATGATATTCCGGAATGGGAAATACAGTATAAAAGTTGCTAAACATTTTGTTACACTGGTAGATCCCTTAACCGAATGTTTATCTACTTTGGAAGCAAAAGGATTTTATTGCTCCAATTAGTATCCAATTAATAATAATTTATTAGTCAGCATGAATTAGAGGGTAAGAATGCCGCAGTTCACAATAAGGAGATCAAAATCCAGAAGGCCAATAGCCAAGACTTCCGGCAACGAGAATCTTGACCTAGTAGACAGATACGATATTATTGGAACAAGCGGATCCGTTGAAATACAATGGAATCGTGAAACGCTTGAAACAATCTATTCCGTGGTTGAACCACAACTTAACGAAATAGAGGATGCTTTTCTTAGGACTCTACCCAGAGAAATGCAAATGGTTATACCGAATGTTAAGGGATATCTAGGCACGTTCGATGGTTTTGATATCGGTAAGATACTTGATGACTACATCGAGGCATACCAGGTCCGCTTATCAGAGCAGTCAAAGAACAAGCTAAAATACTATCTTAAGAGAGATTTTGAAGGTCTCGGGAAAATTGAAGTTATTGTCCGAGATCCATACGTTGAGGATATTTCATGCGATGGTTACAACGTTCCTATATTTGTGTATCACAGGAAATATGGGTCTATCAAGACAAATGTCGTTTTTCCGGATCCTGCCCAGCTTAACTCGTACGTTATTAAACTAGCACAGCTATGTAACAAGGATATTTCGGTTGCTGAACCAATACTGGATGGATCTACCCAGCAGGGTCACAGGGTGCAGGCAATTTATGGAAGCGAAATCGCGACCAGAGGGTCTACATTCACAATTCGACTATTCAGAGAAAGGCCTTTCACACCCGTCGAGCTCATAAAATATGGTACTGCGAACGCAGAAGTGGTAACATATTTCTGGTATATGATTGAAAATCTGAACTCAGCCCTTATTGCAGGTGTTCCCGCGGTGGGCAAAACATCCACACTGAATGCCATGTTAATGCTTGTTCCACCAAATACGAAGATTTTCAGTATCGAGGAGACAAGGGAGATAAACATACTACACAAGAACTGGGTTGCTACTT